>CAYZUJ010000039.1:0-15177 GCA_964481375.1 uncultured Neisseria sp. | reverse complement strand
ACGCGACCTTCTGACCCCCTGGTTCGTAGCCAGGTACTCTATCCAACTGAGCTACGGGTGCGAGATTTTGGCGGAGAAAGAGGGATTCGAACCCTCGATACGAGTTTTAGCTCGTATGCTCCCTTAGCAGGGGAGTGCCTTCGACCTCTCGGCCATTTCTCCAAGCTATTGCATTTATTAACCTTATAACTTTGCTCAGAGGTGCGTATTCTATCAAGATGCTAAACTTTTGTCAAATAATTTTATAACAAGTTTTTAAAATGGTTTAAGCTAATATTAAGAACCAATTAAAAATAAATTCATATTAATTGCATATTTGGAAAAGTTAATTATTACTTAAGTATTAATTATTTGAAAGCACCTTAATTTTTCTAAATAAAAATTATATTAAATTTTATAATAGAAAATAATTAGCAATTTGAGATATTATCCAGGGTTGTTTTTTTTAGGATAGATAATTTTAAAATTAATTATTTAGCCTTAAAATTTATTGGTTTAGTTCTCAGTGTATCATAAAAAATATGTTTTTTTATCAATAAAATTTCTGATAAAACATTATAAAATAAAAGATTTATATAGTTAGAATTTGCATTGATAATAAAGGATAAAAATTAATTAATTTTTTAAATTTAATTAATTGTGTTATAATAATTTTATTTTTTTATTGTGAATAAGTAGAAAACAATATATAATAGCTAGCTCAATTTATGTCATTTTTATGAATGACAGCATAAGCTAGATTCATTTATGTACACTGATTGAATAATTGCTTATATTTTATCGGGAGGTAAAATGAAAAATATAAAAAAAAATATTGATATCTCTAAATTAACAGATCAAGATATACTTGATATGGGTGAGAGTGAATATATGAATACTCTTCAGTTAGAGTATTTTAAAAATAAACTATTGGCTAATGAACAAGAGATTTTAGATAATGCAAAAAAAACTACGCAAACCTTTCAAGAGCAAGAAACAAATTATATTGCTGATCCATCAGATCGGGCAACAATTGAAGAAGAGTATGCATTGGAGTTGCGAACAAGAGATAGAGAAAGAAAGCTATTACAAAAGATTAGAAAAGCGCTATATTTACTTGAAACTGGAGAATATGGCTACTGTGAAGATACTGGGGAACCTATAGGGGTAAAGCGCCTTTTAGCAAGACCTACAGCGACTCTAACAATTGAAGCTCAAGAACGTCGAGAAAAAATGCAGAAACATTTCGCTGAAGAGTAAATAATTTTATGCCCTGTGAAGCTATGATTTATGACGTGGTAATTGTTGGAGGTGGGCCATCAGGTTTAGCTGCAGCAATTAATTTAAAGCATTTAGGTAAGGTGCATAATAAAGATTTATCTATTGCATTATTGGAAAAAGGAAGTAGTATTGGCGCAAATATTATTTCTGGATGTGTAATGGATCCAATAGGATTAAATGAATTAATTCCTAATTGGAAAGATTTGCATTTTCCTGTTAATGTAGCTGTTACTTCTGAAAAACTATTATTTTTAACTAAAAATTTGTCTTTTAAACTTCCTTGCCCTAAAGATTGGAAAAATAACGGTAATTATATTATTAGCTTAAGCCAGTTATGTATTCGATTAGGTGAATTTGCTGAAGAGTTAGGTATAGAAATATATCCAGGTTTTCCAGTAGTAAAAGCTATAATTGAAAATGATATGGTTGTAGGAGTAATTACTGGAGAAGTTGGATTAGATAAAGATGGTAAACAAACAGCAAACTATCAGCCTGGAATTGAAATTCGAGCTAAACAAGTTATATTAGCTGAAGGTTGTCGAGGGTCTGTATCTAAAGAAATTATTGAACATTTTCAGTTAGAAAGTTCTTTTTCTAATCAAACTTACGGCTTAGGAATTAAGGAAATTTGGCAGATTGATCCTGCTAAACACAATGAGGGATTAGTTATTCATTCTATAGGTTATCCTTTAAATAATTTAGCTTATGGCGGTGGTTTTTTATATCATTTAGAGAATAATAAAATAGCTTTAGGGTTAGTCTGTAGCTTGGATTATAAAAATCCTTATTTAAATCCTTATGAAGAGTTTCAAAAATTCAAGTTGCATCCAGAAATTAAAAAGTTTTTAGTAAATGGAAAAAGATTAGAATACGGTGCACGTTCTGTGGTTGAAGGTGGAGTATCTGCAATTCCAAAACTTAGTTTTCCTGGTGGCGTATTAGTAGGTGATAGTGCAGGGTTTTTAAATGTTCCTAAAATTAAAGGAGTTCATAACGCGATAAAGTCTGGAATGATTGCAGCTAATAGTGTATTTGAAGCAATAAAATCTAACCAAAAAGAAGCCACTAGCTATTATGAAAATTTTAAAAATAGCTGGTTATATGATAATCTTTATAAAGTTCGCAATATTAGACCAGCATTTCGATACAGATTATTAGGAGGATTAATATATACAGCAATTGATTACTATATATTTAAAGGTATGGCGCCTTGGACATTTAAAATAAAAGTTAAAGATAATGAAAGATTAGTTAATAGTAAAAACTGTAAAATAATAAAATATATGAAACCAGACAATAAGATAACTTTTGATAAAAGTTCGTCTGTACATCTAGCAAATATTATTCATGATGATAATCAGCCATGTCATTTAAAATTAAAAAATAAAAAATTACCTATAGAGGTTAATCTAAAGTATTATGCTGCTTTAGAAACTAGATATTGTCCAGCTGGGGTATATGAAATAGTTAAAGATAGTAATAATGAAAATAAATTGCATATTAGTGCTCAAAACTGTGTGCATTGTAAAGCTTGTGATATTAAAGATCCTTGTCAAAATATAAATTGGACTCCACCTGAGGCGGGTTCAGGTCCTCAATATATAGAAATGTAAATTCCTCAAGCATTTATATTAAAAATGTGCTATAATATGCCACTTTAGAATAGCCTTATTGGTCGCGATTAGGCTAAAATTTATTATTTTAGGAAAATAAAAATGAAAGAAACTAAATTAGAAGCAAATTTAAAACAAGAGCATGGTAGAGGTGCGAGCCGCCGCCTGCGTAGAAGTGGTCAAGTTCCAGCAATCATATATGGTTCTGGTGCAGAAGCTATTTCTATTAGTTTAGATCATAATAATATTTATCATGCCCTAAAGCGTGAATATTTTCATACATCAATTTTGAATCTGGATATTGCAGGTAAAACAGAAAAAGTATTATTGCGTGATTTTCAGGTGCATGCATATCGCCCGGAAATATTACATTTAGATTTTCAACGGGTAAATGAAAGAGAAGAAGTTCAGATTCGTATACCTTTACATTTTATAAACGAAGCTGAATGCTACGCAGTTAAAATGCAAAATGCGCATGTTACTCATATTGTAAATGAAGTTGAAATTCGTGCTTTAGCTAAGGAAATTCCACATTTTATTGAAGTAGATCTTAAGGATTTAAAAGCTGGTCAGTCGCTACATTTGTCAGATTTAGTACCACCTAAAGGTGTAACTTTAGTAAACCTTCTTCGTGGTGATGATGCAGTTATAGCAATTGCAGCAGGTATTGCTGAAGAAGTTGAAGAAGCTCCAGAAGTAGTTTCTGCAGCAGATATTCCAACAGTTGATGGGAAAAAACCTGAAGCAGCAGAATAAAAATCTTAATTTCAATGTTTGGAAAAGGAATCTATTTATAGATTCCTTTTTTATCAACCAAGTTACTTATATTAACTAGAAGCAAGTCCCTTAATCCATATTAATTGGAACATTCCATTTGTAAAAATCAATTTGAAAGGAGATATAAAGATAAATTAATTAATAATTATTATGCGTTATGTGATGCACAAAATCAACATTTACTTCAATCATTATTTCTTGGATTTTTTAATAATTTCTTTAACCCAAAATCTATTGGGGTGAATTGCTTGAAGTAGTTTATTAGTAATTGTATGAGGTTCATTATTAATATATTGAGCTATTATTTCTCCGCTAATGGGAGCTGTAAGTATTCCTTTTGAGCCATGAGCAGCATTTATATAGAGGCCAGGTAAATATGGGCAGTCATCCTCTATCCAGTAGTTAGAATCTTTTTCAAGATTTTTATAAAGAGTAAAAAACTCATTTTGTTTTGCAAGAGGGCCTACTAGAGGTAGGTAATCAGAGGTACTTGCTCGTATTCCTGCTTGTCCTATTATTTCAACATCTTTAATTATATTTTTAAATTGAGGAAATATTTTTACTATATTATTAATATTTTCCATATGTTCTATTTCTTTTATAGCTAATGAAGTATCATTAAATTTAAAAGTTGCACCAATAGTAAAAAATTCATTAAAATTAGGAGTTACATAGCCACCATAACAAAGAATTGTTTCTAATGGAATATGGCTTTTTATAAGGCTTAGTTGTCCGCGAATTTTTCTTAACAAAATACTTTTAGTATATGAAAATTGTTGTAACTCATGGGCATTACATAAAACAATGTTAGGAGCTTGATTTATTAAAATATGATTAGAGTATATTTCCCAAATATTATTATGATTTAGTTTAATATTATCAATAAAGTTATTGCAAATTATTTTAATATTTTTATGTTTACATAATTTTTTTACAAGAGCTGGTGGGCTAATCCATAATGCATCAGGAAAATGTAACCCTGTTTGGCAATTAATTTTAAGAGTAGAATATTTTTGGATTTTATCTATATCTATGGAATAACAAAAATTATTTGGTAGATGGGTAGCATTTAAAAGTTGTTGTTGTTGCTTAATTTGTTCAATATTATTAGCTAATTGAATAAGCCCACAAATTTGGTATTCGCTTTTAGTTAAGGTATTTTTTATTAAATTATGGCTATATTTAAAGCCGGCTAAACTTAATTCAATTATAGGAGTAAAATTGCCATAGAAATTACCATATAAAATACCTTGATAATTTCCGCTAGCACCCATTGCTAATGCTAAATTTTTTTCATAAATGGTAACATTATAGCCACGACTAGCAAGGCTATAGGCAGTAGTGGCCCCACTAATACCACCGCCGATAATAATAACATGATTATTTTTATTATTATTAAAAGGAATAGAAAACCATGGCTTAGGTCTATGGTTTTTTTCTTTCATAAGATAAGATTATCCTACAAATTTACGGGCATTAAGAAATATTTTAAACCAAGGGCTCATTTTGCCCCAATTTTTATCATGCCACGACATTTGCATAGTTCTTAATACTCGTTCAGGATGAGGCATCATAATTGTAAAACGGCCATCATTATTTGTAACGGCGGTAATTCCAGCAGGTGAACCATTAGGGTTATATGGATATTCAGTAGTTATATTGCCAAAGTTATCAATAAATTGCATAGCTATTTTTGCTAGATTTAATGATTCATTTTCTGCAAATTGAGCAAATCCTTCTCCATGAGAGACTACTATAGGTAGTTGAGAACCCTGCATATTTTCAAATAAAATAGAAGGTGATGGAGTAATTTCTACCATAACTAACCGAGCTTCAAATTGTTCAGATAAATTACGTGTAAATTTAGGAAAATGTGTAGCCCCTGGAATAATTTCTCTTAAGTGAGCCATCATTTGGCAACCGTTACAAACACCTAAGGCAAAAGTATCATTTCTATTAAAAAACTGACTAAACTCATCTTTTAAATAATCATTAAATAAAATAGTTTTGGCAAAACCAAATCCAGAACCAAAAACATCACCATAACTAAATCCACCACAAGCGGCGATACCAGAAAAATCTGAAAGACTAATTTTTTTATTTAAAATATCATTAATATGAACATCAATAGCATTAAATCCAGCTTTAGTAAAACTAATAGCCATTTCATTATGACTATTTATGCCTTGTTCTCTTAATATGGCAATTTTTGGTTTTGCCAAATTTAAATTTGGTACTTCTAGATTTTTAATATCAAAACTTAATTTAGAAAATAATCCGCTATTTTTGGTATTAATAGTTTTATATTCACTAAAAGCACATTCTGGGTTATCTCGTAGTTTCTGCATTGTAAAACTTACATTAGACCATGCTTCTTGCAATTTAATTCTTGATTCATTAATTAGTAATTTCTGATTGTTATATATTTGTAAATTATCTATATTAATGATAGAACCAATGATGTTATGGCATAGATTATAATTTTCTGTTAACTTTCTAAATTTATTTAAATTATTATTAGTAATTTGCAAAATAACGCCAATTTCTTCATTAAATAAAAATTCAATAACTTTATTATCACTAATATTCAAGTCTAATTTAATGCCGATACGGCTAGCAAAAATCATTTCGCAAATTGTAGTAATTAAGCCGCCATCAGATTTATCATGATAAGCAGAAATTAATTCTTGTTTGTGACATTCCATTAATAAATTGAATAAGTTATTAAGGGATTGAGCATCATCTATATCAGGGGTATGTCCTGTAATTTTATTATAACATTCTTGCAAAATGCTAGCACCCATTCGCGTTTTATTATTTAATGTAAGTAAGATGATTGAAGAGTCTATATTATTAATTAATTCAGGAGTTTTATGTTTAAGTACACTAGGGATAGGAGCAAAAGCAGAAATAATTACTGATATTGGAGAAATTACTTCATTAATTTTATTATTTGCACTCCAGTGCATTTTCATTGATAATGAATCTTTACCAACAGGTATAGCAATATTTAATTCTTTACATATTGAACTAACTGCTGCCACAGTTTCAAACAATAGAGCGTCTTGATTTTTGCTGCCACAGCTAGCCATCCAATTAGCTGATAATTTTACATCGTTAATATTTTCTATATAAGCACTAGCAATATTTGTTAAAGCTTCGGCAATAGCCATCCTACCAGAAGCTACGGGATTAAGAGTAGCAATAGGGCTTCTTTCACCTAGTGCCATAGTCTCACCACATTCTTCTTCAAAATCAAAAATAGTTATTGCTGAATTTGCAACGGGAATTTGCCATTTACCAACCATTTGATCACGAACTGTTTTTCCACCAACACTTCTGTCACCGATTGTAATTAAAAATGATTTGCTCGCAACAGTGGGGTGGGCAATTACTTTGTAGAGAGCTTCAAGTATGCTTATGCTTTTTAAGTTACAGTCTTCATTAGGATTTATATCGGCTAATTCACTATAAATAGAAACTTTAGGAAGTTTGCTAAGTAATATGTCAATATCAATATCAATAGGCTTATTTTGATATTTATTATCAGATAAGATTAATTGTTTATTTTTAGTGGCATGACCTATAACAGCAAAAGGGCAATTTTCTCGTTGACAAATTTCAGTAAAAATTGCTAAGTTATCAGGCATAATTGCTAATACATAACGCTCCTGAGATTCGTTGCACCAAATTTCTAATGGTGACATTTCTGTATCCTGAATAGGAACATTACGTAATTCAAAGAATCCACCCATGCCTGAACTATGTACTAATTCTGGAACAGCATTTGATAAACCACCAGCTCCTACATCATGAATTGATAAAATTGGATTATATTTACCAAGTTTATAGCAACTATCAATAACTTCTTGGGCTCTGCGTTCCATTTCAGGATTTGATCTTTGAACTGAGTTAAAATCTAATTCAATATTATTCTGTCCGCCTGCCATGGATGAAGCAGCTCCACCCCCTAGACCAATTAAAAAACCAGGCCCACCGATTTGAATTATTAAAGCACCATCATTAAGCTGTTGTTTATTAACTTGCGAATCTTCAATATTTCCATATCCACCAGCAATCATTATGGGTTTATGATATCCATAATAAGTATTATTTACAATTTGTTCAAAGCTACGAAAATATCCACATAGATTAGGGCGACCAAATTCATTATTAAAACTAGCTCCACCAAGTGGTCCTTCTAGCATAATATCTTTTGCTGATTTTATATGTTCTGGTTTACCAATAGATTTATAATTATTAAATAATGAAATATAAGAAACACTAAAACCAGTTAATCCTGCTTTGGGAGTAGCTCCTCTTCCAGTAGCTCCTTCATCACGTATTTCGCCACCACTACCGGTTGCACTTCCGGCAAAAGGAGAAATTGCAGTTGGATGATTGTGCGTTTCTACTTTCATAAGAATATGCATTTTTTTAGGATTAAAAGTATACTCATTTGTAATAGGGTTAGAAAAAAAACTTTTAATTTCATTTCCATAAATCACTGAAGAATTATCATTATATGCCACTAATATATTTTTAGGAGCATGATTAAAGGTATCTTTTATCATTTGAAATAATGTTTTTTCTTGTTTTTCACTATTTATAAAAAATTGGCCATTAAAAATTTTATGGCGGCAATGTTCGCTATTTACTTGGGCAAACATCATAAGTTCAACGTCTGTTACATTGCGGTTAATTTTTTTGTAATTGTCATACAAATAATCAATTTCATTGGGGGCTAATGCTAAACCCAAATTTATATTAGCTGTATTTAATGCAGATTTTCCTTGATTTAATATGTCGATTTCTAAAAATGTACGATTTTTAGAAAGGGTATGCTGATTAAAAAACGAATTTAATATTTTGGGGCTATTTATTATAGATTCTACCATCTTATCATGAATCATATTTAATACTGGATTTAATGAGATTGTCGATTGATAATAAACTCCTTTTTCTATTCGGTTTATATCATCTATTCCACATCTTTTTGCAATTTCTGTAGCTTTAGATGACCAAGGTGAAATAGTACCAATTCTAGGGGCGATAATTACATTGGAGTTATTAAGTATTATTTTAGATGTATTATAATTTCCATTAAGAAGTTGATATAATTTTATTAAAGTGCTATTAGATAATTTTTTATCATGGAGAATAAAATATATTTCTTTGGCTACTATATAGTTGTTAGCATTTGTGGTATTTAGTAAAAGAGTATCTTCAAGTGATTTTAATTTAAAATTTGATAGAGGTATTTTTCCATAAATTAGCGTAATTTGCATATAAAAATTTCTTTTAAAAAGTATATTTTGTATAAAATTAAAACCTAAGATTATATCAAGTAAATTAGAAGATTATGCAAATTTATCAAAAATTTATTTTATATTTACATTTTAACAGTTAATCCATTTACAATGATTTCAAATAAGATTTTAAAAATTGATAAAAATGTTATTGACAAGTACAAAAAGAATCAGCGACAATAATCAACTTTGCAAAATAGATAATTAAATTTATAAAAATAATTCAGATTAATTATTTTGCTAAATGTAATTTAAAATTTTTATTAAGGATAAAAAGATGCAGCCAAAACAGCTTGAGCTGACTATAAAAGCACTGGTAATTGGATTAGTTTTATCGCTTGTCTTTTGTGGAGCCAACGTTTATCTAGGATTAAAAATTGGACAAACAGTTAGTGCATCAATTCCATCAGCTATTGTGGCAATGGGATTTTTAAGATTGTTTAAAAAATATAGTATTTTAGAAAATTGTATTTCACAAACTATAGCATCAACAGGGGAAGCTGCAGCCACAGTAGTTATTTTTGTATTTCCTGCATTACTAATTTTAGGTATATGGAAACAGTTTGATTACTGGAGTATTGTTATAGTAGGTTTGTCAGGCGGTTTAATTGGAGTTATATTTTCAATAATATTACGAAAAGTTTTATTGGCAGATAAGACATTAGCTTTTCCAGAAGGTCAGGCTATAGGGCAAGTTTTATTAACAACTACGGCAACTTCTGATAAAGCTGGTTTAAAAATGCTTGTAATAGGTTCTATATTGTCAGCATCATTGAGTTTTTTTCAAACGGGACTGCAAGTTTTTGCTAGTGCTTATAATAAAATATTTAAAATTGGTAATAATCTTTTTGGAGCGGCTATTAGCTTTTCGCCAGCAATGCTTGGTGCTGGATATTTAATCGGATTTAATCCAACATTCGTTAGCTTTTTAGCAACAATAGTTGCTTGGGCTGTCTTTTTACCTATATTTACCTCAATTCATGGAATTAAAGATAGTGCTGATATAGTAGGTAGTGCATTCTATACTTGGAAAAACTATATTCGTCCAATAGGTATTGGTGTAATGATTTTTGCTGGTATTGCAACTATAACTATGTTAATTAATCCTATTATTAAAGGGGTAAAGGAATCTTTAAATGCTTTAAAAAATATAACACATATAGATTATAAGGATTTAGATTTAAATATTAAAAAACTATTTGTTGTTCTTATTATTGCTTCAATTCCTATAGTTATATTAATATATAATCAATTAAATTGTTTAACAGTATGTAGTTTGAGTATTAATTTAACTTTATCAATAGCTATTATGCTTATGGTGCTTATTGTTGGTTTTATTGTTTCGGCAGTAGCTGGATATTTTGCAGGGCTTATTGGGTCAACTAATTCTCCGATTTCCGGTTTATTATTTATTGCTGTAATTGCAATAAGTATTGTTTTGAATTTTTTAACTCACAGCCATACTCCTGAGGCAACGACTCGTTTATTTATTACGATAGTTTTATTGGTGGCATTTATTGGCTTTACCTCAAGCATCACTAATAGCAATATCCAAGATTACCAATCTGGACAGATTGTAGGCTCAACACCGTATAGGCAACAAATAGCTTTATTTATTGGTATTACTGTTTCCGTATTGGTTGTGCCTTTTTTTATAAATCTTATTTTTAATGCCTACGGTATTGCAGGAGTGGTGCCTCATGCAGGGATTGACCCTAATAATACTTTAAGTGCACCACAAGCAGCAGCAGTATCAATGCTTGCCAAAAATATTATTAATAGTTCACAAGATTGGGGTTTAATTGCTTATGGTATAGGCATAGGTTTTTTTGCTTTGATATTAGATCTTATTGGTAAAAGTATGGGTAAATTTAGATGTCCTATGCTCTCAATTGGTATTGGTTTGTATTTGCCCCCAGATTTAGTTGTAATTTTATTTGTTGGAGGGTTATTAAGGACAATAGTAGATTGTAAACAAGCTAAAATTAGAAAAACACACGGTGAAGAAATGGCAAATAAACTTCATAGTAAAAGTAGTTTACTAATTTGTGGTTTAGTTGCAGGTGAATCATTGATGGGATTAATTTTAGCGATTCCTTTTGTGATAAAACAAAGTAGTGATGCATTAAAAATAGTTGGTGATAATTTTATTGGATTTTCTCAAATATTATCAGTTGTAGTTACTTTAATATTATTTTGTTACATTTATAAAATATCAACAAAAACTGAGTAATAAATATTTAAATTTTTTATTTAAACCTTTTTAAATAAGATTTAAAAAATTATAATTATTTGAAAAAAATGAAATTGACTACTTGAAATAGTTTTAGCTGACGCTATATTACGTACTAAGATATATTATAAATCTTAGTACATTTTAAGTTTATGTAAATTTTTTAAGGAGATAAATCGATGGCGTCAATTAAGCCTTTGCATGATCGCGTAGTTATAGAGCGCGTTGAAGCTGAAGAAAAAACTGCTTCAGGTATTGTATTACCAGGAAGCGCTGCAGAAAAACCAGATACAGGCATTGTTGTTGCTATTGGCAGCGGTAAAGTATCAGATAATGGATCTGTAATTGCTATGAATGTTAAAGTTGGTGACAAAGTTATTTTTGCTAAATATTCTGGTCAAGTGGTTAAACTTGATGGAAAAGAACTTTTAGTTATGCGGGAAGATGATATTTTTGGTATTATTTCTCATTAATTATAATTTAATATATATTAATTATATATATAATATTTCAATTTTAGGAGTTAAATTTAGATGGCAGCTAAAGAATTAAAATTTGGAGCGAATGCTCGTGACAAAATGGCACGTGGAGTTGATATTTTAGCCGATGCGGTGAAAGTAACCTTAGGGCCAAAGGGGCGCAATGTTGTATTGGAGCGCTCTTTTGGTTCACCTCTTATTACTAAAGATGGTGTAACAGTAGCTAAAGAAGTAGAATTAAAAGATAAATTTGAAAATATGGGTGCACAGATGGTTAAAGAAGTTGCTTCAAAAACTGCTGATATAGCAGGAGATGGAACTACTACTGCAACTGTTCTTGCACAAGCTATTGTTAGAGAAGGTAATAAGTTCGTTGTTGCTGGAATGAATCCTATGGATTTAAAGCGTGGTATTGATAAAGCGGTAGAAGGTTTAATTAGTGAACTGAAAAAAATATCAAAACCATGTGCTACTACTAAAGAAATTGCACAAGTTGGTTCTATTTCAGCAAATAGCGATACTTCAATTGGTGAAATTATTGCTACAGCTATGGAAAAAGTTGGTAAAGAAGGTGTTATAACTGTTGAGGATGGTAGTGGTTTAGATAACGAACTGGCTGTAGTTGAAGGAATGCAGTTTGATCGTGGATATTTATCGCCATATTTTATTAATAATGCAGATAAGCAATTAGCAATATTAGATAATCCATATATTCTTTTATTTGATAAGAAAATTTCTAATATTCGTGATTTATTATCAATATTGGAGCAAATTGCAAAAGCTGGACGTCCATTATTAATAATTGCTGAAGATGTAGAGGGCGAAGCATTAGCTACTTTAGTAGTAAATAATCTTCGTGGAATTTTAAAAGCTATTGCAGTTAAAGCTCCTGGTTTTGGCGATCGTCGTAAAGCAATGTTAGAAGATATTGCTATTTTAACAGGTGGAACGGTTATTGCTGAAGAAGTTGGCTTATCTTTAGAGAAAGCAGATTTAACTTTACTAGGTCAAGCAAAACGCGTTGAAGTAGGAAAAGAAAATACTACTATTATTGATGGTGCGGGTAAAGCAGAAATGATTACAAGTCGTGTTGAACAGATACGTAAGCAGGTTGCTGATTCCACATCAGACTATGATCGTGAAAAATTACAAGAAAGAGTTGCAAAACTAGCTGGTGGTGTTGCTGTTATTAAAGTTGGTGCTGCTACAGAAGTTGAAATGAAAGAGAAAAAAGCTCGAGTAGAGGATGCCCTGCATGCAACGCGTGCGGCTGTTGAAGAAGGAATTGTAGCAGGAGGTGGAGTAGCATTATTGCGTGCTCGTGCTGCGATAGCAAATTTAAAAGGTGATAATACTGACCAAGATGCTGGTATTAAAATTGTAATGAAGGCTATTGAGTTTCCTTTCCGCCAAATTGTAGCAAATTGTGGAGATGAACCTAGCGTAGTAATTAATAAAGTACTAGAAGGTAGCGGAGCATTTGGTTATAATGCTAGTACGGCTGAATTTGGTAACTTAATTGAAATGGGTGTTTTAGATCCAGCTAAAGTTACTAGAGCAGCATTACAAAATGCAGCTTCAATTGCTAGCCTAATGTTAACTACTGACTGTATGATTGCTGAGTTGCCAAAAGAAGAAGCTCCAGCAATGCCAGCCGGTGGTGGTATGGGAGGCATGGGCGGTATGGGTATGGATGGAATGTATTAATTCTAAACTTATTGTTCAATATTTAATGGGTCTTTTAAGACCCATTTTTTATTGGAAAAAATAACTAATTTTTTTCATGCTCTCATTAAGCACCATATATCTACTTGTTTAGCACCTTTATTTTTTAATTCTTTGGCAAGCTCATTGCAAGTAGAACCTGTTGTTACTATATCATCTACAATCACGATATGTAAATTTTTTATATTTTTATGTATTTTAAAAGCGTTAGTAATATTATTTTGTCGATGATTTCTATTTAAAAGAGATTGGCTTTCAGTTGCTTTTATTCTAGTTGTTATACGGCTATTTATAATATTTTTATGGGCGAAAACTCTATGAAAAAATAATAATTTTTCTGCTTGATTAAATCCGCGTGATTTTAATTTAGATTTATGTAGGGGCATAGGAATAATGAGGTCAGGATTAGGAGCATTTGTAGTACTAATATAAAATAATTTAGCTAAAAGTTTATGGTATTGTATTTTCTTTGAATATTTAAATTGGTGAAGGATCCTATTTAAAGGATCACTATATTTAAATTTGCAATAAAGATTATCAAAATTAGTAAAATTATTAATACATTTAAGACATTTTTTATCTATTGAATTATGAGATAGGTTAATTGTTTGTTTACATTGTTTACATGAGTTTATATCAATTAATTCTAATTCAGAAAAGCAAATATTGCAAATTAAATTATAATTGGGTATTCCACACAGCTTACAATAATGGAATAAAGAAAATGTTTGTTGTAAGGTATATTGTATCTTATATAAATTAAGAAAGTTAAATAAAGAATGTTGAATCATTTAATTATTGAAAACAAGTTAAATAAAAATGCAAAAAAAATTGCCCAAATTGATTTTATTTATCAAGAGATAGCAAATAGAATGATAAATAGGCTTGATTATATCAAATTACAGCCAGATGTGATTTTAGATATTGGTTATGGTCTTGGCATAGATTCAAATGGATTATTAAAAAAATACAGTAAGGCTATCTTGTATGAAGTTGATATAGCAGTAAATATGCTAAAGTTATATCGACAAAAACAAAATTTATTTAAAAAGCTATTTAACAAAAAAAGTTATCAAATATGTGCTGATGGTTTAAGTTTACCGATTTTATCGCAATCTGTAAATTTGGTATGGTCTAATTTAGTACTACCTTATATTAATGATATTGAGGGCTTTTTTAAGGAAGTTAGAAGAGTATTAAAAGTTGGTGGTACATTTTTAGTTGCAGGACTTGGAGTTGATAGTTTGCAACAATTACGAGAAGTTGGATTAAATACTTATAATTTTCCTGATATGCATTTAATAGGTGATATTTTAGTTAAATTGAGATTTTCTGACCCAGTTACCGATATTGATTATATTACTTTAGAGTATGATAATTTTGAGCAGCTTTTAGGAGATATAAGATTAATTGGTTGTGGAGCAATTATTAATAAAAATCATCTTTCAAAAGCAAATTATAGAGATTTAGCTAATAAGTTTGCCAAAATAACTAAAAATGGAAAAAATCCTTTAACTTTAGAAATTTTTTATGCACATGCTTGGAAAGATAAAGTAATACTTGATTTAGTAGATGATAAAAAATTAATACAATTTTACCCACCTAAAAGATAGTAATGATAAAATATGTTTCTCAATAGTGGGGTGTTAGCTCAGTTGGTAGAGCAGCGGACTCTTAATCCGTTGGTCGTTGGTTCGAATCCTACACGCCCTACCACGGCATTTATCATCTCCTATAAATACCAAAGTGTAACCTATGTTTCCGGTATAAAGTGTTACCTA
>CAYZUJ010000038.1:0-15216 GCA_964481375.1 uncultured Neisseria sp. | reverse complement strand
ATTCCTACTTCTTTGTTATATAAATAACACCCTAATAAATAAGTATAATAAGCACATAATAAATGGAAAATGAAGCCAGATAGAACATAAGAAAATGAAGAAATACCAAAAATTTTAAAAAATAGTGCTGTAATCCAAAATGGAAAATGCGGTTTATCTAGCCAATCTAATTTATTATAAATTAGATTGACCCAATCATTGGATAAAACAATATGTTTAGCAATATTAGCATAAAGAACTGCATCATCATTTCTTAGTATTGGAATAAAAAGCCCAATACAATTTACTAAAATAGTAATAGTTATTAATATTTTGTAAAATGAATAATATGATTTTTGCTGCATAAATTTATAAGCCATTTTTTAATTTATTTAACTCTAAACTTAAACAAATCTTAACTAAAATATAACCAATTAAACCACTTGCTAACACATCAGTTGGCCAATGCCAGCCCGTACAAATTCTTGATAACCCTACAAAAATTAAAAAAACAAATAATAAAATTTTTATAAGTGGTGCTTTTGAAAAAAATAACTGAATTAAAGAAAAAACAAAAATTGCTGCATTGCCTGTATGCCCTGAGGGAAATGATTTATAAGCACTTTTACTAGAATCTTCAAATTGATTTAACCAAAAAAAACTATCTGATGGCAAAACAATATAAGGTCTTGGTTCAGCAATTAAAATTTTTAATCCATAAAAAAAAGCATAAAAAATTGCTATTAATAAAATAATATTTATCAATTTATTTTTACAAAAGAAAAAAGTTGATATAAGCAATATTATAGGTAGTATTGCAAATTTTGTATAAGAAATGAAATTTAATATTTCCCATATTTGCATAGGTAAAACTAAATGCATGCTATTAATTTTATAAAACCATACTTGATTTAATTGGAATACCCAAATAAATACAATTAATAATAACGTTATAATTGCTAAATTATATTTCATAAAATAGCTTTGACAAATCTTCATTGGACATTGCATACCTAATCCCCTTTAATTTAATTTACTTATATACTGCATAAGTTATTCGATCCAATGCAGCATAATCTTTTAAAGTTGTAATTTCAGAATAATTATTTTTTTCAAATATTTCTTTTACTTCTAACGCTTGATTAAAGCCATGCTCTAATATTAAAAATCCTCCATTGTATAAATGCTCTACTCCGCCAGCAATAATCTTTTTGATATGTTCTAAGCCATTTTTAAAATCTGTTAATGCAACCATAGGTTCATAACTTAAATTTTTTAAATGCTCATCATTATTAGCTATATAAGGTGGATTACTGATGATTATATTAAATTTATCATTTATACTAGTGTACCAATTGCTATATACAAATTTAACATTAGCTTTTAATTTTGTAGCATTATATTTGGCTATAGATAAAGCTTCTAGTGAATTATCTACTGCAACAACATTCAATCCATGATCCTGTAACTTACATGTAATTGCAATACATCCACAACCAGTACCTAAATCCAAAATGTGATCATTTGCTTTACTCAATCTTAATGCAGTTTCAACTAATAATTCTGTTTCGGGTCTAGGAATCAAAGTATCTTGGCTAACTTTAAAATTCCTTGAATAAAATTCCTTATAACCCAATAAATAACTAATTGGCATACCATTTTGCCTTTTTGCTAATAACTGCAAAAATTCATTATATTGGCTATCATTTAAAATATACTCATTGTTAATAATTAATTCTGCCTGAGTAAAATCTAACACATCTCTTAATAATAATTTAGTTTCTAAATTATCTAATTTAGTATTTGTTATTAAGTAGCCTACGCTTCTGTCTTCCATTATACTGCTATCTTATAAACGCGAACAGTTTTCATTATCAAGAATATATTCCAAACTACAAGCCTCACATTTAGCTTTATTATCCAAAAACTTAATAGCAACTCCACACTCACATACCCAGCCTATTTGTTTAGCAGGAACTCCGGCCATCATTGCATAAGGTTTTACATCTTTTTTAATTACACTACCTGCAGCAATAAAAGAATATTGATTAATAATAATACCACAAATTATCGTTGCATTTGCACCAATAGTTGCTCCCTTTTTCACTATTGTCTTTCTATATTCATGCTTCCTCACAATATGACTACGTGGATTATAAACATTAGTAAATACCATAGATGGCCCACAAAATACATCATCCTCAATAGTTATTGCATCATAAATAGACACGTTATTTTGGATCTTTACATTATTACCAATTTTAACATCATTACTTATAAAAACATTTTGACCCAATGTGCATCCATTACCAATTTCAGCTTTGCCACATACATGGCTAAAATGCCATATATGTGTCCCAGCTCCTATTTTAGCTCCTTCATCAATAAAAGCTGATTCATGTGCTATATATAACATAATTTTCTCTTTCATTTAACAGTTTTTATATAATTTATGCCTACCATCAGGCTGTGATTTAAACCTTTTATGTAACCAAAAATACTGGGGCATAGATTTCCTAATAGAATCTTCAATAAATATATTCATTTTTCTTATATCTTCTTCAACATTTCCACTTGGGTAATTATTCCATGCAGGAAAAAATTCCATCACATAATGACCATTTTTAAAATAAACATAACTAGGCACAACAACTGCATCTGTCATTTCCACTATTTTTGGTAATGCACTAACCGTTGCCGTTGTTTTATGTGCAAAAAATGGCACATAAACTGAATGCTGAGCTCCTAAATCCTGATCTGGAAGATAGTAAAATAAACCTTTTGTCTGCCTCATTTTTTTTATAATTGGTCTAAATCCCTCTTGTTGTGCAAAAACTTCCCCACCCTTATCTTTTATAAACCTTAACCTAGCGTCTTTTAGTTTTTCATTAATATAATTATTTCTTTGCCGAGAATACATGCTAAAACCTATTACTTCTAGAGTTAAGCGAATTGCCCCCAAGTCTAATCCTACAAAGTGCGGACATAATAAAATTATTGGTTTTTTCTGATAAAAATCTGTTATATATTTTAAATTTTTAAGCTTAATATATTTAAGAATATCTTTTCTACTGGCAAAAAATACAAAACCATATTCAAGCACTGCACATACTAGATACTTAAAATGCTCTTTAATAATTTTCTTTTTTTCTTTAAGCGACATATCAGGAAAACATAAAGTTAAATTAACTAAGCCAACGTTACGCCGTTCTCTAACTATATGATATGCTAGTGTCCCTAATAATGATCCAATAAATCTTGTTACTTTAACTGGTAACCAATTAAAAACTCTTAGGATAAATAAAGCCAAATTAGCTAAAAACTTTTTCAAAATACTTAATAACCTTTTATAAACTATTTTTGTATTGTATCTAAACTAGCATGCTTTGGTATACGAAATCTATTATAAACCCAAAAATACTGTGTAGGTGCTTTTAATATCATTTTCTCAAATTCATTATACATATTCTGCATAATCACTTGAACATCTTTCGAAGCCACAGAAAATGGAATATACTCAATTTCAAATCCATCTTTTACTCTATAAGAAGCAACTAAAAATGTCTTAGCATCATTATAAGCCATCATCTTAGCCGCTAAAGTAGTTGCAAAAACTTTTTTACCAAAAAATTTAACCCAAACACCATCGCCCATACTGGCAACATTATCTGGCAAAATTCCAATAATTTCATTATTTTTTAAACTTTTAACTAAACTTAATACTCCATGTCTAGATATAGGAACCGGGATTATATTATCTTCAGTTCTGCCATCTAACATCATTTCATTAAACCATCTATCCTTACTTGGTTTATATAAAATTGTAAAATTGCGATTTATTTTATTAGCAGTATATTTAACAGCTATTTCAAAATTACCGATATGCGGTGTTAAAAATATAATGGGCTTATTTTCATCATACGCAGACTTTACAATTTCAAAATTTATAGCCTTCTTAAAAAAGCCTGCATTATATTCTCGCGAACGATGCCACGCAATACATACAGTTTCTACTAAAGTTTTACCTAGTTCAATAGCTGTTTTTTTAGCCATTAATTCAACATCTTTCTCACTACACATGCCTGTAGTAATTAAATTATTTTTTAATCTATCTACACCCTTTTTAGAAAACTTGAAAGCTAATACTCCAATTATTTCACCAATATTTCTTAGTATTGATATAGGTAGCCATGAAAGCACCTTTAAAATAGGAGTAAAAATAATTTTTTTTAGAAAATACATTTTTAAACTTTATAATATACCATTATTATTTTATTCTTTGCCTATACATTTCAAATAAGCAAACAGTTACTGCCATTGCAACATTTATAGATTCAACCCCTTCTACCATTGGAATTTTAGCATGACTATCCACTATCTGACTTAATGCTTTAGTTACACCTACTCCCTCATTCCCAAAAATAAATGCCGTAGGGTTAGTAAAATTAAAGGCATAAATACTTTTAATAGTATAAGGCGTAGTTATTATTAATTGCTTATTATATTTATTTACAAAGTCTATAAGATCAACATCCCTATATACATTTAGCCCTAATTGAATACCTTGTGAACCTCGCAAAACTTTAGGGTTATATATATCCACACAATCTTTTGATAAAATTATATTCTTTATCCCAGTTGATACACAACTACGCAAAATAGTTCCTAAATTACCAGGATCTTGAATATTTTCTAAAATAAGGCAATCTTCTTCATATAAGCCTTCATTCACATCTAAATTTTCAATATTAATTAAACCAACTATATTAGTTGTACTATCTAATAAATTTATTTTATTTATTAGTTTAGTGGGTAATAAATATACCTTTTCCAATTGCACGATTTGCAGTAAATCATTGTATTGCTCTTTACTGGATATATCCATTAATAAAACTTGCAACCGATTATATTTTATTGCCTCTTCTATTAAATGTTTCCCAAAAATAAGTGCTAATTTTTCTTTATTCCTTAATTTAACGTCAGAAGCTAGCTTTACTACTTTTTTAATTAATAAATTATCTTTAGAAGATATTTTAATAAATTTCATAAAAATTTCCCTAGTGGTTACTAGATAATAACATTTCGGCAAATAGTAAATCTACTTTATATGTTACTTTAATATTTGCTATATCTGATTGTACAATTTTTACCAAATACCCTAATTGCTCAACTGCACTCGCTTCATCTGTAAAGTTAGTTAAATCTTTATTATTTAGAGATTTTTTCAATATCCCGTAACGAAACATTTGCGGAGTCTGCGCTAAATAAATATTTTCTCTCTTTAATGTGCCTGTAATAATCCCTTTATCTACTTTTTTGATAGTATCAGTTGCTCCTACAGCTAAAATCCCACCAACCTCATCAACTACTAACTCATCAATCATTTTTTTTATTATTTCACTTTTAATACAGCATCTTGCTGCATCATGTACTAAAATCCAATCATTATAACTACAATTTAATGAATTTAATCCATTTAAAACTGTTTCTGCACGAGTTTTTCCGCCAACTTTTTTTATGCTAATTTTATCTGATAAATTTTTATATGAATTAATATATGAATCGTTAATAGATGCAACAAGTATAATAGAATGAATTTGCTCTAAAGAAATAAATACATTTAAGGTATGTTCTAATATTGTTTTTCCCGCAATAGTTACATATTGTTTTGGTATATCTCCTCCAAAACGCACACTAGAACCAGCACAAGGTATTAATACAATAAATTTATCAGCCATATTAAGAATTTTCAGATTTTTTTAACCACAAACTTTTACCATGTGATTCTTTATCTAAAACCTTTAAATATTCATTATGTAAAGCTAATTCCTCCGAATTAGGTTCAATAATTTTAAGATTTAATTTACTTGTGTCAATTTGTTTAAAATCAATAGAATTACTTATATTATTTTGTTCATCCGCCAATAGGCTAATTTGCTCCCTAGTTAAAGCTAAATAGACATCTGCCAATAGTGCACAATCTATCAATGCTCCATGATAATCTCGCTTACTTCTATCAATATTAAATTTATCACAAAGTGCGTCTAAACTATTTTTTCCTCCAGGAAATTTTTGTCTAGCCATATTTAGAGTATCAATTACGTTTTTAACATAATTTTGGGTGGACTGATAGTTATGCAATTTAAATTGATAATCCATAAAACTTAAATCAAATTTTGCATTATGAATTATTAATTCTGCATCTTTAATATATTCAATAATCTGCTCCACCAATTCTCTAAAAACCGGCTTATCTATAACGTCTTCATTTTTTATACCATGGATTTTTGTAGCATCTGCGTCTATTTCTCGTTCAGGATTAATATATAGCTGCAAATAATTTCCTGTTAATTTACGATCTATCATTTCTAAAGCAGCAAATTCAATAATACGATGACCTTTCTCTGGATACAAACCTGTAGTTTCCGTATCCAATATTAATTGACGCATAATAACCCCTTATAATACTTTAAAACGAAATAATGTACTACCGCATTGTTTGCAAGTATAAAAACGTAATTTACTATTTTGGCTAAATAATCCTTGTTGGCTAGTTTGTGTTGATTGACAATGATTACAACATACTCCACCGTCTAGCTTACATTCCGGATTCTTTGTCATATACTGCTGCAAATCTGGTAATTTTTTCCATTTATTATATTTTACTAAATACATATAACCATATATCCCAAGCCCAATTAATAAAAACCAAAAAAAATTAAGACTGAAGAAAATAACTATAATTGTCAGAAAAATAAAAAAAGCTATTAAAAAAAAGCAACCACCAAAAAATGGTGGAAAAAACACCCCCAAGAACATAAATAATAAAAAAATCCCTAAAAGATTCATATACATAATTTTATCCTTAATGCTTTAATAAAACTTTGCCAATATTTTGATTATTCTTTAAATATTTGTGTGCTGCTTCAACATCTTCAATATTAAATACTTTATCAACAACAATAGTAATTTTACCACTTTCAATTGCTGGTAAAATTAATTGTTTTATTATATTTGTTAACTTTGCTTTTACTTCATTTGATTTATTTCTTAATGTAGAACCAATTAATTGAATATTTTTTCTTAATAATAAGCTTAAATTAATATTACTCTCATTTCCTGCCATTAATCCAATATTAATTAATTTACCACCTAAGCCTAATATTTTTAAGTCATATTCTATATAATTTCCACCCACTGGATTTAAAGTAAGGTTAATATCCCGTTTAATATTATCGACAAAACTACTTCCTTGCCAAACTTCATTCGCTCCAACATTTTTACATGCTGAAATTTTATCAAAAGTTCTAACGGTTGCAATAACATAAGCTCCAAGCAATTTAGCTAACTGTATAGCTGCTAACCCAACCCCACTTGCCCCTGCATGAATTAAAACGCTTTGTCCACTTTGCAATTGGCCAATTTCTACTAGATTTAAAATAGCTGTCATGTATGCTTCCGGAATAGCAACACACTGTTCTTCATTTAAAAATTTTGGTTTTTTAATTGCTAAAGCTTCTTCTACTATACACAAATTATCATAACCCCCGCCATTTACTAAAGCAAAAACCTTATCCCCAACGACAAAATCTACAATATCTATTCCACATTTTTCTACAATTCCATACACCTCTAAACCTAAAATAGGATTATGCCCCTCAGGAGCAGGATATTTCCCTTCTTTCTGCGATAAATCTGCCCTATTAACTCCAGAATATAGTACCCTAACTAACATTTGCTTTCTATTTAATTCCATAGCCTACCTACTCAATTACAATTAACTCCTAATTTTATCATAATATAGAATTATTCCATTTATATACTGTTTAAATAAAAGCCCATTTTTTTAAAATACTATTTATGATAAAATATCCTTTTAAATCAGTTTTATATCGATTAAAATAATATGTCAGAAATAGATAATATAATGCTAAATCGAGAGGTTGGATTGATTCAATTTAATCGTCGAGTATTAGCAAAAGCATTTGACACAGAAACTCCTTTATTAGAAAGACTTTCTTATCTTTGCATTGTCAGCTTAAATTGTGATGAACTATTTGAAGTTAGAATTGCAAGGCTATTAAAGTTAAATAAAAACCATCCAAATAAAATATTGTCTGATGGGTTAAAAGCATCTGAAGCTTTGATTTTAGTAAGAGATAATGTTACGAAACTATACAGTGAGATTTATTCTGCTTATAATATATTGATTCCTGAATTAAGAAAAAATAATATTTTTATTTTAAAAAAACATGAATGGGATAAAAAACAGCAAGATTGGATATATAATTATTTCTTAAATGAATTAGAACCAATGCTAACGCCTATTGCAATTGATTCAACTGTTTTTTTTCCTCGGGTACCCAATAAAAGTCTACATTTTGCTGTAGAATTAAAGACTAATAAATCATTTGAACAAAATTTAAAAATTGCAATTATTGAGGCTCCTCGTACATTACCTAGAGTAGTAAAAATACCAAATGAAATAGCAAAAAACCAAGATGTTTTTATTTTACTCCAAGATATAATCAAAGAACATATTGGATTATTTTTTCATGGCATGGATGTTGGTGGATGCTACCCTTTTCGCGTAACAAGAAGTGCTGATATAAATTTAAAAGTTGACCCTAACAATATACGCTTTGCAGTCACACAAGAAATTAAAAAACGTAAATATGCAGAATGTTCAAGGCTTGAATTGGATATTACTGATGGAACCCCTAATAAAAATCTTATCAATGTCTTATTAAAACAATTCAATATTAGCATAGCTGATTTATTTCTAGCAAACGGTCCTGTAAATTTATCCCGTTTGCGAGAAATTTACGATATTATAGTAAGACCCGAACTTAAATTTCCTCAATTTACTCCTGGATTACCAATTGAATTAATTAATGAGCCAGATATTTTTAAAGCTATGGACAAACAAGATATTTTAATTCATACTCCGTACCAATCATTTGACCCTGTTGTTGAATTAACAAAACGCGCAGTTAATGACCCTGATGTATTAGAAATAAAAATGACAGTTTATCGCACTGGTCTTGATTCTGAATTAGCCCAAAATCTTATTAAGGCAGCAAAAAAAGGTAAGAAAGTAGTTGCATCTGTTGAATTATTTGCTCGTTTTAGCGAAGAAATAAATGTAGAACTAGCAAATCAATTAGAAGAAGCTGGCGCTAATGTTGTATATGGGATTATGGGATATAAAGTACATTCAAAAATGCTGCTTTTAGTAAGAAAATGCAAAGAATCCTTAAAATATTATGCACATTTAGGAACAGGAAATTATCATCAAACAACAACTAAAATGTATTCTGATTTTGGCATTTTAACTACAAATAAACAGATTACAGATGATGTAAATAGTATTTTTGCTAAAATTACCGGAAGCGGAAAAGCTGGAATTTTAAACTGCCTTTCTCAAGCACCATACACTCTATATGATATGATATTACAAAAAATTGAAGCTGAAACAATTAATGCTCAAAATGGTAATTTAGCTAAAATAATTGCTAAAATGAACTCCTTGATAGAGCCTAAAATAATTAAGGCTCTTTATAATGCTTCACAAAAAGGTGTCAAAATAATACTTATTATACGCGGTGCTTGTGCTCTTAGACCTAATATTGAAGGTTTATCGGAAAACATTATGGTAAAATCAATTGTAGGCAGATTTTTAGAACACGAACGTATATTTTATTTTTATAACTCTGGACTAGAAGATGTATATTTATCATCAGCAGATTGGATGAAAAGAAACTTTTTTCGCCGTATTGAGACTTGTGTTCCTATACTGGATAAAGCCATTAAAAAAAGAATAATTGATGAAGCTTTAAACATAGATATAAAAGATAATGTAGAATCTTGGATTATGCAAAGCGATGGGACTTATAAACTTTTTGCAAATCATGAGGAGAAAATATGTGCACAAAAATATTTAATGCTAAAACTAGGAAAAATTCTTAATTTATAGGTCTAATATGAATAAAACTAATATATTTTTAATCTTTATTTTAACATTAATTCTAACAGCATGCGGCATACATTTAAGAGGTACGTCTGGCTCATATAAACTACCTATTAAAACTGTTTACATACAATGTAACAATGTAAAAATTTGTCGTAATATACAAAATGTTATAACCAAACAATCTTTAGCAACTCTTGTTAATAACGCAGAAAGTGCTGAAGCAGTAATTAAATTAATGAATGAGCAAACTTCTAGAGACCCTCAATCATTTAATCTTGCAGGAAGAGTTACAAATTATATTCTCACTTATCAAGTAACCGCTCAAGTTTGGCAAAATCATGAACAAGTTGGTGATGATATTGTTATATCAAACCAATTAATTTCTCAATATAATGACAGCACAATTTTAGCCAATAATTTAGAAGAAGATAGCTATTGGAATAAAATCCACCAAAACGTAACTAATCAATTAATTAGACGTTTAATTGCCTTTAAATACAATGGGTAAAATTTATTATGATAAAAAACCTAAATGATTTATTAAATACCTCTAATAATATACCTCCAGTATGCTTAATAAGCTCAACTGAAGAATATTACCCCTTACTTAATTTTACAATTAATGAAATAAAAAATAAATTAAATAAATATAATAATCATAATTCATTTAATATTGATAAAGACCATGATTGGGAAGAAATAATACAAAAAACTACCGAAAAAAATCTATTTGAAGAAAAAAACTATACAGAAATTATTTTTAAAACCAAACCAACAGTCGATCAAGAAAAAAATTTAATAAAAATATTGGATAAATTAAATAGCGATAATTTTCTTTTAATTATTACTGATAAATTAGATAAAAAAGATATGGCTAGTAACTGGTTAATAAAAATAAAAGAAAAAGGAGCCACTTTTAATTTATCTAATACCGATATTACTCCTTTAATAAACTTCAAATTACTACAAAATAATCTAACTATTGAAAATGATGCACTAAATTTATTAATCCAACAAAATATAGCAAATATGCATAATTTAATCCAAGATTTAACTAAACTTACCATTTTATATTCTAAAAAACATATCTCATTATCTGATATACAAAGCATAAGTACAAATAATTCTCGCTATAATATCTATCAATTATCAAATACTTATCTATCTGGTAATTTATAAAATAGCCTATCGATATTTAATAATATCTACCAATCAACAGAGGATGAGATTCTATTAATCTGGATAATTGCTGAAGATTTAAGAAAGTTAATTAAAATTAAAGCTCTTTTAAAAAACGGGCTAAATTTAAGTGAAATTTTCACTACCTTAAAAGTTTGGGGAGAAGCTGTTAATCATCTAAAAAGTGCTTATAAAAGATTAAGCTATAATACCTTAATAAAACTATTTGATAGACTTTCAATGGTTGATATGATATTTAAAGGTATAAAAACAGGTGATGTAAAACTAGAACTACTACAAATTATAACTTTAATTTGTACCGGAGAAGAAACAAATGCAAAAACTAATTAGTTTTAGCAAAGAGCCAATCAATTTCTCTCAAGAATTAATGGGTGGGATTGCAAATTTTTTAGCTATTGCTTACATCATTATTGTTAACCCAATAGTCCTTAATGCCTCAGGTAAAGCTTTTCCTATTATTCCCTCAATAACTGCAACAATCTTGACTATAGTAATAATGACAACATTAGCCGGATTAATAATTAAATTACCTTTTGTTATAGCTCCTGGTATGGGCATGAATGCTATTGTAAGCTATACATTAATAATTAGTAATAACTTATCACCTGAAATTGCCTTAGGTGTAGTTTTCTGGTCAAGTTTACTATTATTTATTTTTTCAATAACTCCCCTACGCCAAAAAATTATTAATGCAATTCCAATTATTATACAAATAGCTCTGTCAGTAGGAATTGGCTTATTCCTCATATTTATAGGTATTAAAAATGTTAATCTAGTTATTACAAACCAAAATACTCTTTTATCTATAAATAAAATTGATAGTCAAATTTTATTATGTTTTCTAGGTTTAGTGATTGCTACATATCTATTTATTCATAAAAAAGTATATTCTTTAATAATTCCTATCATTATTATTACAATTTTAAATATTTTTTTTAATCATAAACCACTACCTCACTCTATTTTTACTATGCCAGATTTTAGTTTATTTATGCACATTAATCTTATTGATAGTTTAAGATTTAGTGTAATTCCGGCAATTCTTTCGTTATTTCTAGTTAATTTTTTTGATGCAACAGCTACAGCAATTGGTTTATTATCACAAATTGGCTATAAAGATATTGAAACTAAAAAAAAATATTATAAAAAATCATTAATTACTGATGCTATATCTGGTATGGTTAGTGGTTTAATTGGAACTTCACCTGGAGTAATCTTTGTTGAGAGTTCTGCTGCTATTCAAACTGGTGCTAAAACTGGACTATCAGCAATTTGCACTGCAATTTTATGTATTCCGTTTTTATTTCTATCCCCTATAATTAGCTTAATCCCCAATTCTGCTACTTCACCAATACTAATACTAGTCGGTATTATCATGATGAATAATATTCGTAAAATTAATTTATCTAACCTAGAAGATTTAATAGCTGTAGTTTTAACTATTATTATGATGCCCTTATGCTTTTCTATAACAGCTGGAGCTGTATTTGGCATTTTAAGTTATACTGTATTAAAAATTATATTAGGTAAATGGGAACAATTAAGTATGAGTTTAATTATCGTTGCATTATTTTGTATTAGCTGGTTTATAATAATTTAAAAGAAATAGCGAACCTGCTACTATAATTATTTTCTTATTTAAATTTCGGGAAAATGCTAATGCCTCTATAGGGTTTTCTTTAATATTTTCATGCAAAAAAACCCCATCTCCAATTTTTGCTAATTCCTGTGCATTCATACCACGTGAATTATTGGTAATTGAAGTGTAAACTACTGTATCCGCTATTTTAGAAAAATAAGAAAATATTCCTGATATATTTTTGTCCATTAGAATTGAAGTAATAATTACTACATCTTTGCTATCTACTAAACCATGTAATGTTTCATATAAATGTTTTGCTCCATGTTCATTATGTGTAGCATCAAATATAAGTAGTGGCTCTTTTTCTATCACCTCTAATCTATAAGCCCATTTAGTATTTTCTGCCATATATTTAATGCTGTCTTTAGCAATCCCTAAATCTAATAAAACTTCGTAGGCACAAAGAAAATTATAAGCTTGAAATTTGCCAAATAAACTTAAAAAATATTCTTCATTGGTAAACTTTAAAATAGTTTTAAAATTTTTAAAATCTAATGTAATAATGGGATTATATTTCTCTATTACATTAACATAATTAGCAGTTCTTTTTTTCACAGTCTCTAATAACTCTTTAGAATAATCAGCAATTATTGTTTTGCCATTTTTAATAATTCCTGATTTTTCTTCAGCAATTTCTGATAAAGTAGAACCTAACCAGCGTGTATGTTCGAGTGATATATTAGTTATAATAGAAAATATGGAATCAACAACATTTGTTGCATCATTTTTTCCGCCCATTCCCACTTCTAGAACTAAATAATCAATCTTTTTTTGGGCAAAATAATAAAACATTATTACTGTTAGTAATTCAAATGGTGATAACTCTATACCGCTATCTTTCATTACTGATAATACTACTGTGCCATACTTATCTAATTCATCATCCGCTATTTCTAGCAAATTTATTCTTATTGTTTCATTAAGCAAATGAATATATGGACTTGTAAACTTTCCCACTTTAAACCCTGCATGGTTTAAACCAGTTTCAATAAAAGCTGCTGTTGAACCCTTGCCATTAGTACCAGTTATATGAATTACTTTATAATTATTTTGTGGATTACCTAATTCATTTAATATTTGCACAACACGATTTATGCCAAGATTAATAAACGAATGTTCTTGGGTTTCTAATTTTGTAATTAACTCTGAATTCATATTTTTAAACGTTCAACTATTTTATTATTTAATAAGTGTTCATCAACAATATTCTTTAAATCAGATTCATCAATATAAGTATACCAAACTCCATCCGGATATATAACACATACTGGATTATCTTCACATCTGCCTAAACAACCAGATTTACTTGCTCGTAATTTTCCCTCACCCCACATATCTAAAGATTTTAAATAGGTTTTAGTAAACCTAAAAGCCTCTTCCCCCCCTAGATAACCACAACCAGTTTCATTAGATTTCTTATTAGTACAAAAAAAGATATGTTTAGTATAAAACACTATTTTAACCCCTTAAAATCTCAAATTTACCTTACAATAAAGCATAATTTAACCATAATATTTGCTATCGATGCATCTATTATAATTCCAAATAATCTGATGCTCTAATAATAAAGTGTAAGGTATTAAGATAATAGTAGCGAATCCCAGCTAAAAAATGTGCAGTTCTGCACTTTTATTTTTAATTCACAATCCTACGCCGGTCGCTCCCAAAAAACTGGTTCTTGGTTTGTATATGGATTAGTATATTTCTTTTCTAACCACAAGATTAATGCTTCTGATTGAAAAGCTATACAGCGCATTTCACCATTATGATTAGTATTATTTATTAAAATTATAACATCAGTATCATCTGCAAATTCTTCCCCAGAAATAGTACAACAGTCTCTATTTGTAATTGTTTCTCTGATATCATCAGGTATAGCATTCCATCTAATTTGATATCTTAGCCTAATTTCATCAGAATTAGCCCCTTGTAGATTAGCCCTATGTAGATTAGCCCCTTGTAGATTAGCCATTCGTAGATTAGCCCCTTGTAGATTAGCCCATTCTAGATTAGCCCCTTGTAGATTAGCCCCTTGTAGCTTAGCCCCTTGTAGCTTAGCCCCTTCTAGATTAGCCCCTTGTAGCTTAGCCCATTCTAGATTAGCCTCTTGTAGATTAGCCTCTTGTAGATTAGCCTCTTGTAGATGAGCCCTTTGTAGATTAGCCCTTTGTAGATTAGCCCCTTCTAGATTAGCCCCTTCTAGATTAGCCATTTGTAGATTAGCTCCTTGTAGATTAGCCACTTGTAGCTGAGCCCCTTGTAGCCTAGCCACTCGTAGATTAGCCCCTTGTAGATTAGCATTTTGTAGCTGAGCCCATCGTAGATTAGCCCATTCTAGATTAGCCCCTTCTAGATTAGCCCCTTGTAGATTAGCCTCTTGTAGATTCATATTTGATAAATCATTATTTGCACATTTGATTAA
>CAYZUJ010000037.1:0-15276 GCA_964481375.1 uncultured Neisseria sp. | reverse complement strand
AGTGGTATAATAGATTTAATAGAAACAGGATCGAATGAAGAATTCAAAGAGATTTAAAAAGTAAGGCAATAAATTATTGCCTTATTTTTATTGATCTAAAGTAAAATAATTTCCTAGATCAGGATAGCTAACATTAACCCATTTAAATGCTGTATTATTTAGAGTAAATGCTATTCTTACTCCTTTGAGTGCAGACGAATTTTTATCTTCAAAAGGCTCTGAAAGACAATTATAATCATATTTTATACAGCCTACATTAATATTATTAAATATTTTACCATCCGAATTAGAAATATAAAACATGTTATTATTATAAGATAATAAATAAGCATATCGAGCATTTTTAGAAGTAAAAGCAATAACTTTGTTATTGATAGATAAAGGATAATTACTTAAATTACTTAAAATATTAAATTTTTGGTAAAAATTTTGAATACTATTATCAAAATTAAACCCTATTGAAAGATCAGAATTATCTTTTCCTCCTCCATCATAATTTACAAAACTATCATCAAAATTATCGGATACGATATTACTACATTGAAAGCTATTATTAGTAAAACTATAAGTACGATCTTTACATGCTCTAATATTTGTGAAAAAAGTTTTTAATTTAATGTGTCCATCTTTATCAGGTATTCCCGCTTTGTCAACTCTTAAAAATAAACTATTAGAATATAACTGATTTCTAATAATTAAACCGCTATCATTTACATCTAAAATTGTAACGTTATGTACAAAATCATTTAAATTTTCTGTTATTGGACGATTATATAAAGTTTGAAACCAGTTTCCCTTAATATAAAGATTCAAATCATAATAGTTCTTAGCTTCTTTAGAAATTAATACAACGTTTTTCATACGAGCTGTAAATAAGCCGTTTAAATTTTGAATTGCATCTTCATAAGAACCGGTACAAGGAACTGAAGCTGGACATAAAGTTTGATATTGAGAAGCTTTGTAGTGAGTATAAATAGCAAAAGCTTCATATTTATAAATTTTAAGGAGAAGCACACCCACTTGAGCCGCAGTTAAATCAATACTTCTATCATAGTAAATTTTATTAGCAAATATATTATATTTACTTAAATCTTTTTCAGATACTTTGTTAAGATAAGGATCTTGATTAATATTTGTTAATTGTTGAATAGTATCTGAATTAGTATCATTAGTCGGGTAAAATCCAGGATTTCGAATAAGAAGATCATAAAATGAAAAGAAATAATTTTTTAAGGAATCATCTCTAAATCCCAATTTTCTTTCTTTTGAAACTTGGATTCCTGATAATGTTATGGCATTATCTTCCATAAACTCTAAGTTGTCTAGAGATAATAAACCTTCTAGCTGGTTAACATTCACTGTATTAAATGGAATAACCATTTGAGAAGAAAAATCATCTATATTTTCTAATGCCGGCACTATTTGATATGCAAAATTTAACTTTTGATTAATGTCTGCTTGAATTTTAGAGAAAATAGTTTCATTTGTAAAATAAGTATTTTTAGCAAACGCTGAATAAAACTCTTCTATTACCCCTAAAATTTCATTTTCTTTTAAGAGAACTTCATTAATTGATTTTTGAATATCATCTAATTGTGGATTAATATTCATTCCCAAAATATTCTGAATATCATTTCCAAATAAATCCGCATATAAAATACTAAATAAGGTATCAATGGGGCTTGGAACTGGTAAAGGAGCTTTATTAGCATGAGTAGTAATTGAAATAGATTGATTTAAGCTTTTAGCAAATATAGAATTAGTTCCCACCATTATAAAGATAGTTAATAATAAATAAAAATATTTTTTCACAATAACTCTCCAGTTGCATTTTAATATAATATATATTATACTACTAAAAAACAAAAAGAGTAAATATTTTTTAATATATTTCTTAATTATAAATTTAATAATAACATAACAGAGACCTGTTATGAAAATATATAAAAATTTGACAAACAATATTGTAATGATGTATCATTACGTTAGTACAACTTTAAAAGTGTATAAAATAAGTAATAAAACTATAAAATAATTTTAAAGAATTAATATGCAAAATTATATTAAAAAACTAATATTGAAAAATAATCTAACTTATGAAGAAAGTTATCTTGCTGCTAAACACTTACTTGAGTGAACCGCACCCCATAAATAAGACAAACAGGGGCTTTAGTAACTACACAAAGATTTGGAATTAATGAAAATGATTTAATTAAATTAAAACCTGATTTAGTTGTTTTATCACCTGGACCAGGTAAACCTAGTGAATTTAATTTACATAAAACTATACAAACTATTTTAAAATATGATACTCCTATATTTGGTGTTTGTTTAGGATTACAGGGAATTGTAGAATATTTTGGCGGAAAATTAAATATATTAGATTATCCAATGCATGGCAAAAGTGTTATGATTACTTCTACCCAAACTAATATATTTAAGGGAATACCTAAAAATATAATTGTTGGCTTATATCATTCATTATATGCTGATGAGGAAAGTTTTCCTCAAGAATTATCTATTTTAGCTAAATCAGAACATGGAGTAATTATGGCAATAGCTCATAAAAAACTGCCCATTTTTGCAGTACAATTTCATCCGGAATCAATATTAAGCATGAATGATAATATTGGATATAAAATAATTGAAAATCTTTTAAATCAGGTAAACTCATGAAAAATATTATTAACTTATATAAAGTGATAGGAAATAAAAATGGCAGGTAATTCATTCGGGCAAATTTTTAAATTGACTACTTGCGGTGAATCTCATGGTGGTGCTATAGCAGTTATTATTGATGGATGCCCTGCTGGTTTAGCAATAAATGAAGATGATATTCAATATGAATTAGATCGTAGAAAACCTGGGCAAAGCCATATAACAACTCCTAGGTCTGAAGCCGATACTATACATATTTTATCCGGTATATTTGAGGGGAAAACTACAGGCACTCCTATTTTGCTAATTGCTTATAATAAAGATGCAAAATCAGAGGATTATGATAAATTAAAACATATATTTCGTCCATCACATGCAGATTATACTTATTTGATGAAATATGGTATTCGCGATTATAGAGGCAGTGGTAGAGCAAGTGCTAGGGAAACATTAGCTCGTGTAGCAGCAGGAAGTATTGCTAAAAAATATTTGAAAGAAAAACTAGGTATTGAAATATTAAGTTATGTAGAGCAAATAGGTAGTATAAAAACTAATATTGATATGAAAACAGTTACCTTAAAAGCAATCGAATCAAATATAATTCGTTGTCCTGATGAAGAGCAAGCTAAAAAAATGATAAATTTTGTAGAAAAAGTTAAAGCTAGTGGTGATTCTATTGGTGGAATTATTCGTTGTATTATTCGTAACGTGCCAGTTGGCTTAGGAGAACCTGTATTTGATAAATTAAATGCTGATTTAGGCAAAGCAATGCTTAGTATTAATGCAGTAAAAGGTTTTGAGATTGGCTCAGGGTTTACAGGAATTGAATTACTAGGTAGTCAACATAATGATGAATTACAATTATCAGCAAAAAATGCAATAGAAACTAAAACTAATTATGCAGGAGGAATTGTTGGCGGTATTTCAAATGGTGAAAATATTTATTGTCGAATTGCTTTTAAACCAGTGGCAACTATAACTAAGGAACAAACAACGCTAAATATTAATAAAGAGCGTATAAATTTGGTAGTTAATGGTCGACACGATCCTTGTGTATTGCCAAGAGCAATACCAATAGTAGATGCTATGGCAGCCTTAGTGATTATGGATCATTATTTACGCCACAATATATATAAATAGAGAAATATAATTAAATGCTTAAAAAAAATTAAAGAGAATTTAAAAAACTATTATTATGTCAAATATCTTTCTACCTCCAGTTTCTAAAAAAATTAAAGGTATAGTTAAAATACCTGGATCTAAGAGTATTGCTAATCGGGTATTAATATTAGCTGCAATGGCTCATGGAAAAAGCATTATACATAATGTTCCTGACTCTGCTCATGATGTTTATTTAATGATTAAAGCTCTAAAAGATTTAGGTATTAACATTACCAAGAAAAATAATGCTTACATTATTATAGGTTGTAATGGTGATATCCCTGTAAAAAAAGCTAAAATCTTTTGTGGTAATTCAGGAACAACATTTAGATTTTTAACAGCAATATTAGCAATACAAAATGGGCAATATCTTTTGACGGGAAATAAGAGGATGCAACAAAGACCCATAGAAGATTTAGTAATAGCGTTATCATCTCTTGGGGCGCAAATTAGTTATTTAAATGAAAACTTTTATCCTCCAATTCAAATCAATCAATTTATTGATAACTCTTCTAATCAAGTTAATATTAATGGCAAAATATCGAGCCAATTTTTATCTAGTATACTTATGGCAGGTTCTTTATTAAAACGTAAAATTGATATATGTGTTATTAATGAATTAATTTCAAAACCATATATTAATATCACTACAACCTTATTAAAAAAATTTGGAGCAAAAATTGAATGCTTAAATGACACATATATTGTTACTCCTAGCAATTTAATTGCCGTTAAATATATAATAGAACCTGATGCAAGTTCTGCAAGTTATTTTTTAGCGATAGGAGCAATTGCTGGTGATATTAGCATAAAAAATTTGGGAACTAATAGCATTCAAGGCGACAAAAATTTTGCCTTAATATTAAAAAAAATGGGTGCAATAGTAGATTATAGCGAAAATACAATTAGAGTAAGGCATCATCCCCTTAAATCAATTGAAATTGATATGCAAAATATGCCTGATGTGGCTATGACATTAGCAATAGTAGCATTATTTGCTAAAGGAACAACTATTATTAAAGGTATCAGTAGTTGGAGAGTAAAAGAAACTGATCGTCAAGAAGCAATGTATAATGAACTTACAAAATTAGGAGCAGTTATCAAAATTACTGATAATTCTATATCTATAACCCCTCCTAAAATTATTAAGCAAAATATAATAATAGATACTTATGATGACCATAGGATGGCTATGGCATTTTCTCTTATTGCCGTAGGAGGTATTTCAGTTACAATAAATGATCGTCAATGTGTTGAAAAAACTTTTGTTGATTACTTTACTATTTTTAATAAAATATGCTACTAAATCTCTTATTAATATTTTATTTAATTTAAAGTTTTAATTCCTAAATCTAATAATTGTTTTTCATCTACTACACTAGGAGCTTTAGTTAATAAACATTGACCTGTTGTAGTTTTAGGAAATGCAATTACATCCCGAATTGAATCGGCATTACACATAAGTGCTGCCAAACGATCTAATCCAAAAGCAATTCCACCATGGGGAGGTGCCCCAAACTGCAAATTATCTAATAAAAAGCCAAACTTATTTTGAGCTTCTTCTACAGTCATTTTTAAAGCTTCAAAAACTTTAGCTTGCACATCAGCTTGGTGTATTCTTACTGAACCACCGCCAATTTCCCAACCATTTAATACTATATCATAAGATTTGGCTAAGCATTTTTCTGGATTTGTTTTTAATAAATCTATATGTTCATCTTTAGGAGCCGTAAAAGCATGATGTGCTGCTACATATTGTTTCATTTCTTCATTATATTCAAACATAGGAAAATCAATTACCCATAAAGCTTGCCATTTATTTTCTAGTAAATGTTTTTCATGGCCAATTTTTAATCTAAGTGCCCCCATTGATTCATTTACTATTTTAGCTTTATCAGCAATAAATAATATTATTTCATCATTTTGAGCACTAGTTTTTTCTAAAATAGTTTTAAGTTCATTTTCCTTTAGAAATTTTACAATGGGCGACTGTAAACCGTTTTCATTTATTTGAGTTATATCATTTACTTTTATGTAGGCTAATCCTTTTGCTCCATAGATATAAACAAACTTGTTATAATCATCTAAATCCTTACGAGATAATTTAACACTATTTGGTAATTTTAAAGCAACTATCCGTCCATTTTTAATTAATGCTGCTTCCTGAAACACTTTAAAATTACAATTTTTAAGTTCATTTGTTAAATCGATAAATTTAAGTGGAATTCTTAGGTCAGGTTTATCTGAACCATAATTATAAACTGCTTCTTTATGAGTAATTACCTTTAATTTGCCAGTGTTAGAGTCAAGTGGCAATTCCACCTGCAATAATTTTTTAAATATCGTTAGCAACATGCTTTCTGCAATATCTCGAATTTCTTGTTCATTTAAAAATGTAGTTTCTATATCTATTTGCGTAAATTCTGGCTGCCTATCTGCACGAAAATCTTCATCTCGAAAACATTTTACAATTTGATAATATCTATCAAAACCAGCCACCATCAATAATTGCTTAAATAATTGAGGAGATTGGGGCAGGGCATAAAAGCTTCCTTTATGTACTCTTGAAGGAACCAAAAAATCTCTAGCACCTCCTGGTGTAGATAGAGTTAAAGATGGTGTTTCAATATCTATAAAACCATGAATGTCTAAAAATTTACGTACTTCAAAAGTTAATTTGTTACGTAGCATTATATTATGTTGCATTTTAAAGCCACGTAAATCAATAACACGGTTCACCATACGGATTGTTTCATTGGCTGATTCATCATCAACCAGTATAGGTAGGGCTGTAGAAGTATTTAATATTATAATTTTATTAGCAACTACTTCAATTAAACCAGTTTTTAATTCCTTATTTGGATTAGGTCTTTCTCTAACTATTCCAGTTATCTCTATAACAAATTCATGTTTGATTTTCAAAGCATTATTAAAACAAGGTTCTTCAGGATTAACTACTATTTGCAATAATCCTTCTCTATCCCTTAAATCCAGAAAAATTATCCCTCCTAAATCCCGTCTTTTATGTACCCAACCTTTAACAGTTATTTGTTGTCCTAAATATTCTTTTGTGATTAATCCACAATAATTTGTGCGTTGCATAAACTAATTATCCTATACTATTTTTTAGACTCTAAAGCACCCATTGAAATAACATATCTTAGCGCTTCATCTACTGTCATTTTAAGTTCTTTTGTATCCGATTTATGAACAATTATAAAATATCCTGAAGTAGGATTTGGAGTAGTAGGAACATATACATTAATATATTCACTAAAGTTTTCCAGAATATTTTGACTAGGTGATCCAGTTATAAATGCAACTGTCCATGCATTTGAATTAGGAAATCTAACTAATAGTGCTTTACGAAAAGCATTTCCGCTACCTGAGAGAAGGGTGTCACTAACTTGTTTTATGCCTTTATAAATAGACTTTACAATTGGTATTTGCAGTATAATTTTATCCCAAAAATTGATTATCTTTATCCCAAATATATTTTTAGCAACAATACCAGTTAATAAAAGTATAACAAAAGCAAATATTAATCCCATTCCAGGAATATGTACTCCAAATAAAGCTTGCCCCGATAATTTATGAGGAACAATTTGGTCCACTGATCTAATTAAAAGTTCTATAAGCCAAATAGTTAAAGCAATTGGTAACCAAACTAACAATCCAGTAAAAAGATAGTTTTTTAGTTTTTTAATTATTCTATTCATTGTTTTTGCTCTACATTTATAAAAAATATTATTTTATGAGTAATAAACGCTTTAACCATAATTATATCATAGCTATTATACCTGTTTATCTTGTATTATATAGTTATTATGTAATATAATAACTCCTTCTTATAAATCAATAATAACATTAAAATATGAAAGGTGAAAACTTAATGAAATTTATATCTAATATGTTTTTTTTAACTAGCGCATTTTTTTTATTTGCTTGTTCTGCTGGCAATAACACTAATCCAATGATAACTGCGTCAGTGGCATCAGGTTCATCATGTGTTGATATGGCAAACAATACTCAATGTAGCATTCAATTAACTTATAATGCTAACTCTCTTTCAGGTTTAACTTTAGGCAATACATCTCTTAATAATCAATTTAGTTTGGGTGGTTTAACAAATTGTCCTACCCCTTCAGGAAGTTCAAATCAACAATGTAATGTAACACTAACATATAATAAAACTAGTGGGGGAAATCCAGTTCCTAAACAAAATATTGCATTTACTTTAGGAGCGGTTACCTCAAATTCAATTTTGTATAGTGGTCAGTAAAATATAATTTTCCAGCACCCATAGCTCAGATGGATAGAGTATCAGTTTCCGAAACTGAGGGTCACAGGTTCGACTCCTGTTGGGTGCACCAGACAATATTTGAAGGAATTTAAGATTAATAAAGTCTCTATAAATCGCCAAATTGGTAGTATATTTTTTGTAATTGGAATTGAAGTAGGAGCGGGTATATTAGCATTACCTATACTGGTAGCTAATATTGGCTTTCCTATAGCTGTTTTAATAATGATAATTTCATGGGCTTTAATGACCTATACAGCATTATTAGTATGTGAAATTAATCTTGCATTAGATGATGGGATTAGTTTTGCTGGAATGGCAAAAAAACTCTTAGGAAGTTATGGCCAGATTATTGTATGGATAACTTTTTTACTTTTACTTTATATGATAATAGTTGCTTATATTTCTGCAGCTGGTTCTGCAATTCATTCAATAAGCAATATTAATCAACATTTATCTATAACAGTGTTTGTATTTTTATTTGGCATCTTAGTAGTTATTGGTATAACTGCTGTAGATTGGGTTAATAGATTTTTATTAACTATAAAATTAGCATTATTATCATTTGTTTGTTTTATATTAATTTCAAAAATTAATCCACTACATTTAACAACTTCATTTTTAAATGGAGTTGCCATTTTTACAGCTCTTCCAGTTTTTGTAACTAGTTTTACCTCACATTTAATTATACCTCCACTACGGACATATTTGTGTTCTGATGCAAAAATAATGGCACGAGTATTTATAATTGGCAGCATTATACCATTAATTTTATATTTACTATGGGTTGGTGGAATTATTGGTTTAATACCGTTTACCGGAGTAAATAGCTTTACTTTAATTTTTGCTAAAGGATCTCAAGCTAATATTGGTGATATTTTGGAGTTAGTAAAAGCAAATTTAGATAATAAAATCATATATGTTTTAATATCATCTTTCTCTAATATTTCTGTAGCTACTTCATTCCTAGGCGTATCATTAGCTTTATTCCATTTTATAATTGATGGTTTTAAACTTAATAAACTATCTATAATTAATAAAAATGTTATAGCTTTTTTATTTACTTTTGGTATTCCGTTAATAATCATATATTTTTTTCCTGATATTTTTATTAAAGCATTAGGTTACGTAGGTATGTGCTGTTCAATACTTTTAATTATTATTCCTTTTTTTATGATTAGAAAACTTAAATTACAGGGACATGTTTTTAAAATTAAATATATTAACAATAACATTATGTTATATTTATCATTAATTTTAGGTGTGATTGTAATTATAATTCAACTATTTCTATAAAAATACCTTATGAATTCAAAACAAAAAACCTTGCAATTCATTTATATAATATTAGCATTTACCATGTTAATTATAGAAATTAAAAACTTATCGTATCTGCGTTTTATAATAAAACCATCTTTAATGCCTATACTAATTCTATTTTTAGTAGTAAATAATAAAATAAATTGGAAAATTATTTTATCTGTGATAGCTTTAGTGCTTTCTTGTATTGGAGATACATTTCTATTATTTAATAATCCATCTTATTTTATATATGGTTTATTAGCATTTCTAATGACACATATTTGCTACATTATTATATTTTTAAAAGATATAAAATTTAATAAATTATTAAAATATAAATTCAATTTTGTATTTGTTTTAATTATTTTAGCCTATATAACAATTTTTTATTTGAGTATTAGTAAAAATCTAAATACAATGAAAATTCCTGTATTAGCTTATATGGTGGTAATTTCCTGCATGATAATATCTGCTTTTTTTAGAAAATATTTTGTAAATATGCATAGTTTTTTATGGATTTTAAGTGGGGCTGTATTTTTTCTTATTTCAGATTCTTCTTTAGCAATTATGAAATTTATTAATACCTTTTATGCAGATAATATTTTAGTAATAACTACATATATGATAGCACAATTATGTATTGTTAAAGGAATCATTGTTAATAATAGATTAAATTAAAATTTATCATTTCAAAAAATATATTATTCAAATAAAATTTTATTATTTATTTTTCCCTGAAAAAAGTTATTTATATTTTCGGTAGTAATTTGAGCTATTGCAGTTAAAGCTTCTTTAGTAAAAAATGCTTGGTGAGAAGTAATTAGCACATTCGGGTACATTAAAAGTTCTAATAATATTTCATCATCAATTAAAGAGTTACTTAAATTATGAAAAAATACTCCTTCTTCTTTTTCATAAACATCTAAGGCTAAATAACCAATTTTACCATTTATTAGTCCATTTTTAATAGCCAGAGAATCAATTAATCCTCCTCTACCAGTATTTATAATAAAAACTCCTTTTTTCATTAAATCAATGCTTTGGGCATTTATTATATGCATTGTATCTTTATTTAAAGGACAATGTAATGATATGATGTCTGCTTCTTTATATAATGTTTCTAAATCTACTAATTTAACTTTAGATTGTATTATTTCTGGATTTATAACTGGATCATAAACAAAAACATTACAGCCAAAACCTAACATAATTTTTATAAATACGCTACCGATTCGTCCTGCTCCAATTATACCTACATTTTTTTTATATAGATCAAAACCTAAAAGATTAGTAAGAGAAAAATTTCCTTCTTTAATATGATTATAAGCTTTATGTATTTTGCGATTAAGCGTTAAAAGTAAAGCAACTGCATGTTCAGCAACCGCATGAGGAGAATATTCAGGAACTCTTACAATAGTAATATTATGTTCCTTTGCTGCCTTTAAGTCAATATTATTAAATCCAGTAGCTCGTAATGCAATGAGTTTTATATTTAAGTCAGCCACAATCTTAATGATGTTAGCATCAATTTTATCATTAGCAAAAACACAAATAACATCATGGTTTTTAGCTAATAATATAGTAGTTTTATTTACTTCATTATCTATATATGTATATTGATAATTATAAATATTATATAAATTAAAATATTCTTTATCAAAATCATGACAAGAATAAAACGCAATTTTCAATTTTAGGCTTTTCCTTTACTGGCAATAAGAATTCTAATAACAGTATAATACCATGTATTTTTATTACTTTGGCTAAAAAAATTTAAAATATGCTAAACTATATCCTTATTAACTTTTTAAGGATTTTAAAACATGGAACATAAATTACCTCAACTGCCATATGAATTAGATGCATTACAACCACATATCTCTAAAGAAACTTTAGAGTATCATTATGGTAAACACCACCAAACTTATGTAACTAATTTAAATAACCTAATTAAAGGTACTGAATATGATAATATGTCTCTAGAAGATATTATTAAGAAATCTTCTGGCGGTATTTTTAATAATGCAGCACAAGTATGGAATCACACATTTTATTGGCATTCTTTAGCTCCAAAAGCCGGTGGTGAACCTAAGGGAGAGTTATTAGACGCTATAATTAAAAAATGGGGCTCATTTGCTGAATTTAAAAAGGCTTTTACTCAAGTTTGTATTGGTACTTTTGGGTCTGGCTGGGGATGGTTAGTAAAGACCCCTCAAAATAACTTAGAGTTAGTTTCTACTTCTAATGCTGCTACACCTTTAACTTCAGCAAATAAACTATTAATTAACTGTGATGTATGGGAGCATGCTTATTATATTGACTATAGAAATAGTCGACCAAATTATATGGAAGCATTTTGGCACTTAGTTAATTGGGATTTTGCTGAAAAAAACTATAAATAACCTAGCTTATTAATTCTCATTTAACTCTCTCAGATAATTTGAGAGAGATAAATGATTGTAATCAATAACTTATTTCTCATTTTGATTTTCGTTGCCAACTGCGTTATTTACATTTTTAATAATTTGTTTTGAAACTTCAATTTGTTTAGTTTTAGGAGATTTTAAGGAACCACTTACTTTATAAGTAAAACTAAAAAGCTTATCAAAAGGCCCTCTTAATATCCATTGCCCAACATACGCAATAGCTCCAGCAATAGGATTAGCAACAGCTATACCCACAGCAATTAAACCTCCAATTTTAGGTGATACTGTTAAATATAAATCTACATTATCATTGCCAATATCAATGCTACCATGGCTACTAACAATTGCAGATGGACCATTCATATTTAAACTTTTAATATCCACTTTATTATTAACCAAGTAAGAGTGCATTTGTAAGTCATCAAAATAAAAACCACTTACAAATATATTATTAAAATTTAGTTGAGCTACGCTAACAATTGCTTGGAGATTAAGAATTCCTAAGATACTACCAAAAACACTTTTAGTGTTATCAATTTTCAAAAATTTACCTGAACGCAAATCAACATTTATATCACCAATAGCATTTTTAAAAGCAAAATCCTGAATTAGACCATTCCATTGTAATGTGCTTAATAATTTTCCGCTTCCTTTATCAATAAGTTTACCATAACCTAAAATTTCAACTAAATTACCTAAATTTTTAATTTGAGCATCAAATTGCATATTGACATATGATTTTTCTATACTACAATTTACACAAAAATTTGTTCCATGAAAATTAACTTTCACATCATTACCATCTAATAATCCTGATTCGATAAATAAATCATGGCCAAGAGGAACTAATTTTACCCCAAGATTTCCAAGGTTTTGATTATCAATAAAAAGTCTTTTCACCTCTACATTAATTTTAGGAAATATTAAATTTGGCGCAGTTGATTCATTATTTACTACTTCAAAATTTAAAAACCCCATCATTCCTGATTCATTAAATTTATTTACATTAGGATTATTAAAGACTCTGGTATATACTTTTGGAAAACTTTCAGGATTTGAAACTTCCTTAGTTTCTTTAACTTTTTTTACTAAATGTTCAACGTTTTTAGTTAGAAAAATTCTAAATTGATCTAAATTTAAATTTAGCTTATTTTCGCTATAATCATATTTTCCATAACCATCAGTTCTAAAACTATTAAAATTAAATATAACATAATTATTATTTATTAATAAATTCGCATTGGCACTACCTAGAGTGGAACTAGTCATAAATAAATCTTTAGTAGATAATAAAACTTCTATTGGAAAAATATCAGGAACTGGAGAAGAAGATTTATAATTTTCTTTTTTTAAACCTAAAACTTTTTTATTGTCTAAAGATTTTTTTACTATATTATTGGATGGTGTTTTAACTATACTTTCTACCATGCTAATCCATTCATTAATATAAGTTTTTTCTAGTTCCAGGTTAATTTGAAGTTTAGCGTTATTTAGATTAGTAGTACTAAATTGATTTTTTCCTACAGCTATTTTTCCATAATTGATTTTTGAGTTAGTATCTATGTTTATGTTTCCAAATAATAAATTATAATAATCAAATTTAATATTAAAACCATTTTTGTCAGCAGGAATAAGCATGAAGTTTAATTTACTAACAGTTTCTGAATCTTTAGATAAAGGTTTTGCAGCATTTATATTTACACCTAATAAATTACTATCTGCCCATAATTTTGATAACCCGTTTAAAGTTACATCAAAATAAATATTAGTTAATGATCTGCCATGAATTAATTTAACTATGAATGGTGTATAAAAATTCGCTAGGGAAGAGTAATCTAAATTTGGGGATACTGCTTTAAAATGAATTATTCCATCTTTCGATTGATGTGCATTCAACGTTATATCTGAATTTAAAACTTTTGCAATTATTTTATCAATTGTTAATCCATGATCAGTAAAATGTAATTTTCCAGTAACTTTATTTAAAACTGGTACAGAAAAATCAAATTTAATCTGATTATCATAAAAAGTATAGTTGCCATCTACTTTAGTGTGGTCAGGATTAGAAAACGGCACCATTAAATGTAGATTAACAAGTCCATTGCCTTTAGTTTCTACTTTATCAGGAATATTGCCAATAATTTCATTAACTGGTGTATTTTGTAAATATTTCATAAAGTTTTGAGTAGAGCCATTACCAATACCATCTGCAGTTAAATATGGGTTTTCTGCAGTCATATCAGGGATTACTACTAAAGCATTTTTTAAATCATTCCCACTTACTTTAACTGTATCTCCCTGAATTATAATTTTTTGATTGCGGATAATAAATTTACCCATAATATTATCTAGCGTTGGCCAGCCATCTACATAAAGCAATTTACCGTTATCAATTTGCGCGTCAATATTAAAAACTCCTTTACCATTGGTAAAAGGAAAATCTGCTAAACCACCTTTAAGGATCATGGTACCTTTAACGCCATAACCGCCAACTAAAGCCATATGAAGCCATTTATGGACACTATCGCCAATTTGTTTAGGCAAATAATCACCAACCTTACTAGTTAAAATTTTATCTACATGTGCAGTTAATTCAAGATAGCCTAATTTTCCATGTGTATATTTATATTTACCTTGTATGTCTGCGTCAAAATCTATTGTCTTTATTTTTGTAGGAGTAAGCAACACATCAATTGTCTTATCTTTATTAATAATCCACTTAATTTGTGAACTAAGGCTCTTAAATTTATAAGGAATCAAAAAAATTTTATTATAATTTAAAGTACTATCATTTAAAAATAGATTTAATTTTCCACCTGTATTAGTTATAGTTATATCACCATCAATATTATCTAGACTAGGGATATTTGCGTCTTTTGATTTAACAGATAATTTATTAAATTTTGAAAATATAGTATAACTATCTGGTTTAAAAATATTACCCAGCCAATTAAGTTTTACAATATCAAGAGTCCCGCTTAAAGTAAGATTATTTACATAGGGGAATATAGGCAGTAAGTTATTAAATGATGATAAATTGGTTTTATCAATGCTTATTTCTCCATGTTTATTAATATAATAGTTCCCTGCAATTTTTTTATTATTTATAACATAACCATTATCTGTATTAATAGTTAGATTATTTGCTAATATTTCATAATGAGAATTATCTATTAATTTTATATTTATGCTGCCTCCTAATTTAGGAAAATTAATAAACCGCTTATTTTTACTATTTATAACACTAGAAAAATTTTTAATATCAAAATTTGCAGTTAAAAATTGTAACTGCCCTTTTTTAACTTCCAGATTTAAAGCCGTAGCAGCATTAAATTTTTCTAAAATATCTAACGTAGGAAAATACTTTGAAGTAAAATTTACTAATTTATCTTTTCTATTTATTGTTTGTAATTTTAATTCTAATTTATC
>CAYZUJ010000036.1:0-15908 GCA_964481375.1 uncultured Neisseria sp. | reverse complement strand
GGCTTTAATTTTATCTTCAGTAACTCCATCACCTTTATCATAGCAAATAGCTAAACTATACATTGCTTTTACATAACCATTTTCAGCAGCTTTTTTAAACAATTCAAAGGCTTTAATTTTATCTTTAGTAACTCCATCACCTTTAGAATAGCAAATAGCTAAATTATACATTGCTTTTACATAACCATTTTCAGCAGCTTTTTTAAACAATTCAAAAGTATTAATTTTAATTGAGCTTACTGTTCTTTTAGCCAATAAGGGGTCGCTATCATCTTTAGTTGATTCACTATCATTAAAATAACTCATATTTGATTTATTTTCGGGTTTTAAATTTAAATTATCTTTAAAGATATTTTGATTAGCATTAGTAGGAGTTTCCTTTATTTTTTTCATTATTTTATCCAGTCTTTAAAAAATTGTAATAATACTTGATTAGGGGGTTCGTAGAATAGCAAATTATTTATTAAATCCCCCCCCCAAAAAAAATAAAGCTAGCATTATAACTCTAAATTAATAATATTAAAAGTAACATTTTTGTCTTTGTAGGTAGATTCTAAAATGAAAGGAAACTAAAATTTAATTAAGTAGATTAGTTTAATTTAAATTTAAGATTTGTAATTTGATAAGAGAGTAAGATATTTAGTTTATAATCCTGTTCACTACAACAAGGAGTTATAATGGCTAAACACCTCACTCAGGAGCAACGATACTACATCTGTCTACAAATAGCAAATTTTATTCCACAAAAAGAAATAGCACGTCGTATTGGAGTAAGTAAATTAACAATTTCAAAAGAATTAAAACGTAACAGTCGTAATATTGGTGACTATGATTCAGATTATGCAGGGAAAAAAGCTGCACTAACTCGCTCAAAAGCTAGTAAAGCAAAAGTATTTAGTAAACTATTAGCACATCATGGTAAAACATATAAGGCAAAGCAAGCATTAGCAAATATAATTACAAATGGAGTTGATATAAGTCAACGTCCAAAGATTGTTGAATGAAAAACAAGGATAGAAAAACTAAAATGATTTTTATCCGTAAATCAGTAGATAAAAGTGCATTACAAATACAATTGGCAATTGAAAACATATATATAAAAAGTACTGTGCCTATAATGACATTAACGTCAGATAATGGATCTGAATTTGCAAACCATATTTCCATTAGTCAAAATATTTGATGTAGCTTCTATTTTGCAAGACCATACCATTCATGTGACAGAGCTCTTAATGAAAATACTAATGGATTAATTCGTCGTTATTTGCCAAAAGGAACCAATTTTGATACAATCTCTGAAACAGAGATTGAGCATATTCAGGATTGCTTAAATAATAGACCAAGAAAAGTGCTTAAATATAAAACCCCGAATGAGGTTATGAACAAGTATTTGCAACGAATTCAATACAACAAAGCTAAAAATTTTAAACTGTAAGTTTCCTTTGATCCTTGAATCCACCCTCTTAAAATACTTAAATTACTTTGTTATCAGTGCCATATATGTTAAAATAAGGATCTTTATTATCATATGATATATGATATTTTTATAAGGGGTTAAATTATGCCATCATTTGATATTGCATCAGAAGTAAATAAGGTAGAACTAGCAAATAGTATTGATCAAGCAAATAAAGAAATTACTAATAGGTTTGATTTTAAAGGTAGTGATTCTCGAGTAGAAATTAAGGATCTTGAACTGACAATTTATGCTGATGATGAATTTAAGTTAGGGCAAGTTCGTGATGTATTAACTTCTAAAATGTCAAAACGTGGAATAGATACACGAGTGTTAGATGAAGGTAAAAAAGAGAAAGTAAGCGGTAATAAATTGAAAGAAATAATAAAAGTTAAAAACGGAATTAGTCAAGAAATAGGTAAAAAAATTCAACGATTAATAAAAGATAGCAAACTTAAAGTTCAAGCAAGTATTCAAGGTGAAGAAGTGAGAGTAACTGGTGCTAAAAGAGATGATTTGCAAGAAACAATGCAATTAGTAAAAAAAGATATTACGGAACTACCGCTACAGTTTATTAATTTTAGAGATTAAAATTTAATGATAAAAATTGAAAACTTAACAAAATCTTTTGGTAAATCATTAGTATTAGATAATATTAATTTTGAAGTGGCGCCTGGTGAAGTATTTGGCATAATTGGCAAGTCAGGAGCAGGTAAATCAACATTAATAAAATGTTTAAATTTATTGGAGCGTCCGGGTCAAGGAAAAGTTATTATTAATGGTGATGATTTAACAGCAATGAGTAAAGAGCAATTACGCTTAATACGACAAAAAATTGGTGTTATTTTTCAAGGGTTTAATCTTCTTACTTCAAAAAATGTTTTTGAAAATGTTGCACTACCGCTTTTATTGCATGGTAGATACTCTAAAGTAGAGATAAAAAATAAAGTTAATAAATTACTAGATTTAGTAGGTTTGAGTCAATTTGCTAATAAATATCCAGCTAGTTTATCTGGTGGGCAAAAACAAAGAGTGGGGATTGCAAGAGCATTAGCAACTGATCCAATAGTATTGTTAAGTGATGAAGCAACTTCAGCACTAGATCCACAAACCACTAATAGTATTTTAGAATTACTTTTAGATATTAATGAAAAACTAGGTCTTACTATAATATTAATTACGCATGAAATTGAAGTTGTAAGAAAAATTTGTGATAGGGTTGCAGTTATTGATGAAGGAAGAATTATTGAGTCAGGGAAAACTGTAGATATAATATTGCATCCAAAAGAGGAATTAACAAGGAAGTTGATTTTAGAAGAAGAAGGTAGTAAATATTTAGAGCAGGTTTCTGATTATTATCGCTTTGAAAAAACAGATAATAATCACTTGGTCGTTTTATCGTTTATTGGGGACAATACATTTGAACCAATTTTAAATACAATATTTAAAGAATCGGGTATTGGCTTTAGTATATTAAGGGGAGAGCTGGGGCGTATTAAAAAAATGCCATTTGGACAACTGTTATTGGAAATATCAGGGCAAGAACAGCAATTAAAAAAAGCATTTGAGGTGATTAATAGACTCGGTATTCATTATGAAATAATAAGTTAGGAAATAAAATTAATGAGTAAAAGTAATATAAGAAATTTTTCAATAATTGCACATATTGATCATGGGAAATCAACTTTAGCTGATAGGTTTATTGAGTTTTGTGGTGGGTTAGACAAAAGAGAAATGAATTCTCAAGTTTTAGATTCTATGGATATTGAAAAAGAGCGTGGAATAACTATTAAAGCACAAACAGCTGCACTAAATTATAAAGCACGTGATGGTAATATTTATAATTTGAATTTAATTGATACGCCAGGCCATGTAGATTTTTCTTATGAAGTATCGCGTTCATTATCTGCGTGTGAGGGTGCTTTATTGGTGGTTGATGCTTCTCAAGGGGTTGAAGCGCAAACTGTAGCTAATTGTTATACTGCAATTGAACTAGGGGTAGAGGTATTACCTGTTTTAAATAAGATAGATTTACCCTCAGCTGAACCAGAGCGTGTTATTCAGGAAATTGAAGATATAATTGGCTTGGAGGCAACTGGCGCAATTTATTGTTCAGCTAAAACTGGTGAAGGGGTAGAAGATGTATTAGAATTAGTGGTTAATAAAATCCCACCACCTAGGGGTGATATTAAAAAGCCTTTAAAAGCTTTAATCATTGACTCTTGGTTTGATAATTATGTTGGTGTAGTTATGCTAGTTCGGGTGGTTGATGGTATTTTAAAACCTAAAGATAAAATTAAGTTTATGAGTAATAAAGAAGTATTTTTATGTGAGCAGGTGGGGGTTTTTACACCCAAAGCTATACAAAGAAGTAGCCTTAATTCAGGTGAAGTGGGCTTTATTATTGCTGGAATAAAAGAACTTCATTCAGCAAAAGTTGGTGATACTGTAACATTAGAGGCTAATTCGGCTAGTGAAAGTTTACCTGGTTTCAAGGAGATACAGCCAAAAGTATTTGCAGGCTTATATCCGGTTGAATCACATGATTATGAAAGTTTACGCGATTCATTAGAAAAATTAAAATTAAATGATGCTTCGTTAAATTATGAACCAGAAGTATCTCAAGCTTTAGGTTTTGGTTTTCGTTGTGGATTTCTTGGGCTTTTACACATGGAAATTGTGCAGGAAAGATTAGAGCGTGAGTTTAATATGGATCTAATTACAACAGCACCAACGGTTGTATATCAGGTTGTGGAAAAAGGTGGAAATATAATTGAAATTGAAAATCCAGCAAAATTACCTGAACAAAATAAAATTGAGGAGATAAGAGAACCTATTATTAATGCAAATATTTTAGTACCTAGTGAGTATTTAGGTAATGTAATAACATTATGCAATCAAAAACGAGGAGTGCAATTAAATATGCAATATATGGGGCGACAAGTAATGTTAACCTATGAAATGCCGTTGAATGAAGTAGTTTTGGATTTTTTTGATAAATTGAAATCTGTTTCTCGAGGCTATGCTTCATTTGATTATGAATTTAAAAGTTTTGAGCCTTCAGATTTAGTAAAATTAGATATTTTGGTAAATGGTGAAAAAGTTGATGCATTATCATTAATTGTTCATAGATCAAATGCCCAGTATAGGGGTCGTGAATTAGCGGCAAAATTAAGAGAGTTAATTCCAAGGCAAATGTTTGATATTGCTGTTCAAGCGGCATTAGGTGCACATATTATTGCCAGAGAAACTATAAAAGCCATGAGGAAAAATGTTTTAGCTAAATGTTATGGTGGTGATATTTCTCGTAAAAAGAAATTATTAGAAAAACAAAAGGCGGGAAAAAAGAGAATGAAACAAGTAGGAAATGTAGAAATTCCTCAATCTGCATTTTTAGCAATATTACAAGTTGATTAATGGAAATTAAAATGAATAGTAAAATTCGTTTAATTGTAGGTTTAGGAAATCCTGGTAGTGAATATGCCGAAACCCGTCATAATGCAGGTTTCTGGTTTATTGATGCTATTAGTAGAAAATATGAATTAAAACTTCAGCTGGAAAAAAAGTTTTTTGGTTTAATGGGGAAAATTGGTAATGATACTTTATTATTAGAGCCTCAAACTTTTATAAATATATCAGGAAAATCTGTTTTGGCAATAGCTTCGTTTTATAGGATTTTACCCAATCAAATTTTAGTAGTACATGATGAATTAGATTTTGAACCTGGAATTATTAAATTAAAACAAGGCGGTGGTGATGGTGGGCATAATGGGTTAAGGGATATTGATAAAGTTATTAGTAAAAATTATTGGCGTTTAAGATTAGGAATAGGGCATCCTGGAGACAAAAATAAGGTTGCAGATTATGTCCTTAAAAAACCAAGTATAGAAGATTTAATTGATATTAATAATGCAATTGATAAGGGGCTATCTGTACTAGATTTATTATTATCTGATAATTTTGATGACTTTAATATGGCAATGAAAAAATTACATACAAAATAGAATAAAAGTTATAAAGAAAGATTAAGGTTATGTCGTTGAAATGTGGAATTGTTGGGTTACCTAATGTAGGTAAATCAACTTTATTTAATGCTTTAACTAAGAGTGGAATTGCTGCTGAAAATTATCCATTTTGTACTATTGAACCTAATATTGGTATAGTTGAAGTTCCAGATTTAAGGCTTAAAGCTTTAAGTAAAATTGTAAACCCACAGAAAGTTCAACCAGCAATAGTTGAATTTGTGGATATAGCGGGATTAGTGGAAGGTGCAAGTAAAGGTGAAGGATTAGGGAACCAATTTTTAGCAAATATTCGAGAGACGGATGCCATTATTAACGTGGTACGATGTTTTGAAGACGATAACATAATTCATGTTGGTGGTAAAGTTGATCCTATTAGTGATATTGAAGTTATAACTGCTGAATTAGCATTAGCAGATATGGCAACAATTGAAAAAGTAATTCAAAGAGAAAATAAAAAAGCTAGAGCTCTTGATAAAGAAGCGATAAATTTAGTCGCATTACTTGAAAAATTATTGCCTCATTTAAATGAAGGAAAGCCAGCTAGAACTTTTAATTTATCTAAAGAAGAATTATTTTTAATTAAACCGTTATGCTTATTAACAATAAAACCAGCAATGTATGTTGCTAATGTTAGTGAAAATGGATTTATTGATAATATACATTTAGATAAACTAATAGAATATGCAAAATTAGAAAAAGCACAAGTAGTGGCAATATGTGCAGCTATGGAAGCAGAAATTGCACAGTTAGAGGATGCTGATAAAATTGAGTTTTTAAAAGATATGGGTTTAGAAGAGCCTGGGCTTAATAGATTAATATGTGCAGGATATAAATTATTGGGGTTACAAACATATTTTACAGCAGGAGTAAAAGAAGTTAGAGCCTGGACTATTCCCATTGGTGCTACAGCTTCGCAAGCTGCTGGAGTTATTCATACTGATTTTGAGCGTGGATTTATTAGAGCAGAAGTAATTATGTATGATGATTTTATAAATTATAAAGGGGAGCAGGGTGCAGCTTCAGCTGGTAAAATGCGTTTAGAAGGAAAAGATTATATAGTTAAAGATGGTGATGTAATGCACTTTAGATTTAATGTTTAATATAGAAATAAAATCTAAAATGTATGTAGCAATTTCACTATATAATTTGGAAGGAATATCAACTTATGCGACTAGTTAAAATTAAGTTTATTAGCTATTTCATCTTTATATGGGGCGATATTCAGGCTGAATGCTTGGTATTTAAACCAGTTTTTAAATTAATGAACTATCGTGCTATTTTACTAAAAGATGTAGCAGCTAATAAATATAAAAATCAGCAAAGTGTTTTTGATGCAGCACAAGAATTAAAAATTTTACAACAAGTATATATTTATGCAAATGAATTAAACATAGAAAATTATAGCTTAATGCAATATGCACAAATACAAATGGATTTATCTAAGCAAATTGAACAATATTGGTTGAATCTATGGCAAAGTAATCCGTTACTTGCACCTAAAGATGGTCAATATAAAAACTTAAAATATATAAGACAGCAAATCCAAATATTAGATAAGCAAATATATCCGAGTTTAGCCAGATCTATTAAGCTAAATTCTTGTACTAATGCTGATATCCAAGATGAATTTGTTGCAAGCTTTAAAGCAATAAAAGGTATACCAATAGCACCAGATTTTTCTAGATTAATGGTAAATGCTATTTTATCGATAAAACTCAAAGTAAAAAAGAATCAGTGACATTGGTTAGAGTTATAGCTAAAGAAATGGGAAAATTTAAGTATTTTACATGATTATACTAATAAATATTATTCAAAAAATATTTTAATATTGGAGCAAAACAAATAATGCAGGTAAATGAAATTCGGAAAAAGTTTTTAGATTATTTTCATAATCTAGGTCATACGATCGTAAAATCAAGTTCATTGATTCCGCATAATGATCCTACTTTGTTATTTACAAATGCTGGAATGAATCAGTTTAAAGATATTTTTTTAGGATTAGAGAAACCATCATATGTTCAAGCAGCTTCAGTACAAAAATGTGTGCGAGCAGGCGGTAAACATAATGATTTAGAAAATGTAGGTTATACGGCAAGGCATCATACTTTTTTTGAAATGATGGGCAATTTTAGTTTTGGTGATTATTTTAAAGAATTGGCTATAAAATATGCTTGGGAATTTTTAACAGATGTTTTAAAAATTCCTAAAGATAAGTTATATGTTACTATTTACCAAACTGATGATGAAGCATTTACAATTTGGAATAAGCATATAAAATTACCTATAGATAGAATTATTCGTATTGGTGATAAAGAAGATGGAAGCTCAGATAATTTTTGGCAAATGGGTGATACAGGGCCATGTGGACCTTGTACAGAAATTTTTTATGATCATGGGGCTGAAGTTTTAGGTGGATTACCTGGAAGTGAAGGTGAGGATTGCGATAGGTATATAGAAATTTGGAACTGCGTATTTATGCAGTTTAATCGTGATGAAAAGGGAGTTTTACATAATTTACCTAAACCATCAGTAGATACAGGTTTAGGTTTAGAACGTATTGCTGCGGTTATGCAAAATGTTCATAGTAATTATGAAATTGATTTATTTGTACATCTTATTAATAAAGCTTCACAAATTACAGATTGTAAAGATTTAACAAATCCATCTCTTAAAGTGTTAGCCGATCATATACGTTCAGTATCATTTTTAATAGCAGATGGAGTAAATCCTAGCAATGATGGGCGTGGTTATGTATTGCGACGCATTATACGCCGTGCTATTAGACATGGTTATAAATTAGGTATGTATGAGCCATTTTTTTATTTATTAGTCTCGGAGTTGATAGTGCAAATGGGAAAGGCTTATCCTGAACTAATAGCAAATCAAGCACAAATTGAAAAAATTATTTTAAATGAAGAAGAGAGATTTTTTCAGACAATTGAGCATGGAATGAAGCTTTTAAATGAAGAAATTTTAAAGGTAAAAAATAAAACTTTATCAGGAGATATTGCTTTTAAGCTTTATGATACTTACGGTTTTCCTATAGATTTAACAGAAGATATATGTAGAGAAAAACAAATTAGTGTAGATATTGAAGCTTTTGAAGTTTTAATGAGTAAGCAAAAAGAAAGAGCGCAGCTAGCTGGAAAATTTAGGATAGGTGAATTGCTAGATTATTCTGGAGCAGACTCAGAGTTTTGTGGTTATAATAAACAAAGTGTGGAAGCAAAAGTTATTGCTATTTATCAAAATAATACACCTGTAAATTCTTTGCTTAATGAAGAGGAAGGTATTATTATTTTAGATAAAACTGTGTTTTATGCTGAAAGTGGCGGGCAGATTGGTGATACTGGAGTTATTCAAATTAATGGTGGATTAGATTGTATTTTTAATGTTTCAGATACACAAAAAATTAGACATGAGGTAACTAGCCATATTGGAAAATTAATTAATGGAACTATAAAGGTTGGAGATGAGGTAACAGCTACTATTGATATACATAGGCGTAGTGCAATTACAAGAAATCATTCTTCCACTCATTTATTACATAAAGCTCTACATAAAGTTTTAGGAGAGCATGCATTGCAAAAAGGCTCTTTAGTATGTGATGAATATACTAGGTTTGATTTTGCCCATGATAAAGCTTTAACAGCTAATGAAATAAAAGAAATTGAAAGAATAGTAAATTTTGTAATTATGAGTAACTATGAAGTAAAATTCTCTTATATGAAATTTGAGGAAGCTATAAAAAGTAATGTTATAGCGTTATTTGATGAAAAATATACGGATGAAGTGCGTGTAGTTAAAATGGGAGATTTTTCAGTAGAATTATGCGGAGGAACTCATGTGTCCCGAACTGGAGACATAGGGCTATTTACTATTATTGGTGAATCTGGAGTGGCAAATGGAGTAAGACGAATTGAGGCTGTTACTGGGGAAACTGCGATTTTGCGTATGCAAAAAAATATGGAAATTTTAGATAAATTACGTTATGAATTAAAATCTCAAACAAATGATATTCTTCCTGAAAAATTAAATATGATTTTTAATGATAATAAGGATTTAATTAAACAAGTAATGAATTTACAATCAAAATTAGCATTATTAGAGGCTAATGAATTTATAAAGAAGGTAGAAATATTAGAAAATGGAGTAAAATTTATTTCATTAGAGTTAACTGATATTGATAATAAAATTGTTCTTGAATTAATTGATAAACTTAAAGATAAATTAGTTAGTGGTATTATAATTATTGCAGTAAAGGTGGGTAACCAAGCAAGTTTTTTAGTTGGTGTAACTAAGGATTTATCTACTAAATATAAAGCGATGGAATTAGTAAAATATTTATCTAATATTGCTGGTGGTAAAGGTGGAGGAAGACCTGAACTTGCACAATCAGGCGGAGCGGATGTTGAAAAAATATCTAGGGCGTTTAAATCAATAAAAGAATACATTTTAGAAAGTATTTAACAATGGAAAAAATTACAGTAAATACGGAGTTTGATGCAGGAAGTATTGAGATTATTGATATTTCAAAATTACAATTTAAAATAAGAAAAGATACTAACTCTCATTTTGCTCAATGGTTTTATTTTCAATTAAATAATGTAGAAAATAAAGAGTTAGCAATAACTATTAGTGATTTAAAAAATAGTGCTTATCCAGAAGGTTGGAAAAATTATAATGTTTGTGCTAGTTATGACAATGAATATTGGTTTAGAGTGAAAAGTGTTTTTGATAAAGATAATCTAAACTTTAAAATTATACCAACAGAAAAAAGTATATATTTTGCTTATTTTGAACCATATTCATATGAGAGACATTTAGAGTTAATTAATTATGCCAATCAGTCTGATATGGCTAATCATACAGTATTAGGCAGTACTGTAGAAGGTAGAAATATAGATTTAATTACTATTGGAGATATTAAAGCAAAGTATAAAGTTTGGATTATTGCAAGACAACATCCAGGAGAAACCATGGCAGAGTGGTTTATGGAAGGTTTAATTGATAAACTGTTGGATGAACAAGATGCAACTAGTAAAGCTTTAATAAATAATTGTGTATTTTATTTAGTGCCTAATATGAATCCAGATGGTGCTTTTAATGGAAATCTACGTACTAATTCCTTAGGTATTAATTTAAATCGCGAGTGGCTAAATCCGGTAGAAAAAAAATCACCAGAAGTTTTGTATGTTAGACAAAAAATGATGGAAACTGGAGTAGATGTTTTTTTTGATATTCATGGAGATGAAGCCATTCCCTATGTATTTACAGCAGGTTGTGAAGAAAACCCTTCTTTTAGTGAGAAGCAAAACAAATTAAGTAAGCTATTTATAGAATATTTTACTTTAATAAATCCTGATTACCAAACTAAATATGGTTATGAAAAAGGGCATTTTAATGCTGAAACAGCAACAATGGCTACCAATTGGGTAGGTAATCAATTTGATTGTTTAGCATTTACTTTAGAGATGCCTTTTAAGGATAATGATAACTTACCCGATCATATAACTGGTTGGAATGGTTATAGATCATATTTGATGGGGCAAAGTATATTAATAGGAATTAATTGTATAATTAAAATTCTTTAATAGGATTGTAGCTATAATCTCATCAAGGTACCAAATTATAATTAGGAGCTTCTTTGACTATCTGTACATCATGTACATGGGATTCTTTGATTCCAGCGTTAGTAATTGCTACAAATTTAGATTTAGTATGCAGTTCTGTAACCGAGCTTGCACCCACATAGCCCATTGAAGAACGTAATCCTCCTAATAGTTGGTGAATTACAGAATTTAGTGTGCCTTTATAAGGCACTCTTCCTTCTATACCCTCTGGTACTAATTTACCTTCTTCATTATTTGCTTCTTGAAAATACCTATCTGCTGAACCTTTACCCATAGCACCTAATGAGCCCATACCGCGGTATGATTTATAACTGCGTCCTTGATATAATTCAATTTCCCCGGGGGCTTCATCAGTTCCAGCTAAGAGTCCGCCAAGCATTACTGAAGAAGCACCAGCAGCTAAGGCTTTTGCTAAATCCCCAGAAAAACGGATCCCGCCATCAGCAATTAAAGGTACACCTGTGCCTTGTAAAAATTTTGCAACAGTATTAATAGCGCTTAATTGAGGTACGCCAACACCTGCAACAATACGAGTAGTACAAATTGATCCCGGGCCAATCCCTACTTTTACTCCATCGGCACCAGCTTCAATAAGGGCTTTAGCAGCTTCTGCGGTTACTATATTGCCGCCAATAACATCAATTGTTGAATAATTTTGTTTAATCCACTTTATTCGTTCAATAACAGCTTTTGAATGACCATGAGCAGTATCTACAACAATTACATCCACACCAGCATTTACTAATAAGCTAACTCGTTCTTCTGTATCATCACCAACACCTACAGCAGCACCTACTCTTAGTTGTCCAGAATTATTTTTATTAGCATTAGGAAAAATAATATTTTTAGTTAAATCTTTAACTGTAATTAAACCTTTTAATTCAAATTCATTATTAACCACTAATACACGTTCAATACGGTGTTTATGCATTAAGTTTTTAGCTTCTTCTATTGAACTACCTTCTTTAACAGTGACTAATTTTTCTTGTGGTGTCATAATATTTTTAATTGATTGAGAAAGGTTGGTTTCAAAACGTACATCACGATTAGTAATAATACCAACTAATTTGCCATTATCAATAACTGGGACGCCAGAAATTTTACTTTTTTTAGTGATTTCTAATAATTCTTTTACGCTTATATGGGAATTTACATGGATAGGGTCTTTAACAATACCAGCCTCATGGCGTTTTACTATAGAAACGCTATTAGCTTGTTGGCTTGGTGACATATTTTTATGGATTATGCCAATCCCACCTTCTTTAGCCAAAGCAATTGCCATTTTTGCTTTAGTAACAGTATCCATGGGAGCTGAAACAATAGGTATATTTAAAGTCAGATTTCTACTTAATTTAGTTTGAATAATAACGTCTTTAGGTAGAATTTGAGAATAACCTGGAATAAGTAAAACATCATCAAAAGTGTAGGCTTTTTCAAGTATATCTAGCATTTAAAAATCTCCAAAATATTTATTTATGATGAAATTCTTCGATAATTTCACTAAAATCTGTTACGTCTTTGAAACTTCTATAAATGGAAGCAAATCTTATATAAGCTATTTTATCTAATTTTGCTAATTCGGTCATTACCATATCGCCAATTAATCTACTTTCAATTTCTCTTTCGCCAAGTATTAGAATTTTTTGCCTAATTAAATCAATAGCATGGTCTACTAAAATTAGAGATACCGGTCTTTTATGTAAGGCTTTAATAAAGCTACTTCTTATTTTTTCTTCATCATATTCTTGCCTTGTTCCGCTAGACTTTATTACTGCGGGCATTTGCCATTCAATTTTTTCTAAAGTGTTAAATCGTTTATCACATGCAGAGCATTTTCGGCGTCTTTTAATTGAGAGTTTATCATCATTTATTCTTGTATCAATTACTTGGGTATCATCAGAACTACAAAATGGACATTTCATAAAGCCTCCCGAAAGTGCTTTTTGCATTCAATATTAATATTTTACATTAGAGGAAAACCTAATAACTCTCGTGATAAATAGTATTTTTCAGCTACTAATTTTGCAAGGGTTCTAATTCGGGCAATATAATTTGCTCTTTCAGTAACGGATATTGCACCCCTTGCATCAAGTAAATTAAAAGTATGGGCTGCACTTAAAATTAATTCGTAAGCAGGTAAAATTACGGGGTTGGTAACTTTAATATTTTCAAGTAATGATTTTGCTTGTTCTTCATAAGAGTTAAATTGTTCTAATAACCAAGATACATTGCTAACTTCAAAATTATATGTTGATTGTTCAACTTCGTTTTGATGAAAAACATCGCCATATTTGATAGTTTTCCCTTCTAGTGTTTTTGCCCAGGTTAGGTCGTACACATTATCTACATTTTGTAAGTACATAGCTAGACGTTCTAGACCATAAGTAATTTCACCAGATACTGGTTTGCAATCTAAGCCGCCTACTTGTTGAAAGTATGTGAATTGAGAAATTTCCATACCATCAAGCCAAACCTCCCAGCCTAAACCCCAAGCACCTAGGGTAGGATTTTCCCAATTATCTTCAATAAAACGAACATCATGCACTTTTAAATTAAACCCTAATTCAACTAACGACTGTAAATATAAATCTTGAATATTATTTGGTGATGGTTTTAATATAACTTGGAACTGGTAAAAGTGTTGCATTCTATTTGGGCTATCACCATACCGACCATCATTTGGTCTGCGAGAAGGTTGTATATACGCAGCAAACCAAGGCTCAGGGCCAATACTACGTAAGAATGTGGCTGGGTGTGATGTTCCGGCGCCCATTTCTTTATCAAAAGGCTGTAAAATAACACAGCCAACTTTAGCCCAATATTGTTCAAGAGTCATAATTATCTCTTGAAACGATAACAATTTATTTTTGTTTGTCATAATAAAATATTGTAAGTCCTAATGATAATAGGTGTAACTCATATTAAAGCAATAATTTTAACAAATCTCAAATAGTTACATACAATTAATTAGTATAATACTTTATTAACAAAAGAATAATTAAATAATAAGTTATTATGCTGCATCATGATTATTTAGTAATTTAAATTAAAATTTTTAAGCTCCTGTATCTACAAAATTTCTTGTATAAACAGATTTACGTAATAAGCCATTTTTTTCAAAAACACAAGCGAATAAATCTATATTTTTATTATTAAACTTTCCTATACCCATTTCAGAAAGAATATTAAGTCCAGCAATATTTTTAATATGACATCTTATAAAATTTAGTTGGTCATTGCCCAAATTATCTTCAATAATCTTTCCATTATCATTAATAAAATCAAGATTATTTTCATTAATATGGTATAACTGTATAAGCAAGTTACTTGCATGTGTTAGTGAACCCATACGATCTTTGGCAGACATACAGCCACCCATTATTGTAATTTCTTCAGGAAATTTAATGCTTAATATTCGAATCAGGGTGAATATTAATATTAATTTACCTCGGTATCTGAAGTTATTAAGATCTTGGGCTAATTCTTTTAATTTTATAAAAATTTTATAATCTTTGTCATCTTGTGGAATTTTTTCTTCGAAAAATTTCAAAAGATGCTTTAATTCGTAGTTAGATTCTGGAACCGTGCCAAATTGTTTAAGTCCGAATGAAGTACCGCACACTCCTATATATTTAGGGGTATCTATGTTTGAATTTCTTAATGTATCCATTGCACTTTTCATAACCTTAGTATGTGTTGCAAATATTTTTGGATTATTGTCTTTAGGGGTTTTAAATAACTTTAGCGGTTTAATATCTACTAGAAACTTTGTTTTTTCTGTTGTTATATTTTTTAATAAAATAGTTGCATTTTCTATCGATTTTTCATTATCTAATTGATATGATCCTGCTGTAAATAAACGATAGGTTTTTTCTATAGGTAGATTTTTTTCATCATCTATTATCACCTTTAAGTCTTGTTGGTTAACATTGATGCCTATAAATTCTTTTGCACGTATATCATGAAATATATTTTGATTATGTTGTGCGTTTGACGAGTGGGTATTTGTACCAATAGTTTTTATTTCACATTTAAAAATATTTCCATCTTTTGTTATACAGCTAGAATTTTGAACAAGTGTACGTTTGTTATTCTTTTGATAAGGATTAGATATTTTATATTTCGGAGAATTTATGGTAATCAATTGATTTGTTTTAAACGTTTCTCCATATATTTCAGTTTGAAATTCAATAAATGTTTTCCCAGTTAATTGTTTAAAGTTTGAATCCCAATTTTTAGTAGAGAAGATACGTTTTAAATTTATTTTTGCCCTGCGAACATTACTACTATGTATCTGCTTTTTTAAATCATCAATATCCTTGGCTAAAAAATAATCTTTCAATATATTACATACGTTAATTGGTGTGCTATTGACTAAATTAAAGTTTAACTTATTTAAAACAATTTTATTTTTTATACCAAATTCATTATATAACATGTTACTTATAACTTTATTTATTCTTGGCATCTGATTGCCAATATGATTATAAAGATTTTTGTTTATAGGTGAAAAAATAATACCACCATCAAGATTTATATGGTTTAAAATGGCATTTTTTTCTTGTAAATCTATAATTTTTTCAAAAATAGTTATATTATTTAATTTAACTTCAAATTTATTTATATTAAAGTTAGTTTTGATGTCTGCAGTAAATAAGCCAGATATCATTTTATAATTTAAATTAGCATCTTGAATTAATTTTTTTAATAAAAATAAACCACTATGGCTTTGTGAAATATTGGAATATTTATTAAATAATCCATTTATTTTAAAGATAAGAAACTCAAGGTCTA
>CAYZUJ010000035.1:12883-15949 GCA_964481375.1 uncultured Neisseria sp. | reverse complement strand
GAACGAGAACTGCCTCCACGACGACTACCACCAAAAATATCGCCAAATGCTTCAAATATATCTTCAAATCCCCCGGCGCTAAAACCACCTTCAAAACCGCCACCACCAGCTGCATTACCCCCAACTCCAGCGTGACCAAACTGATCATACATTTGTTTTTTTTGTGCATCTGATAAAACTGCATAAGCTTCTTGTAGTTCTTTAAATTTTTCTTCTGCTTGTTTTTTTTCTGTATCAGATAAACTAGAAACTCTATCAGGATGATATTTCATTGCTAATTTACGAAAAGATTTTTTAATTTCTTCACTGTTTGCAGTTTTTGCTACACCTAGGATTTCATAATAATCACGCTTTGCCATATTTATCTTTCTTTACCATATAAAATAACATAAAAATTCACTCATACTTAATTTAGGGGCTTTTTAAAAAAAATCAACTATAAATAATTATCTTTCTAATTATTAAAGACTATAATACATGGCAAACTCAACAGGATGTGTTGTTACATTTAGTAATTTAATTTCCTCTTCTTTTAAATTAATATATGAATCTATGAATTCATTGGTAAAAACACCACCTCTTATTAAAAAATCCCTATCGCTATCTAAACATTTTAATGCTGTTTCAAGATTAGAACATACTTGAGGAATTTTTTTAAGATCATTTTTTGAAAGCTCATATAAATTTATGTCCATTGCAGCCTTAGGGTCAATTTTATTAATAATCCCATCAATTCCCGCCATAAGTAGGGCCGCAAATGCTAAATATGGATTACACATAGGATCAGGAAATCTAACCTCAATACGTCGGCCATTTTCAGAAGCAGAATAAGGAATCCTTATTGATGCAGAACGATTACGTGATGAATATGTCAATATAGTGGGAGCTTCAAAACCAGGAATTAATCTTTTATATGAATTAGTAGTTGGATTTGTAATAGCATTGAGCGCTTGTGCATGCTTAATTATACCACCTATATAATACAAAGCAGTTTGAGACAATTTGCCGTATTCGGAACCTGCAAATAAATTTTTACCATTTTGCCATATTGATTGGTGTATATGCATACCTGAGCCATTATCGCCAACGATGGGTTTTGGCATAAAAGTTGCAGTTTTACCATATCGATTAGCAACGTTCTTAACTACGTATTTAAATACTTGTGACCAATCACTTCTTTGTACCATAGTACTAAATTTAGTTCCTACTTCACATTGCCCAGCTGTAGCTACTTCATGATGATGAACTTCAGTTGGAATACCTACACTTTCTAAAACAAGGCATATATCAGATCTTAAATTTTGTAAAGAATCTACAGGTGGCACTGGAAGATATCCACCTTTTATACTAGGTCTATGTCCTATATTACAATCATTAAGTTTTTCTCCAGAAGACCATTGTGCTTCTTCAGAAATAATCTTAACATGAGAACCACTAAAATTATAATCCCATGTAACTGAATCAAAAACAAAAAACTCAGGTTCTGGACCAAAATAAGCAACATCTGCAATTTTAGATATTTTTAAAAATTCTTCTGCTTTTTTGGCAATATTTCTAGGGCATTTATGATAAGGCTTATTTGTTATTGGATCAAATACATCACAGGTTATGAATAAAGTGTTTTGTTCATAAAATGGATCAATTTTTGCTGTAGCTAAATCAGGTTTTAATAACATATCTGAGGACTCAATACCCTGCCAACCACTAATAGATGAACCATCAAATGGCTGACCACAATTAACTAAATCTTCTGTAAATGCATCTACGGGAATTGTTAAATGATGCTCTTTACCTAAAGTATCAGTAAACCTTAAATCAATAAATTTAATTTTCTGTATTTCAATCAATTTCCCAATTTCATTAAATTTCATTATATACTCCAAAATTTGTAACCTTAATAAGAAATTTTATCATATTCTACCTGCTTAAAAACTAATTCTCTTCAAAATTAATTTTAAAAAATATCATTTATTTTTAACGCCCATCTTTTTTAAAACTTGATTTAATAAAATTGGCGCTACAAAAGAAGTAATAATAACCATTAATGTAATAATATTGAAATAATAATCATTTAATACCCCGATCTCTTTACCAATTAAAGCAATTATTAAGCCAATTTCTCCCCGTGGAACCATTCCTATACCTATAGCTATTTTTTCTAAAAAATTAGCTTTATTAGGAATAAGGATAGGGGGAATAATTTTAGTTATAAATGCAACTATGCTCAATAATAATGCAAATTTTAAAGTGCCAAAATTTAATAAACTATTAATATCAATCTGCATTCCTGAATATATGAAAAAAATTGGCACAAATATCCATATAAATGGAAATATTAAATGGCGCTTATCTAAAAAGTAATTTTTATTTATAAATAACCCGGCTAAAAATGCTCCTATAATAGACGAAAGCCCTACCATATGAGCTAACCATGAAGCTGATATACAAATAAAAATAATAATACTAATATTTAAAGAATCATCTTTTTTATTTATATGAATAAAATACATAAATATTTTTTTTATTGCAAAATAAAGAAACATTAAAAAAATTATAACTTTTAGAAATATAATGATTAAGGTATTAATATCCAAACTTCCGTTAGTTACAATAGTAGTAATGCAAGTAAGTGTTATTAAACTAATAATATCATCGATTACAGAGGCTGTCAATACTATTTGGCAGGATTTACTATTAATTAAATTATATTCTTTAAAAATGCGAACAGCAATGCCAGTAGATGTGGCTGCTAAAGTAGCTGCAAAAAATAAACAAAAATTTCTAGTAGCATCAGCTACAAAATAACTAGCAAACCAATAGCCACTTACAAATGGTAATACTGCTCCAAACATAGCAATTATAAATGCATAGCTTCCATTTTGCTTAAGTAAATTTATATTAGATTCTAAACCTATCTCAAATAATAAAAATATTGCACCTAATTCACTAAAAAAGGCTATTGTTGAATTAGTAGTTAGTCCTTGAAAAAATTTTATATTATAAAAACCTAATAACGCAATAACAATACCAAATCCTAACTCTCCTAATAAAGAAGGTTGGCCAATT
>CAYZUJ010000035.1:4383-12873 GCA_964481375.1 uncultured Neisseria sp. | reverse complement strand
TTTCCATTATCACCATCAGTTTTGTCAGACTAGAAAATGAATAAACTAATAAAAGAAAGAATAATAAATTGGAGTTATAAGCCATAATACCTAAATCCTTATTCAACTAAATATTTTTAAAAGGTATTTTATAAAAATTTTTATAATGATACACTTCTATTTTGATAGAATTCTATTTTTGTAATAATCTGGATATTTATTTGAAAATACAGCCGCAAAAAAAATTAATACAGTATTGATAATTATATAATAAGGTAAATTCATTAATTTAAATAAATATTCACATATAAACACTCCTGACCAGACCAAAGAAATAATTATATTTATCTTAATAAAAATTGGGTGATGCCATTTTTCATGACTAACCGTTTCTTTTGCATAAATAATTGAAAATGGTTTTCCTACAATAACAGAAAACATTGCTGTTAATCCTACTATTAATAAAATATTTTTAAAATAAATGGTAAAAACTGTTAAAGGATACCATAAATTTATAGCATATACTATAAAACCCAAAATAAATAATAAACTAATAAAATCATGTTGTTTAATAGCTCTAAATATAAATGGCATTACTATAACTAGAGACATTAAGGATGCTATTATTGGATTAAAATAACCTTTTAATTGCTCTACTATTAACCACGGTAAATATCCTAAGATAACTAAATTTAAATAACCGAGCATAAAATTTTTAATTTTCAATTGTTTTACTTATAATTTGTTAAAAATTCTTTCATTTTTTGCATAGCTTTAACTTCAATCTGCCGAACTCTTTCTGCTGAAATTCCAAATTTTTTAGCTAATGTTTGTAATGTTTGTTGATTTTCTGGATCTGCAAGCCATCTAGCTTTTATAATTTCTCTACTTCTTTCATCAAGTTGCTGCAAAGCTGTTTCAATTCCATCTGTTTGTAATTTATCTTGGATTTTTCTCTCTACTATTTGTTCAGGAGTATGCTCTTCATCCTTTAACCAATCAATAGGAGCAAAAGTTTCATTTGTTTCAGGTAAAATACTAATGTCATTTGCAGTCAACCGCATATTCATATCAACAACATCTTTTTTACTAACATTTAATTCATTGGATATATTTTCCGCTTCAATATCAGATAAATTACCAATATCTTGACGTTTGGAACGAAGATTAAAAAATAATTTACGTTGGCTTTTAGTAGTTACTGTTTTAACAATTCTCCAGTTTTTAATAACAAATTCATTAATTTCTGCTTTTATCCAATGAATAGCAAAAGTTACTAATCGTACATTTCGTCTCGCATCAAAACGCTTAACTGCTTTCATTAATCCTATAGTACCTTCTTGTATAATATCCGATAATGGCAGACCATACCCCAAGTAAGTACGTGCAATTGAAACTACTAAACGTAAATGTGATAACACTAAAAACCTAGCAGCCTCAACGTCTTCTTTTTCACGCCATCTCTCAGCTAAATCATATTCTTCTTTTACAGTCAATAGCGGTATACTGTTAACAAAACGAATATAAGCTTCAATATTACCTTGAGGGGCTAGTTGCATTCCATTCGGGATTAAACCAGTACCTTTTGAAAATTCGCCCAATTTATTATGCTCCATTTCTATCTAATAAATGTATTTTTTCAACTACATTAGCCCACGAATCTGCATCTATTGGCGCACTCTTTTTTGCAGTAATTTTTTTCCAATTAATATTTTTTGATAATTCCCCATTTAATGTAATAAAATGTTTCCAATTTTCAGGAACTTCATCTTCAGGAAAAATTGCGTTTACAGGACACTCTGCCACACATAAAGTACAATCAATACATTCTTCAGGATCAATAACCAAAAAATTAGGCCCTTCACGAAAACAATCAACAGGACAAACATCAACACAATCCGTATACTTACAATTAATACAAGGTTCGGTAATTACATAAGTCATCTATTCTTTCCTTTCAATAGCTAACGCTACCCCCATACCACCACCAATACATAATGTAGCTAAGCCCTTCTTAGCTTTGGAACGTTTCATTTCATGAATTAAAGTCACTAATATTCTACAACCTGATGCGCCTATGGGGTGACCAAGTGCTATTGCCCCACCATTAACATTTACTTTTGCTAAATCCCATTTAAGTTCTTTATTTACTGCGATAGCTTGAGCTGCAAATGCTTCGTTAGCTTCAATTATATCTAAATCATCTACACTCCAGTTAGCTAAATTTAAAACTTTTTTGGCAGCAATTGCTGAACCTAAGCCCATTATTGAAGGCTCTAAGCCAATTGATGCATAAGCTTTAATATATGCAAGCGGAATTAGCCCTAATTCTTTACATTTTTTTTCACTCATCAACATAATAGCAGCCGCACCATCATTAATACCTGAAGAATTGCCAGCTGTAACACACCCATCTTTTTTAAATGCCGGCTGCAATTTAGCTAAGCTCTCTTCTGTAACCTCTCCCTTAATAAACTCATCATTGACAAAAATAAATTCCTCTTTATTTTTTTGAGGTATCATTATTCCAACTATTTCATCTTTAAAAATATTACTAGATTTTGCCTTAAATGCTTTTTGTTGTGAACAAACAGCAAATCTATCCTGCTCATTGCGAGTAATATTATATTTTTCAGCAATATTTTCTGCTGTTATGCCCATATGATAATGATTATATGCATCTGTTAAACCATCATGAATAGCAGAGTCTAATAAAACAGTATTACCTAACCGAAAACCAACACGTGACCCAATTAGCAAATGAGGGCTTAAAGACATGCTTTCTTGACCTCCAGCAATTATAATATCTGCATCACCACTTCTAATTGCTTGAATTGCTAAATGAACACTTTTTAACCCTGAACCGCAAACTTGATTTACTGTAAATGCTGGCACATTATTTGGTACTCCAGCTCTAATTGAGGCTTGCCGTGCAGGATTTTGTCCAACACCTGCTGTTAAAACCTGCCCCATAATTATTTCTGATATATCTTCAAATTTTATAGATGTTTCATGAATTATAGATTTTATAACAGTAGCACCTAACTCTGGTGCTGAAATTTTAGTCAAACTTCCTTGAAATGCTCCTATGGCAGTTCTTTTAGCTGCAACTATTACTACTTCAATCACTAATTACCCTTTAATTATTTCATTTTTAATTACTAATTTTTCTCATCTATTATTAAGCCAATACCATTGTACTTACAAGCAATATTTTATCATTTTATTGCATGCTATAATTAATTTTTTAGAATAACTCTATAGTCTACCTTTATTCTAAGATGTTTATTAATAATATACAAATTGAATAATATTTAAACTTCTAGTTAAAAAAGAATGATAAAAAAGATGCATATTATTAAACTAATATGCATCTTATAAAAATTTATAAAATATCAATTTCGCCAAATATTTCCAGCAAATGTTGCTATATAAATATTGTTATTAAAAATCATTGAACTAATAGAAGATTTATCTGTATAATTCATTTCTTTATAAAAATCATCTTCACCATTTTTTAACATATATAACTCCCCCCCATTTTCTGGTGCAAATAAATTTGCTAACCCTACATATAAATTATTCTTACTATCCGTTACAATCGCAGAAACATATGATTTAGTCGACAAAGAATTTTTAGTCAATTTTACCCAATCATTTCCATTATTAATAGGCAATTTAACCCTATAAACATTTGCTAAACTTGTTCCTGCATACAAAGTGTTAATATTTCTTACATAATATAAAACACTTACAAATTCCTTATTCTGTAAACTAACAGGTGAAATGTTTGTTACATTTACTCCATCTAAACTTATTTTTAATACCCCATTTACCCTTGTAGGTACATAAACATAATTATAATCTGTTGCCATCTTTCCTACACCTGAATTAACTCCTTTTACATTAAATTGTCGAGAGCTAACACTTAAAGTTGCTTCTTGATACACAGTTAATTGACCATTATTTCCAAGATTTATATCTGTATAACCAATAAAATAATTATTATTTAAATGTAATAAACTAGATACTCCAAAGCCTAATCCATGCTGATTTGATATTAAATAATTACATACATTCAAATGACAATCTTGAACTGAGCCATCAAAATAACCAATAACAATTTCTGATAAAGATTGCGGTAGTATTGCTGATGGAGCGCTTCTATTATAGTTAATCCACATATTTGATAAATTGCTCCAAGCACTACCATTTAGTTGCCATATGTTTCTTGCACCTGAAACTCCGGGTAAATTAGTATTACCTAATAATAAAATATCATCTATCGTAGCTAAAGAAAGTGCAATTGCATTTGTATCTGTGTAACCATATGTATTATTCATTAAATTCTTCCACATTGATCCTTGATTAATACCTGATAACGGTTGATAAGTTTCTGTTAAACTTATATTTTGGCCATTAGCCAATTTAATAAAAAATACAAAACTACTTATTAATAATAAAAATAGCTGCTTAAACATATTATACCCCTATAAATAAAAATACTTAAAAATAAATTTATTTTATAAATAAATAAAATTACCATTTATCCAATAGTATATCATGATAATTTTAATGCTCACAATAGGAAAAACTCACTATATAGCATAAGCTTATTATTCCATGTAGTTTAAAATAATAATTTTTTATACGCGAAATTTATAAAAGTTAAAACTATACTTAAAAAATATAGTTGTTAATTGTTTTTTATTTAAGTATAATTCAGGCTGTAATTTTTACTTTTTTAACTATAATATGGAGCTTTTAATGCAACATAAAAATAGATTTATGCTATATATATTCTTGGGGTTAATTTTAGGGTTATTAACCGGATATTTATGTTTTTCCTATATACATTCAACTATATTAAAAGAAAAAATTTCAGAAAATTTTAATATTATAACTTCATGCTTTATTCGTCTAATTCAAATGATTATTGCTCCACTAATTATAAGCACCTTAATTACTGGATTAGCTAAAAATGGCAACATGAAATCTACTGGACGTGTTGGAATTAAATCTTTATTTATATTTTTAATAACCTCTTTTATGGCGATCGCTTTTGGATTGTTTATGGTAAATATTTTTCGCCCTGGAGATACATTAAATGCTTCAATATTACCTCATTCTAATAATATTACCAATATTGAAAATATTTTAACTTTAAAAACTTTTGTTCTTCATATATTTCCTAAATCAATAGTTGAATCGATGGCAAATAATGAAATTTTACAAGTTGTAATTTTTTCAATATTTTTTGGAATCGGATTGTCTTCTTTAGGTGAAAGAGGAAAAAATTTATATGATATATTAGATATTATTGCACAAACAATGTTTAAAATCACTAATTATGTAATGAAATTTGCCCCTATCGCTATTTTTGCTTCAATAGCTGCTTTAATCACCAAACATGGCCTTGGAATAATAAGTTCATATGGTATATTTATGGGCGAATTTTATATTACAATAATAATATTATTGTTAATAATGTTTTTAATTACTGCAATTATCCTTCCCAAAAAAACATTTTATTTATTAAAAATGATTCGCGAACCTGCCCTTTTAGCATTTATAACCGCAAGTAGTGAAGCTGCTTTTCCAAAAACTTTGGAACAATTAGAAAAATTTGGAATTTCCAATAAAACTGCTTCATTTGTTTTACCTTTAGGTTATTCGTTTAATTTAATAGGTTCAATGATTTATTGTGCTTTTGGAACAATGTTTATTGCACAGGCATACAAAATATATATTTCACCCACACAACAGATTATCATGTTATTAGTATTAATGTTAACTTCTAAAGGCATAGCTGGCGTACCTCGCGCATCAATCCTAATTATTTCTGCAGTTTTAGGTCAATTTAATATTCCTCAAGAAGGACTTTTACTTTTAGTTGCTGTAGATCATTTTTTTGATATGGGTCGTTCTGCTATAAATGTTATTGGAAATGCGCTTGTTGCTGGAATAGTTGCAAGATGGGAAAAAGAAATCTAATTCTATGATTTAAGTAGACTCTTGAATTTTACGGCAATGTTTAAAAATAACTTTTGAAAGTTCTATAATCAAATCTTCAGAAATTTGATGTTGTTTGCAAACATCTTTATAAAAGTCAATTAAAAACTTTTCACGGGCAAGATCCGCATAACCCAAATTATGTTTTGTTTTAAGTTCACCTATCTCTTTTACTAAATTTAAACGATTTGCTAAATTTTTAATAATTAATTCATCAATTTCTTGAATTTTTAATCTTAACTCTTTAAGTTTCTCTAAATATTTCATTTTAGTTTCTCTACCATAAAATACTCAAACTTGATCAAGTTTGAGTATTTTGGCAAATCACTTATTTCATTAAAGAGTCGTAATCAATACTAACTTCTTTAGTTTTAGCTTGATTAGCAATTAAATCAATTACCTTTTTTTCCATAGCTATAGCTTTTGCATTATTAACCCTATTAGCATCTTGATAATACCATTTTACATATTCAGCTGGATCTTCATAAACTAAAGCCATTTCCTCAACTATGGCTTTTATTTCATTATCAGATACAGTTACATTGTTATCTTTTATAATTTGTTGAATTAATAATCTCAATGTAACTATGCGTTTAGCATCATTTTCAAACATTTCATGAGTTAGCTTTATTTGCTCTTCTTTATAACCTTGTTTTAACATATTTTCTTTTGTTGTATCTATCATATGATGAATCTCATCATGAACTAAGTTATAAGGAATATCAATTGGAGAAGCGTCACTCAAAGCTTTTAAAATATTTTCACGATATTTTGAATTAATACGTCGATCCATTTCACGAGTAACGTTATCTCTTATTTCCTTTTTAAAGTTCTCAAGAGAACCATCTGCAACCCCAGCTGATTTTATGAAATCTTCATTTAATTCTGGTAATTGTGCTTTAAATACATTTTTAACAGCAATATTAAAAATTGCCGTTTTACTTTTTAAATTTTCTGCATGATAATTTTCTGGAAAATTTACTTTAACATCAGCACTCTCACCTGCTTTTAGGCCTATAATGCCAGCTTCAAAATCAGGCAACATTGATTTTTGTCCTAATACAAACGAATAATTTTCTGCACTACCGCCTTCAAAAGGAATATCATCTACTTTACCAATAAAATCAACTTCTACTTTATCTTCATTTTCTGCTATTTTATTTTCTAAAATATAATTAGCTTTTTGTTTTCTCAACACAGTAATAATTTTTTCAATTTGCTCATCGCTTAATACACATACTGGTTTTTCAATTTCTTGATTGGATAAATCTCCAATTTTAATTTCAGGCATAATTTCAAAAGTAGCTACAAATGTAAACATACCATTCTCACTATTCACCAAATCAAACTTTGGACTTCCAGCTAAATGAAATTTATTATCAACAACTGCAGTTGTAAAACTCTTACTAATTAGCTCATTTAAAATATCTTCAAATGCTTTTCCACCATACATTTGTTCAAGAATTTTATAAGGAACTTTTCCTGGTCTAAATCCTTGAACTTTTGCAGTTTTTGCATATTTTTTAACTTCTTCTTGTACTCTTGAATCCACATCATCTTTTTTAATAATAAAGGTTGCTTTTCTTTTAAGCCCACTTAAAACTTCAACTAACATTCAGTTTATCCTTAATAATATATAGAAATCAGGCAATATTATAGCACAAATCACTACTTTTATTTTATCCCAAACTTATTGTTGGTTTCTTCATGCCTTGAATCTGCCTCTGTATGCTGATATTTCATAGTTGTTTCAAGCATACTATGACGCAAATTTTCTTTAACTACCCTTATATCTATACCTGCATCTACTTGATGTGTAGCAGAAGTATGTCTTAGCCAATGCGTAGAAACCTTTTCAATTACAAATGCTGCTGATGGGTCTTTTACTTTAACAACCTCAGCAATTTTTTTACAAGTTATTTTTATAATTTTATAAAGCATTGAACTTGATATGCCTTTAAACTTATTTTTCGATAAATGAACATTATTAACTAATGCAATATCAGTTTCTAATGAAGTAGGATAATCAGATAGACCAATAGAGCGTCTATATTGAATTAAAGCTTGAAGTAAATCATTAGTAACAGGTATTTCTCCATATTTATTTCCTTTACCAATTACTTTAAGCCACCAATGCTCGTGTTTGTGTATAAAATCGCTCATGCGTGCATTAGCAATTTCATTCCGCCTACAACCTGATAAGTATAATAAAGTAAATATCCATTTGATACGTTGATAATTGGCAATTTCATCTTTACTTTTTCTAGGAAGGTTTTCAATATATTCTAAAACATAACTCCATTCTTTATGTGTTAAATAACGCTCAATATGTTGATGTGAAATAATACCTTTACTTTTATTCTTAATCAACTTAAATGGATTTACTACTAAATAACCACTTTGTACTAAATATTCATACATAGTAGTTAAAATTTGTAAATTGAGTTTTATACTTGATTGTGTTAATCCTTTAACAAATGGTCGCCAATCTGGGTGATT
>CAYZUJ010000035.1:0-4373 GCA_964481375.1 uncultured Neisseria sp. | reverse complement strand
GATTTCTTGGTTTAGCACTTCCACACCAAAAGTCTTTTGGTGTTGGATTAGCTAAAAAAAGTTGATAATCTTTAATATCTTCACGAGTAATTTTAGCTAAAGTAAGATTAAATTGCGTAATCCATAAGATGAATCTAAGAGCTGTTTGGCGATATGAAATAAAAGTATTTGGAATGTTTTGAAATTCTGCAAGCCATATTTTTATAGCATCTATATCATTTTCAGCTCTAATGCTTTTATTATTAATATTTCGCGATATCTCTTGACTAGGTGCATCAATTTTATCTATAATTTCACTAACAATTAAATTTTTTTTGTTATCCATAATTAATTTAACCGCCAACTATAAATATGTATTAACTAATGCTTATTGCTTGCTTTTAATATCATTAAGCCATAGTTGTCCATCTTTAAACTTCAAATGGCTTTTTAGAGTAGAATTTTCTAATTTAATATATCCTTTCTTAACCCAAGTATTAACTTGATTATCTAATAAGATATTTACTACTCGAGTTAATGCTTCTGCACTTTGTTTATCCATTTGAGCATTTCCTGCACTTAACAAATATTTCATTTGTAAAACAAATAAATAGGCAATTGTAGATTTTGGCATACTAAAATCAAAATCAATAACAAGTTTTTTCAAAAACTTTTGCTGCGTTTCCATATCATTTAAAGTAAAATTATTAGTTGTTGCTAAACCAGATAATTTAATTAATCCATTAGGGGTATTTAATTGAAATTCTTTTAGATTAATTACTGGATTAGCTACTAAAATTGGGCCAAAATACGCATTTAAAGTTTCTATTAATTGTTGCCTTAATTTACTATTATAATTATCATTACTAACTGGAATTAAAGATAAATCGGCCATTCTATCAACTAACTTACTAAACTCAGGAGAAGAAATATGATTAATTTCCATATCAATATTCATAGGCCCATAAGTTTGTCCATTAGTAAGTAATGATGCAAATTGGATATTACTAGTAGCGCCAAAAAAATTATTCTCATCTTGGCTTTTTGATGAATACTTAACATTACTAATTGTAAAACCATTAGGATCAATCGCATCTATTCCATTTAAAAATTCTGCTGAGCTTATTCCTGTTAACATATTTAAAATATCACCTAATTTAAAATTTATAGATACTTTATCTTGCCATTTAGCATCTATACTCGCTAAATTAAGGTTTGTATCTCCAACTTTAATTTTATTTCTACTTAGCTTAGTGTTAGATTGGTAATCTAAATTATAAAGTTCTAAATGTCCCTTTTCAGCAGCATTTAGCTTTAGAAGAGGTAATTTCATTTTATTGGCAAAATCATTAAAATCACTATTATAATTAATATTAAGATCTAACCCTCCCCATATTACTTTAACACCTGAAACAGCTTCTTCATAATTAAATTCAGAAGAAGTAATGTGAATTTTTCCTGATTTATTTAAATAAATTATATTTGTTACAATTAACGGTGGTTTATTACTAAAAAATTTATCTAATAATTTTCTTATATCAGAAGGAAATACAACTGTTGTATTTGTATATGCTATTGAAGGTATAAGATAGCCATGCATTAAACTGGAAAAGATACCATGTTCAATATGCGTATTTAATTTAATAGAATAAATTTGATTTGCCTCTTGAGACTCTTTGTCTTGCTTTGGCAAAATCTTTAATAAATTAGCAGTAGCTACACTATTAATTGCAATTTCAGATACTTCATTTGAAGAGAATAAACCTCTATTATATTCATGACTCACAACTTTTATATAGGGAGAATCTGTCATATGTTGAAATTGCAACTCTAATTGATTTTTGGCTATATAACCAAAAATGTATGCAGTAATACATTGAATTAAGATTAATAATAGTACAACAAACCCTATTATTTTTAAATTTATTTTTATTAACTTATGTAACATGTTAAAAATTCCAAATCTAAAGCAGTTTAGTGAAAAAATATGTTAAAATGCTGTAATATAATCAGTTACAAAAATGACTTATACACTTCTAATAACGTGATTATATCATGTAATTTATAGTAAAGAGATTTCAATTTAATACAAAGGTAGTTACTAATTATGAGCCATTGCCTATTTTGTGATATTATTTCAAAAAAAATACCTGCTAAAGTAATTTATGAGGATAGTGAAATTGTAGCTTTTAATGATATTAACCCAAAAGCAGAAGTTCATTTTATGGTTATCCCAAAATTACATATCGATTCTATGTTACAACTTGAAGATCCACATATTAATTTAATTGGTAAAATGATGTTTTTAGCTAATAAAATTGCAAAAGAACAAAAATTAGAAGGCTATAAATTACAAGTTAATACCGGCAAAAAAGGAGGACAGGAAGTTTTCCATTTACATATTCATGTTTTTGGGAATTTATAATGAGTTTACAGGAGATTAAATGATGGGTACTCTTAGTATCTGGCATTGGTTAATAGTATTAGCAATAGTGGCATTAATTTTTGGTACAAAAAAACTAAAAACATTTGGTCAAGATGCTGGAGAAGCAATTAAAAACTTTAAAAACGCTTTAAATCAAAGCCCAGACTCTAAAGATTCAAAAGATAATTAATCTAACGCTCTAAATTAATACTAATACTTGTAAAATCTAAAGAACTTTTGTGTAGTATTAAGTTTAAACCAAGGAAATAAAATATGTCTGGACCCATAAATATAGCCATTAAAGCAGCTTATGCTGCTGGCAACTTAATTCAACATGAAAGCCGTAATATTTCTAGCATTAAAATTGAAAAAAAAGGTCATAATAATTATGTAACTGAATTAGATAAAAAAGCAGAAAAAACAATTATAAGTATTATAAAAAAAGCTTTTCCTAATCACAATATATTAGCAGAAGAAAGCGGAGAGGAAAAAAATGACTCTGAATACACTTGGATTATAGACCCTATAGATGGAACTACAAATTTTATACATAATAATCCTCAATATTGTGTATCAATAGCATTAAAACATTTAAATAAAATTACTCATGCTGTAGTATTTGATCCTAATAGAAATGATTTATATAAAGCTGAAATTGGCAAAGGTGCATACTTAAATGACCAGCGAATTCGCGTTACTAACACTTCTAATATTCAAGATTCTCTAATTGCAACTGGCTTCCCTACTTATGATATGAGTCAAATTGATAAATATTTATTAATTTTTAAAGATATGTTATTAAATACTGCCGGTCAGCGCCGTTTTGGTTCAGCTGCACTTGATTTAGCTTACGTTGCTGCTGGTTATTTAGATGGATTTTGGGAATTTGATTTAAAACCATGGGATATAGCTGCAGGATTTTTGCTTGTAAAAGAAGCTGGTGGCATGGTTACTGACTTTCAGGAAAAACAAGACTTCTGGAAAAATGGCGGTAATATAGTTGCTGCAAACTCTAAAATTATTAAACAAATATTAAATATAGTTCAGAAAAACTTATGAAACTTCAAACATCTACTCCTAATTTAGTTGACCAAAAATCTTATACACCCATGATGCAACATTATTTAGAGGTCAAATCCTTATACCCTGATATGTTTGTCTTTTATCGCATGGGTGATTTTTATGAATTATTTTTTAATGACGCTATTGAGGCTTCCTCAATTTTGGGTATAACTTTAACTAGCCGCGGACAATCAGCGGGAAATCCTATAAAAATGGCTGGAATGCCTTTTCATTCAGTTTCACAATATATAACAAAATTAGTTAAATTAGGTAAATCAATTGTTATAGTTGATCAAGTTGGCGAAGTAACTGGAAAAGCACCAGTGGAACGTAAAGTTACCAAAATAATTACCCCTGGTACTTTAACTGATGAAGCCTTATTAGATGAAAAATTAGACAATACTATAACTTGTTTATATAAATCTAAAAATAATTTCGGATTAGCAACTATATCGCTGGCTTCGGGAAAATTTTATATTAATCAAATTAATGAAAAAGATTTAATAGATCAACTTGAAAAATTAGATTCCGCTGAATTTATTGTTGCCCAATCATTATTTACTACTATAAAAAAATTAAAACCTAATCATGCGATTAAAAGCATTGAAGATTGGCATTTTGATTACGATGCAAATTATAAAAAAATATGTGAACATTTTGTAGTTAAAGATTTAAGTGGTTTTGGTATAAGTAAACCATCATTATTAAATTTAGGTATAACTGCTGCTGGCATATTACTTAATTTTGTTAAACAAAACCAAAATAGTAATTTGCCACATATTACTAGTATTCAGCATGACAATCACAGTAATTTTTTAATATTAGATGCAATTTCAAGACGCAATTTAGAAATTAATTTAACTATTAATGGTGAAAAATCTCCAACTCTACTCTCTTTACTTGCTAA
>CAYZUJ010000034.1:7533-16007 GCA_964481375.1 uncultured Neisseria sp. | reverse complement strand
TTGAGATTTATACCATTTATTACTATACTGCCATCTTTCCAGTATTCAATATTTATATTACTATTATAAATATTAATTTTATTAAAAATTGGCTCAAAATTCCATATACTAGAATAAGAAAAAACTAATACTAATTTTTTAATTTTAAAGTTTTGGGTTGGTTCTGCTAAATTTATAAGCGCTAAATTATTTATAGTTATAGCAGGAAGATAATAATCACTAAGTTTAGTTTGAATACTATCCACTTTTAGATTATATCCTGTATGTTTTGCTACTACTTTTTCAATTCGTGTTTTATAATTATTAAGATTAATAAATAAATAACCTGTAATTAATAGTGAAGTTACAATAATGCTAAAGTAAAATATTGCAATATATATAGATATTTTAAGGATGAGATGACGAAAAGAAAAAGGGCTAGCCTTCATAGATTTCTCTTATTACAATAAAATGATTATTTTTATTTTACCAATATTATATAACATATTAAGATAAAACATGGGGCAAATTGAATTAACCTAATAATATTTATATTTAGTATAGTACTAGCTACTATGAATAATATATATTAATAAAATAAAGACTTATTATTTATTCAAAAAAATTTATTAATTTACTTTCCTATTATTAATAGTTCATCAATATCAGTAGTAAATTTGTTAGATAAATTACCTCTTTTCATTGCCCAATTAGAATTAATTTTTTCTGTTGCAATAGCAATTGCATTTTTACCATATTTTCTTTTAATAGTTTCTAAAGTATTTATTATTGGATCTTTTTTTATATTTATTTTATCAAATAAATCACGTATTTCATGCTTATTGGTAATTAAGTCACTTAATATGATTCCACTTTTCTTATAAATAGCTGTAGGAACATATATTTCTTTTAAGGCTTGTTCTAGATACTCAACCATTAATCGAAAGCTATCTAAAGCGTAGGGGAGTATTATAGTTTTTGAGTGCCAATATAAAGCGTCTTTAAATCTATTAGTGTTGATGAATATAGTTAATTGCCTCGCATAAAGATTTTGTTTTCTTATTTTCCTACAAGCTTTTTCCACGTGATGAATCAGTGAGCTAAGTAGAGCATAAAAATCTGTGATTCCTTTAGAAAAGCTAACAGAGGAAACTACTTGTTGACTTGCTTTAGGTTGTTCTTCAAGGTCTATACATGATACTCCATTTAACTCACATATTATTTTTTCAATATTTATATTAAATATGCTCCTAAGGTGTTTAGGGTTAGCTACTTTTAAATCAAAGCCGGTTTTTATCCCCATATTTTTAAGTTTAATACCTATTTTACCCCCAATGCCCCAAATTTCATCTACAGCTATTAATTGCATAGCACTATTAGTTCTTATTTCTCCTAACTCTTGTAAATTAACAACACCATTAAATCCTTTATACTTTTTAGCCAGAAAATTAGCAAACTTTGATAAAACTTTTGTGCGAGCAATACCAACACAAACTGGCAAACTTAGCCATTTATTTATAGAATTTTTTATATTAAGCCCATGTTGAGTAGGATTTGACTCACCGCTAATATCTAAAAAAGACTCATCAATAGAATATATTTCTTGCTTTTGAGCAAAATTGTTTAATAAAGACATCACCCTTTTTGACATATCGGCATATAATGTATAATTAGAACTAAAAACATGGACTTTATGTTTTTTTAGAAAATCTCTTACTTCAAATAGAGGGGTCCCCATTTTAATACCTAAAGCTTTAGCTTCCGCAGATCTTGCTATAATACAACCATCATTATTTGATAATATTACAATAGGCTTATTGATTAATGTAGGATTAAAAACTCTTTCACATGAAGCATAAAAATTATTACAATCAACTAAAGCAATCATAAAGCACCTTCTGCTTTATGAATTATATACTTAACTACCCCCCAAATATTTAATTCCTCTTCATTTTTAAAACATATTTCGGGGAAATTTGCATTAGCAGGTACAAGTTTTATAATTTTATCTTTACAATAGAGAGTTTTAACAGTAAATTCATTATTAATAATAGCGATGACTATACTATTATGCAAAGCTTCTACTGATTTATCTATAACTAGAATATCACCATCATGAATATTTGCATCACTCATAGATTCACCTTTTACTCTAACATAGAATGTAGTGTCAGGATGTGTAACTACTAAATCATTTATATCTAATCTGCATTCTTCATAACTTTCAGCAGGGGAGGGAAATCCAGCATGAATTTTAGAGATGACGAATGGAATATAATTTTTTTTATCAGTAACTTTAAAAATTTGCACCACATTTTCCTATAACTATTATTTATAATTATACTACAGCAAATATAACCCTTATTAGAATTTTAATAATAAGAATTTTACTAAATTAAATTTTTAAAGTTAATTAGTTATAAAAAAGAAGTAGCTGATAGAATATTACTTTGTCAATTTTATCAATTGTCGCATTAGTTGTTACATTAGTTATTACAAGGTTTATGATATAATCTTTAACTCAAACAACACAAGTAGGCGTATAAATTTGACTAAATTCACTAAACCAGAAATCATAAAATTAAATAAACTAACAAAAGAATCTCAGTACACACTCGTGAAATCCAAAACTATGGATAAATTTATTATAAAAGTATGCACACCAAAGATTTTCTAATTCTTAAACCTATCTATAAGGTTATTTTACAAAAGTATTTTAAATTAAAAGTTATGGTATAATTCGAGGCAAAATTATTTACTCAAAATATTATTTTTTGATATAACACTTATAGGTAAAATTTGATGACAATTCCAGATAAAAAATACCCTAATGAAATTTTTAAAGCATATGATATTCGCGGTATTATTGATATACAACTAACTAGCGAAGTAATGGAAGATATTGGTAAAATTTTAGGGTCACTTACACTAGAAGCAAAACTATCCACATTAGTTGTTGGTTATGATGGAAGACTATCAAGTCCAAATCTGGCCAAAAATTTAATTTCTGGAATTTTACAATCTGGGTGTAACGTTTTAGATATAGGTGAAGTTACTACACCTATGGTATATTTTGCAAACTTTGAACTTAAAACTAATGCAGGGGTGATGATAACAGGTAGTCATAATCCTCCAGAATATAATGGCTTAAAAATAGTTATAGCTGGAGAAACTATAGCTGGAGATAAAATTCAATTATTGAAAAAACGATTAGAAGCTGGAGAATATTTTGATAATAAACAAGGTGAATATAAAACTATTGATATTACCGAAGAATATATAACAAAAATTACAAATGATGTAAAATTAAAACGTAACATGAATATAATTGTTGATGCTGGTAATGGGGTAGCAGGTAAAATTGCCCCTAAATTATATAGACGTATGGGAGCAAAAGTATTGGGCTTATTCTGTGATGTAGATGGTAACTTTCCTAACCATCATCCAGATCCTTCACAACCTAAAAATTTAAAAGATTTAATAGAGGCTTTAAAATCAACAGAAGCCGAATTGGGTTTAGCTTTTGATGGAGATGGTGATCGCCTAGGGGTAGTTGCTAAAAATGGTAATATAATTTATCCAGACCGGCAGATGATGCTATTTGTAGCAGATTTACTAGAAAAAAACCCTAATGCTAAAATAATTTATGATGTTAAGTCTTCTGGGCTATTAGCTAAATGGATTAAAGAACACAAAGGAGAACCCATTCTATCTCGAACAGGGCATTCATTTATAAAAGCTAAAATAAAAGAGACAGGTGCTTTATTAGCAGGGGAAATGTCAGGGCATATATTTTTTAATGATCGCTGGAATGGTAGTGATGATGGTATTTATGCAGGAGCTAGAATTTTAGAAATCTTATCTCAAGTTGATAGCCCATCTGACTTATTAAATGCGTTGCCAAATTCTATTTCAACTCCAGAAATAAATATTCCTGTTAAAGAAGGGGAGCAGCATAAGATAATTGAAAAATTAGAAAAATCAGCTAAATTTCCAGGAAGTAAAGAAATAATTACTATAGATGGATTAAGGGTAGAGTATAAAGACGGATTTGGATTAGTAAGAGCTTCAAATACTACTTCTGTTTTAGTTCTACGATTTGAAGCTGAAACAGAAAAAGGACTTAATAGAATTAAAGAGCAATTTCGCAAGAACTTAAGCAAATATGTTGATACTATTCCATTTTAGGAAATAATAATGATTAAATTACTTAGAAAATATAACACCATTTTAATATTAACAAGTTTAATATTAGCTATAGTATTTGGTATTTTAACCCCTTGGATATTTCAACATATAAAATTTTTAGGTGATTTATTTTTAAATTTACTAAAACTATTTGCTCTTCCTTTAATATGTTCAGCTTTAATCGCAACTTTGGGGAATATGGGGCATAATTTAAATGCTTTAAGATCACTAGCTAAAGGTGCATTAATTTATATGATAATTAGTGAAGTTATTGCAGTTACAATTGCTCTTGTATTATTCAATATATTAAATCCAGGATATGGGGTTGACTCTGCATTAATTTTACACGGAGAAAATTATACCCCAGTTAATCAAGGGCATTTAAACTTATCAGAATTTATTCTATCTATTTTTCCTAATAATATTTTTGATTCATTAGCTAAATTTAATTTGCTACCGGTAGTTGTATTTTCAATTATATTTGGCACTGCATGTGCTATGTCTGGAAAAAAAGGATCTCCTATAATAAGTTTTTTTGAAGCAAGTAAAGATGTATCTACAATTTGTTTATATGGTGTCATGAGCATAGCACCATTAGGCATTTTTGCTCTTGTAGGTAATGGAATTGCAGAATCTAGCATTAGAGGTAATTTGTATAATAACTTTGCAGCTTTAATTGCATTTGTCTTAGTATTAATTTTGGGCTTACTTATTCATGCTTTATGGCAGTTTTTATTAGTTTTATTTATTACAAAAGATAAGCCATTTATCACTTTAAAACAGATTTTTCCCTTATTATCTACTGCATTTGCTACTTCAAGTTCTATTGCTAGCATTCCTATCGCTATGGAAACAGCTGATAAATTAAATTCAAACCCACGTGTTACACGTTTTATGTTGCCATTATGTGCTTCTATAAATCTTGGTGGAATGATGATGTATGAAGTTGCAGCGGCTTTATTTTTTACTCAAGTTTTAGGAATTCATCTATCATTAGAGTATCAAATATTATTGGCTTTTGCTTGCATTTTAGGTGGAATGGCAGAAGGAGGTATCCCTGAAACTAGCATGGTAAGTTTAGTGGTAATATTTAAAATCGTAAACGTACCGTTATCTGCAATTTCCATTTTATTACCTTTAGATAGAATTATAGATAGATTAAGAACTATGGTAAATATTTTTGGTAATTTATGTGGTGTTATTATAGTTAGTAGATTTATCAAAGAAGAATGAAAGATTTAAAGGGATTAAAAAAGTTATGTCTAGTTTATCAGTTTTACAAAAAGTAGCAACATATGTGCTACCTGTGATTTTTGCAATAACACTTCATGAAGCAGCACATGCATATATGGCAAAAAAATATGGAGATAATACAGCTCACTTATTAGGAAGATTATCTTTAAACCCCCTTCATCATATTGATCCTATTGGAACAGTATTTTTTCCATTAGTTGGCTTATTATTAGGTGGCTTTATTTTTGGCTGGGCTAAACCAGTACCAATTAATTATGCAAACTTACGTAATCCAAAAAAGGATATGTTTTGGATAGCGATTGCTGGACCATTATCTAATTTAGCAATGGCACTAATATGGGCTTTAATGCTTAAATTAAGTTTTTATCTAAATGGATATTTTGCTAATCCTCTAATACTTATGTCTAAAGCAGGAGTTTCAATTAATATTATGCTAATGATATTAAATTTATTGCCTATACCGCCATTAGATGGAGGTAGGGTATTATTTTCATTATTGCCACAAAACCTTGCTATACAATATGCTAAAATTGAACCTTATGGTATGTGGATTATAATTTTCTTATTACTAATTGGTGGTTTAACATTTATTATTCAACCATTTTATTCTATTATAATAAATACTATTTTATATTTAATTCAATAGAAATTAAATTTTTAGAAGGTGCGAAATGAATTATCAATCTAGAATATTATCTGGAATAAGGGCAACTGGAAAACTACACCTAGGACATTATTATGGTGCGTTAAAAAATTGGGTGGAGTTACAATATGAGCATGAATGTTATTTTATGGTTGCAGATATACATGCCCTTACAACTAACTATGATAACCCAAAAAATTTAGAAAGTATAATTCATGAAATGGTAATTGATTGGTTAGCATGTGGAGTAGATCCTTCACAAGCAGCAATATTTATACAGTCACATGTTCCTCAACATGCAGAATTACATTTATTGTTATCAATGATTACCCCTTTAGGATGGTTAGAAAGAGTTTCAACTTATAAAGATCAAATAGAAAAGTTAGCTCATAAAGATTTAGATACTTATGGATTTTTAGGGTATCCATTATTACAAAGTTCAGATATTTTATTATATAATTCTAAATTTGTGCCAGTAGGTGAAGACCAAATAAGCCATATAGAAATAACTCGCGAAATTGCACGGAGGTTTAATTATCTTTATGGGAGAGAAGATGGCTTTGAAGAAAAAGCTCGTGAAATAATAAAAAAATTAGGTGTTAAAAAAGCTGAACTATATAGCGAATTATTAATAAAATTTCAACAAAATGGAGATAATGAAGCATTAGAAAAAGCAAGATTTTTATTGCATGATGTAGTAAATTTATCTTTAGGAGAAAAAGAAAGATTATTTGCCTTTCTTGAAAACAAATCTAGGGTTATTTTAATTGAACCACAAGCACTAGTTACTGAAACATCAAAATTACCCGGCTTAGATGGTCAAAAAATGTCTAAATCCTATAATAACTCAATCTATCTTCGTGAGGATCCAGATAGTATCAATAAAAAAATTAGAGGTATGCAGACTGATCCAGCACGAGTTCGTCGCATTGATGCTGGTAACCCGGAAAAATGCCCAGTTTGGTACTTACATAAAATATATAGTGATAATAATACTAAAGAATGGGTACAAAATGGCTGTGTTTCAGCAGGAATAGGTTGCCTAGAATGTAAACAACCTCTTATTGATGCAATTTGCCAAGAACAAAAGATATTTACGGAAAAAGCACTACCATATTTAGATGATTATAATTTAGTTAAAAATATATTAGCTGACGGTGCAGAAAAAGCATCAGAAGTTGCTAGTGCCACAATAGCTGAAGTAAAACAAGCAATGAATATGAATTATTAATAAAATTAGAAAGTATGTGATGGGCATTATTATTAAAAATAATCATGATATTGAAAATATGCGACTGGTAGGTAAATTAGCTGCAGAAGTTCTAGACTACATTTCTTTTTTTGTAAAAGTTGGAGTTACAACAAATGAATTAGACAAATTGTGTCATGATTATATAGTAAATGTACAAAATGCTTATCCTGCACCTTTAAATTATCAACCTAGCCCCAAATATTCACCATACCCAAAATCAATATGTACTTCCGTTAATAGTGAAATCTGCCATGGTATACCTGATGATAAACCACTTAAAGATGGTGATATAGTTAATATTGATGTTACTGTTTTAAAAAATGGTTATCATGGAGACACTTCAAGAATGTATTATGTAGGGAATGTCTCACAACATGCAAAACGCTTATGCCAAATTACCTTTGAATGTATGTGTTTAGGGATTAAACAAGTAAAACCAGGAGCTTATTTTGGTGATATTGGTTATGCAATACAGTATCATGCAGAAAAAAATGGTTATAGTGTTGTACAAGAATTTTGTGGGCATGGGATAGGAAAAGTTTTTCATGAAGAACCTCAAGTGCTACATTATGGAAAAGCTAAAACTGGTGAAATATTAAAACCTGGCATGATATTTACTATTGAACCAATGATTAATCAGGGCAAACGTCATATTAAGTTTTTATCGGATGGCTGGACTGCTGTTACTAAAGATAGAAGTCTATCAGCTCAATGGGAGCATACTGTATTAGTAACAGATACTGGTTATGAAGTATTAACAGTCTCAGCCAATATGCCTAAATTAATTATATAATTTAATTATTAAGAGATTTGTTATGATTAATGCAATAATTGCCAAAAATGTGTCAGATGCACTAATGGAAGATGTTTCTGTTATTTCAGATTGGAATTCTAATTTAATTGATACTAATTTAATTATAACAGCTTCATTATTAACTAGAGAAGATATGATTTTATGTGGCTGTCAGTGGGCAAATTTAGCATTTAAACTATGTGATGAAAATATTAAAGTTAATTGGAAAGTTAAAGAAGGAACATTTGTTCCCAAAAATACTGAGTTATGTAAAATTGAAGGTAAGGCATGTGGAGTGTTAAAAGCTGAAAGAACCGCAATTAATTTTATTCAAACATTTTTTTGTAAAAAAAAGCAAAGTTTTT
>CAYZUJ010000034.1:0-7523 GCA_964481375.1 uncultured Neisseria sp. | reverse complement strand
TATTCAAACATTATCCGCAACCGCTACATTAGTTGCCTCTTATGTAGCTATAATTAAAGATACTAATGTAAAACTTATGGATACTAGAAAAACAATCCCTGGTTTAAGATTTGCCCAGAAATACGCAGTAACGATTGGGGGAGGATTTAATCAAAGATTTGGACTTTATGATGGAGTTTTAATTAAAGAAAATCATATAAAAGCTTCCAAAGGGATAAAAGAAATATTAAAAAAAGCCTATGCACTTACACCTAAAAATATTCCTATTCAAATTGAGGTTGAAACTTTTGAGCAATTAAAAGAAGCTCTTGATGCTAACGCAAAATTAATTTTATTAGATAATATGTCTATATCGTTAATTAAAAAATGTGTTAAATATACAAATAAAAAAGCTCAACTTGAAGTTTCAGGAAATATTGATATTAATAATGTTCGCAAGTATGCATTAACAGGAGTCGATAGAATTTCAATTGGTGCTCTTACTAAAAATATTAAAGCTATTGATATATCTATGCGTATTCAATAGCCTCTAATATTTTACATTTTTATAGAATGGAAACAACAATATGGATAAATTTTTAAGATTAAAATCAGCATATAAGAATATGCTTTCTATGATGTTGTTTTTTATTATATCTTCTATTTCATTTGCTAATTCTTTAAGCCTATTTCCGATTGAAAATTATAATCAAAATGTAAACTATTGGATTTCGCCTAATGATCCTCATTATAATAAGCCTATTCTTAGTAATACCTATCAACAACAAAGATTAAATGAGTTAAGACATACTTTTTTTGGTACTGATAATATTGATAATTCTCCTTGGAATCAAAAAAATATTGAATATTTATTTTCGCCTAAAAAACAAAATGGTAAAAGCATATATTTAGGAGAAAAGTTTTTTTTAAGTGATTTTGATAATCAAAATAATAATAGCGACTCTATTTATTATGGCAGAAATTATAGACCATATAATAAAAACTGGATAACAAAAATTGCTAATAACATAAACCTTGAGCAATTTAATAAACAACTAACATTTTCAGAAAAAAATAGAGCCATTACTATTGATAATACAATGTTGAGAGTTTTACCCACTAATGACCCAGCGTTTTTAGATTTTAGGATTGCAGGGCAAGGATATCCTTTTGATTTAATACAAAATTCAATATTATTTAGCGGAACTTCATTATACATAATTGGTGAAAGTAAAAATAAACAATGGTTTTTAGTATTGTCACCATATGCTATTGGCTGGGTTCTTACAAAAGATGTTGCAAGAGTTGATAATAAATTTATCCAAAAATGGCAAAAATCTGCATATACTCGTATAGGTGCAGTTATGAAAACTGATTTAAGTATTACAGATATAAATAATTCATATCGATTTACTGGCTATATTGGAATGATTTTACCAATTGAATCAATAAATACTACTATGGTAAAAGCATTAATACCAATTAAGTTAAATAATGGAATGGCAGGAATTTCTTATAGCAATATAAAAAATGATGATATTGCAGTGATGCCTTTAGCATTAACAAAAGCAAATTTTGCTAAGATATTGAAACAATTACAATTAAGGCCGTATAGTTGGGGAGGAGATGATTTTTATAATGATTGTTCTACAGAAACCCTGATAATCTATCGAACATTTGGTATATTTGTTCCTAGGAATTCAGCTTCTCAAATTTTATCAGGAAGTTTAGTTAAACTAGATAAACTATCTGCAGAAGATAGAATTAAATATTTATTAAAATACGGAAAAGCTTTTTTAACTATAATTCGCTTAAATGGTCATGTTATGGTATATCTTGGAAATTTTATTAAAGATGGAAAAGATTTTCCTCTAACTTATCAAAATATTTGGGGGCTCGCTCCTAAAGATAGAAGTCGCCGAGCTGTAATAGGGGAAGCCGTATTTTTACCACTTTTAATTAAATATCCAGAAGATAATACTCTTCAATCACTAGCTGACCATAAAAATTTTGAATTAGTATATATAAATAAATGGCCAACCACTAAACTAAAACAAACTTTATCTGAATTACTATATTAGAGTTTATTTAATTGACGATACATTTAAATTATAATGAAATAATAAACTTAGGCGCATATTATACCCCTCAATTTTTAATTGATAAAGTATATGAACTTATAGAGCCATACTTTTCTAATAAAGATGTAGTTATTTTTGATTCTTCAGCTGGAGATGGTAGTTTTTTAAAAAATGATTTACTATCTATAAAAACTATTGCCAACGATATTGATGAGTTTGCATTTAAAACATATTTATCTAATAAAACTTTCAAAGCCTATAACTTAAATTCTTTAGTAAATTTAAAACGTAAAATATTTAAAATTGAAGAATCTGATTTCCTAATTATAATTGGTAACCCGCCATATAATGATCATACTTCTTATAATAAAAAATCTCAAAAACATTTAAAATTTAAAGTAGACGATATTTTAAAATGTAGAGATATTGGTATATCTTTTTTACGATCTTATGATAAATTAAATGCTAATTTAATATGTGTTTTACATCCATTATCTTATTTAATTAAAGAAAGTAATTTTAAAATGCTAAAAAGTTTTAAAGAAAATTATCGATTAATTAAAGGTTATATTTTTAATAGCGAAGTATTTGCAAACACCTCAAAATCATCTAAATTTCCTATAATTATCGCTTTATATGAAAAAAACCAAATGGGTATGTCATATGATTACATTAAAAATTTCGAGTTTGTCAGTATGAACCATAATAGTTTTTCATTAAATAAATATGACAATATTGGTAATTATATATGTAAATATCCTTCAAAAAATAAAAATAGTGATTTAAATCTCTATTTTTATTCCTTACGCGATATAAATGCTTTGAAACGAAATAAAACTTTTATAGAAGGTCCAATTTATAGTGGTAGTATTCCTGTAAATGCTAAGGATTTATATTATTTTTGTTATATTGATATATTTAAAAAATATATTAATGAACTGCCATACTATTTTGGTAATTGCGATATATTAATTAATAACGATGATTTTTTTAAAATTAAAGAATATTTTTTAATATATGCCTATCATACTAATAAAATCTTAAAAGACAACAATAATATTTTGAAATATTATCAACCATTCTCAAATATCTCGTTTGACTTTTCTAAAAAAATAACAGATGAATATTTCTATAAAATTTTTAATATCATTCCTGTTAAAAACTAGCCTACATTTCAAAGTATCTATACCAAAATTTTTATTTTTTAATTTAATATTGTAATTTTCTGATATAATACTCCAATCTATTATATTTTATAATCATAATATTACTTTGAATTAATTAAAATGCATAAAATAAAAAATATTAAAATTCTTTTAAATATATTTCTGTGGTCAATAATAATCTGTATATTAAATTGTTGTGGAAGTGGAACGAACTCTTCACAAAACACTGACAATTTAACTAGTAAATGGACGCTAATATATAAAGAAAAAGAGCAAGTACCTATTAATTCTATATCTATAAATTCCACATATAACTATGTAGTAGTATTAACCCAAAAAAATCTTATACATGCCTATAATATACTAGAAAAATCTTGGCAGGATATTGAAGCATTGCCTAATAATAATATAGCAAAAAGTTTAACAACAGTGGAGGATTTAAACATAATATATGCTGGCTTAAATGACGGTAAAGTAATGTCACATAATATTGTTAATTTAAATAATAAAGATTTTTCAACACCTAGTGAATCTAATTGGGTAGCTGTTGGAAATAATAATATTGAAGATATTGCACCCATAACTTCTATATTAAAATCTTCTGATAAATTATTTATCGGAAACTCTAAAGGAAATATTTGGCTTAATCAAAATGATTTATGGAAAAAGATATCAAGTTATTCTCCTTCTAAAGCAATTTCTCATGTAAAAGTAGATAATTCAAATAATTTTCTAGGTATATTAAATACTGATGGAGAATTATGGATCTGTGTAATTAGTCTAAACAAATGCACTAATATGATTAATCTTTTAAAAAAAATGAAAATAGAATATACAGATAAAAGCCCAATAAAAAGTATTTCTTTATATTCACATAATGATGTTTTTTATGGATACTGGGGCAATGAAAACGGTAATATATGGCGCATTATTATTAATAATATTTATAAACCAGAGGATGGATGTAGTTTAATAAAACTATCAGATGATCCAAATTTTACTGGCTACCACAATACTAAACCTATTACTGAACTTTTAGTAAATAATAATTATAATGATTTATATGTCGCAACACAAGATGGAAATCTCTGGATTTTTGATACTAATGACAGGAACTGGCATAATATAAAGAATCAAAATAATATTCCACTTGAAACTATTACCTCTATAGCAATAGCAAAAGATAATACTTTATATGCCGGAACCAATATTGGCAATATTTGGCAAATTAATATTAAAGGATTACATAATTAATTAATAAAAAATTTAAATACAAGATAAATGTTTTACTTTCATTAGACTTATATATATGTAAGGGGAGAAAATTTATCATGAAATTAAATTATAAGAATAAATGCAACGAAAGGGTTAAGTATGCTAATTGTAATATTTTTAACATTTTCTTTATCCGTTTTATTTACATCTGTAATTATACTAACTAATAGATTTCACTCTAGTCTTACATCTGACAATGAATTAAACGCAATTCAAAAATACCATACCATACCAGTTCCTAGGATAGGTGGATTACCTATTTTCATGAGTTTTATAGTTTCTTCATTTTTTTGTTTTTCTTATAGTACTGTTTGTTCTTATTATTTAATTGGACTAACATTATGTGGTTTAATCATATTTATTGGTGGATTTATAGATGATATAACTAAAAATACACCACCATTTTTAAGAATGTTATTTGCAGGGGTTGCTACCTTAGTGGCAATATATTCTACTAACTCCTTTCCAGTTATTCAATATGCTGGTGTTAATTGGCTAAACTATTTAATTAAAGCAATACCTGCAATAGGCGTGTTATTATCATTATTTTGTGTAGTTGGTTTAACAAACGCTTATAATATAATAGATGGTTATCATGGTCTTTCTTCAACTGCAGCTATTTTTAACTTGATAGGTTTATCAGCTTTATCCATTATAACAAATGATCAATTTGTATTAAATGCGACTTTATCCCTTGCAGGCGCAATTTGTGGATTCCTACTTTTTAATTATCCAAAAGGAAAAATTTTTCTAGGTGACGGTGGGGCATACATAATAGGGTTTTTAATTGCTGCCTTAAGTATATATTTAACTCAAAATCATAGTGATATATTATCACCATATTCCGTATTATTTTTATCATGTTATCCAGTAACAGAATTGGGGCTTAGTATCTATCGACGAAAATTTCTAAAACGTAAAGCTGGAATGAAACCTGATAGAATGCATTTACATCAACTAATATATCACCGCTGTTTATCAACTGCTAAAATAAACCGAAACTATTTTGTTATGCCTACCATGCTGTTTTTTATGATTCCTCAAACTATTTTAGCAATTATTTTTTATAACAATACTTCCATGTGTTTACTTTTAAATGGATTATACATCATTCTTTATACGATAACTTATTTTAGAATTGTTAGATTTAAAGCATTTAAATTTTTAAATATGTTTTAAATAGAAAATCTAATATTAGTTATTTTTTGTATTCGTTGGCTATTAATAATAGCTTTATAATGATGTGTTAATGAATTCCAACTATGGGAATCTACTTTAATTTCATTTTGCAAATTTTTAATATTTTCATTAACTATATTATAAACTGATAAATTATTTTTCTCATTAAGCGACTTTCTAATAATTTCTTGATTTTCTATCCATAACTTAACTATTTTCTTTAGAACCATTTTATTAAGCTCTTTTATCTCTTTAATACTTAAAAATACTTTTTGTAATTTATTCAATTTTTGCCTAAAATGGTTTTCAATATATGGGTCTCGTGCTTTTAATTTAACATTTTTATTGAAAATTAATGAAAAAAAACATTGTAATTCAACAATAAAGTCAATTCCAAAATTATTTTGTTGAGCAAATAAATTTTCAATAATATCATTAACATGAGTAAATTCAGTTGGTACGGTTTGAGTTTCATTGTATGTATCTTCTGTAATTAAAATTATATTTGATGGGGTATTATCCTCTTTACTGCTAGCACTAGCGTCTGTATTAGTTTCTAAAAAACCAATGGGTAAATTAGGCATTATTTCATCTTTATCGGTAGCATCTTTTTCATCATCTAATGATTCATTTTTACTAAATATGTTAACATTTTCCGTAAAATCGTTAGTAGTTTCAAGATTTAATGAATCTTCTTGATTGAATTCTAATTTGTTATTTAGAATACTTAATTTATATTTTAAATCTTCTAATCTTTTTTTATCATTTTTGCCTTTATTTGTATTTAAATAGTCTTTAAATGTATTCTCAATATTTTTAATTTCTAAATTTGCACTAGAAATATCACTAGCTACAAAACTATTTTTTTTCTCTTTTACTAAACTATTAGCATATTTTAAACTATATTCTAAATTATGTTGAGAAATTGATTTACAACCAAATATAATTTGTGCAATTTTACTAAAAAAAGAGTAAACTTTGACTGGAAATAGATTTTTATTTTTTTTCAAAATATCATCTTCTAATTTTAAACGAATTTTTTGACTAGAAAATTTATTTATATCATGTTTGATAATTTTAATATCCATTTCTATTTTCCTTTACAAATATTATTTTTATTTTTCTGAACTAAGCATTATAAAATTAATAATAACAAAATAACTAGTAACAATTTTGTCACTAAAATATTACTAAAAATATTTACAAAATTGGTAATTAAAAAAACAAAAATGTTACTTTTATTTTTATTATTATACATGATAAAATTCACTAAAAGTAAATGTAAATAATCTTAAAAAAGTAAAGAGATGAATCTGCTAAAGTTAAATACTATGACAGTAAATAACACAAATCGGCAAATTAATACTTTTTTAACTTGGGTTGAAAATGGTTTGTGTAAAGAGCTAAAGCCAAATCAGGTTGTAAATATGGATAATGTAAGCTTTCATAAATCTTCAAAAGTAAAAGAGTTAATTGAAAAAGTTGGATAGCTATAATTTATTTGCCACCATATTCACCAGATCTCAATCCAATTGAACATGTGTGGGCAAACTTAAAAAGATTACTTAGAAAACATCCTAAAAAAGAGCAGAATTTAAGTGAAGCCATCACTGACTCAGTGGGGCTTTTGTTTGTTGGATAGGTATATATTACAGAATTACCAAGAAAAGATTTATTTGAAAGTAAATTAAAATAAGTAATTGCAATCGCACGTGAAAACTATGAAAAACAGTTCAATAATACTTTTCGAAGTAACAATTTTGTTACTTGTTAAAATATTAATATTTAAGATAAAATTTAGAGCTATAGAATTGTTTTTCGGGTTTTAATATTTTAGAGAATT
>CAYZUJ010000033.1:11668-17030 GCA_964481375.1 uncultured Neisseria sp. | reverse complement strand
TGAGCAAGTGTATAAAAAATATCCAGGAAAAATAAATGCTTTATCAAATTTATCCTTTGAAATTGAAAAAGGTGAATTAGTTTTTTTTACGGGACATTCTGGCGCAGGAAAATCTACAATTCTAAAACTTGCTGCTGGAATCGAAACTGCAACTTCAGGAAAAGTTATTGTAAATAATATAAATCTATCCGATACAAAACAAAATCATAGAACCTTTATTCGACAACATATTGGTTTTATTTTTCAGGATCATAAAATTTTATTTGATAGATCTGTTTATAACAATGTTCGCCTACCTCTTGATATTTTAGGATATAGTGAAATAGAAATTAAAAAACGCATTTTATTAGCTTTAGAAAGCGTTGGACTAGGACATAAAATTCACTCTCCTGTGCAACAGCTATCTGGCGGAGAACAACAAAGACTATGCATAGCTCGAGCAATTGTTCATAAACCAAAAATTTTAATTGCTGATGAACCTACCGCAAATTTAGATAGAGGAAATGCTTTAAAAATTTTGGAATTATTTAAAATATTTCATAAAGCAGGAGTTACAATAATAATATCAGCCCATGATGAATCAATTCTAAGTGATTATGGGAAAAGAATTATTCATTTAAATCAAGGTCAATTTAAATAACCTTTATTATAACAGTAAATTACAATTTTGGAGGGTTTATGAAATTATTGAGCTTGCATTTTAGAAGCTTAATCTTAGCAATTACTAAAATTGCTAAAAATCCATTTGAACATTTTTTAAATATTCTTATTATATCTTTAATAATATCTGTTTTAAGTGCAGTACTAATTACTTCTAAAAGTAGCGATCATTGGCAACAAAATAATCTAAATTATCCTCAAATCATGATTTATTTGAAAAATAATGTTACTGCCGCTGATGTATCTGTAATTGAAAATGCAATCAATAAATTTAATCCAAAATTAATTAAAGGTTTTCAATTTATTGGTAAAGAAGAAGGTTTAAAAGAACTACAAAATGATCAAAAATTAAAAGAAATTACCTCTAATACTGTAAGTTCACAAAATAATCCGCTACCTGATGTATTAATTGTAAATACTAACTCAGTTGATAGTACTGAGTTAAATCAACTTTATAATAAAATTTCTAGATTATCTAATGTAGATAATATACAAATGGATGTAAACTATGCAAATAAAGTCAACGATTTGATAAGTTTTATTAAAAAAACTGCTATATTTCTGCAGATATTATTCACTATAATACTTTTATTAGTTATATACAATTTAATCCGTTTACAAATGCTTATTCACCAAGATGAAATTACTGTTTCCCGTTTAATCGGTGCTTCAGATCTCTTTATTATGCGTCCTTTAGCTTATTATGCTGGAGTCCAAATTGTGTTTGGTTCAATTATTGCCTTTATTTTTATAAATTGGTTTATTTCTTATTTTAATTCAATGTTTATGAATCTAAATTATTTATTTGGCTATGCTTTCTTATTGAATCAATTTAATATAATTCAGTTTTTTCAAACTTTATTTATATTATTGATTTTTTCTACTTTTTCCGTATTTTTAGCTGTTAAGTGGGTTTTTAAAAACTATCGTCGACATTTATAATCTTTAATTTAAAGGAGTGTCAAAAAAGTATTTGTAATTAGGAAATTTTTCATGAACTTATCAAATTTTGACTATTTTTTGCCTAACGAATTAATTGCTAAAGAGCCTACTAAAAATAGAGAAAAAAGCAGATTACTAGTAGTCAATGATCATAAATATCAGAATTTTTTATTCGAAAATATAATTAATTTCATGGATAAAGATGATTTATTAGTTCTTAATAATACGAAAGTTATTAAAGCACGCCTTTTTGGTAATAAAATAACTGGTGGCAAAATTGAAATTTTAATGGAAAGAATCTTATCAAATAATTCTTTTACTGCTCATATAAAATCAAATAAAACAATACCTATTGGCCTAAAAATTATATTTCCTAATAATCTAATGGCTCTTGTTACAGAAAAATTAGATGGTTTGTTCAAATTACAAACAAATAGTGATATTGATTTGTATAAATATTTAGAACAATACGGCCACATTCCCTTACCACCTTATATCAATAGAACCGACAGCAATATAGACATACTGCGATATCAAACTATTTTTGCCCATCATCAAGGCTCAGTTGCAGCCCCCACTGCTAGTCTACATTTTACTCCTGAATTAATTGAAAAAATTAAACTCAAAGGTATCAAAATTGCTTATTTAACTCTGCATGTAGGCTCAGGAACATTTAAACCAGTTACAAGCGAAAATATACTAAACCATAAAATGCACCGTGAAATATATAATGTTCCACAAAAAACTGTTGATTTAATTAAAGAAACTAAAAAAAATAATGGTAAAATAATTGCAGGCGGTACTACAACTTTAAGAACTTTAGAAACTATTGCTAAAAACTCTTTTTTAAAAGAAGAGTCTGGAGAAACTGATATTTTTATAACACCTGGTTTTAAATTTCTTTTAGTAGATAAACTTATTACCAATTTTCATTTACCTAAATCTACTTTATTAATGTTAGTATCTGCATTTGCAGGGTTAGAGGTTATAAAAGATGCATACCAATATGCAATCAATGAACAATATCGATTTTTTAGCTACGGGGACTCAATGTTATTATCTCGCAAGGAATAAATATGGAGAATAAAACTACAAGTTTTGGTTTTAAAAATGTTTATGAAAATGAAAAACAAAATCTAGTGGCAAATGTTTTTCATTCAGTTGCTAAAAATTATGACCTCATGAATGATGTAATGTCCCTTGGATTACATAGATTATGGAAAAAGTTTACATTATTTAATTCTGATATTAAATCTGGTGCAAAAGTACTTGACATTGCTGCGGGAACTGGTGATATGACTTTAGGCTTTAAAAAAATTGTTGGCGAAAGTGGTGAAGTCTGGCATACTGATATTAATATATCAATGCTAAAATTTGGTCGTGAACGCTTAATGAATAAAGGTATAATTACTCCTAACTGTCTTTGCAATGCTGAGCAATTACCATTTAATAACAATTATTTTGATGCAATATGTGTCTCTTTTGGCTTACGCAATATGACTCATAAAGATTTAGCATTAAAAGAAATGTATAGAGTTTTAAAACCAGGTGGCGTATTGTTGATTTTAGAATTTTCTAAAATATATAAACCATTAGAAAAATTATATGATTTATATTCCTTTAAACTTTTACCTTTTATGGGTAAATTAATAGCTAAAGATGCAAATAGTTATAAATATTTAGCAGAATCAATTAAAATGCATCCAGACCAAGAAACATTAAAAGATATGATGCTAGAGTCTGGATTTTCTAAAACCACTTTTTATAATTTAGCCATGGGTATTACTGCACTTCATAAGGGCTATAAAATTTAATAACAAAATATATTATGAATGATAATCAGCCAAAGTCAATAATAAAAGGTGCAATTGAACGTGTAACCTATCATAATTCAGAAAACGGTTTTTGTGTTTTAAAAGTTGCAGTTAAAAATAAGCGTGATTTAGTAACAGTTATTGGTAATGCAACTCAAGTTATAGCAGGTGAAGAGGTTTTTGCTGAAGGATTTTGGGTATATGATAAAAATCATGGACATCAATTAAAAGCAAATATAATAAAAATGACTATTCCAACTAGCATTGAAGGAATAAAAAAATATCTTTCTTCAGGTTTAATAAAAGGTGTTGGTAAACATTTTGCAAACATATTAGTGACTGAATTTAAAGAACAAGTATTTGAAGTTTTAGATAATGAACCAGAAAAAGTCAATGGCTTACCTGGTATAGGAAAAAAAAGAACAGAACAAATAATATCAGCTTGGCAAGAGCAAAAAGAAATTCGTAAAGTGATGGTATTTCTTCACGGACATGGAATTGGTACTTCAAGAGCCGTTCGTATTTATAAAACCTATAAAGAAGATACTATCAGCAAAATGCAATCTAATCCATATTGTTTAGCACTTGATATATGGGGAATAGGCTTTAAAATTGCTGATCAGTTAGCACAAAGTTTAGGTATTGATAAAAATTCTATTATTAGAGCCGAAGCTGGAATTAGACACGTTCTTAATGAATATTCTGGGCAAGGTCATTGTGCAATTTTACCTAACGATATACTCGCACAATGTAATAAAATTTTAGAAATAGATTCAGAAATAATTCAACAAGCCATTATCAATGAAATTAATAATGGTAATGTAATAAAAGAAGTTATTAATAATATTGAATTTTTATCTTTAGCATCATTATATTATGCAGAACAAGGCATTGCTAGTAATATTTCTCGCTTAATAAAAAATCCCATAAATAATCTTTTATCTGATGAATACATAATCACAACTGCTGAAAATTCTTCTAAGATAATTTTTTCTGATAGTCAAAAAAATGCAATTTTAATGACTATAAAAAATAAAGTATCTATTATAACAGGGGGGCCTGGAGTTGGAAAAACTACCATAGTAAAAAATATTATTAAAATTTTAAAACAATTGAATAAATATATTACTTTATGTGCTCCAACTGGAAGAGCTGCTAAAAAACTTTCTGAAAGTTCGGGATTTGAAACAAAAACTATTCATAGATTATTAGAATATAAACCTGGAGTAGGAGCAAAATATAATCAAGATTACCAATTAAATACAGATTTCTTAATAATAGATGAAACGTCTATGGTTGATGTTTCTTTAATGAATACTTTATTAAAAGCAATCCCAACTGAAGCAGGAATCTTATTTGTTGGTGATATTGATCAATTACCTTCAGTAGGACCTGGCTCGGTTTTAGCTGATATGATTAATTCAAAAGTTATTCCTACAACAAGGCTAACTGAAATATTTAGGCAAGCACAAACATCAAAAATTATTACTAATGCCCATAGAATTAATAAGGGAGATATGCCTTATTATCAAAATAAGCCTAATGATGATTTTTTCTTTATAGATTTAAAAGAGCCAGAAGAAATTATAGAACGTATGTTATCAATTATTGCTGATAAATTACCAAAGTTATATAATATTAATTCAATGAATGATATTCAAGTACTAGTACCAATGAATAGAGGAATCTTGGGCGTTAAAAATTTAAACCTTGTTTTACAAGAACGTTTAAATTCAAATAAAGATATTATTATAACCTCAATGGGTATTAATTATCGAGTCGGTGATAAAGTAATTCAAACTATTAATAATTATGATAAAGAAGTTTTTAACGGAGATATTGGCTTTATTAAAAGTATTAATTTAGAAGAAGATGAAATTCATATTAAATTCGATGAAAGAATAATTAAATATGATAGAACAGAATTAGACGAAATAAATCTTGCT
>CAYZUJ010000033.1:7327-11658 GCA_964481375.1 uncultured Neisseria sp. | reverse complement strand
TTCAGAATATCCTATTGTAGTGATTCCTATAACTATGCAACATTATACTTTACTAGAAAGAAATTTATTGTACACAGGAGTTACACGTGGCAAAAAAATGGTTATTTTAATTGGCGAAAAGAAAGCCTTATATATGGCAATTAAGAGAGTATCAGCTGCTAAAAGGATTACTAATTTAAATCAAAAATTATTAAATATAAAATTTTAATGCTATAGCATTATTAATAATTAAAACGTTTTAAAATATTGGGGCTTTAATAAAGCCCCAATATTTTAATAAATAAGTATTATAGCTTTTCATTAGATTTCTTTCGAAACTTAGTTTAGTTCAAAATTATGCCATCCTGAATTATTTTATTCTATTTTTGGCAATTGTAACAACATTATATACAACTACTCCCAATAAAATCCATTTTAATACATAGGGATTTACTTTACTTATTAATGGAGCAGCAATAAAAACTCCTAAAACACCAAATATTGCTAATAATATTGCACTTTTTGCATAAAACATTTTTTTATTAATGAAAGTTATTGCCGTAACTGGCATTTGATAAGAACTTGCACTCGCCATTATAGGAAAAGCAATAATAGGGCTTACACCAAAAAGAAAAATGCTAGTTTTTACTAAAGAATAATATCCTACTCCAAAAGCTGGTAAGGTACCCGCAATTAGCATAAAGATAGCAAAGATAATTAACTTTATCCCTTTAATTGCTGTACTGTTACTTGCAATTTCTAAAATATTTAATTGAGTCAAAAATAATAATATACCTGTAAATATAAAAGCAATCAACATTACATCTTGCACAATTTTTTTATCAATTCTAACTGCAATTAACCCAGATAAAAATCCTCCTAATGTAATCATAGAAATTGCAATTAAAAGTGTAATTATATCTAATGATATAAAATGTAAAAAAATTAGAGTTTGTGCTAGAGCTGTGATAACTGCTTGAATATTCATAGTTCCAATTAATTTAACATCGTCTGTCATAACATTTAATATTCTACGTAATGCAATAATAATAGCAAAACTGCCAATACCTATAGTATCTAATAAATTTGCGATAAAACCTATAAAACTAATTTTTAACTGTGCCTTTAAAGTTAATTTTTCTTCATAATAGTTATAAAAAAACCAGCTAGTAACAACTACCGCAAAAATAATTGCTAATATTTTTATTATATCAAATTCATTCATTAAAAATTCCTTAAATAGCTTTTTATATTATATTCATCTTACACATTTTACCATATGAATATAATTGTAAATGATACTTAATGACAATTTAGATACTTAAAATAACGACTTTAATTTTCTATTTTTAAATATAAAATTATAAATTTATAGGTTTTTATAAATAAACTTGCTTAATTAACAACTATAAAATATGATAAAATCTTACAAAGATTACTAAGTTACTTAAAAAATTAAGGTTATTGTTAAAATGATTAATAAATCTTTTATATTTGCACTAAATAAAATACTTAAATATAATGAAGGGAGTTTAAATAGGCTTAAACTTCTTGCTAATAAATCATTTTTTATAAATGTAGCTGGTTTATCTTTAAAAGGAATAATTGATATTGACGGTTTGATTTTACCTGTACATTATAATCAAGCATTTGATATTGAAATTCTTGTTCCACTTGAATCAGCTAAATATTTAATTGAACATGATAAATTAGGATTTTTTCAACAAATTAAAATTCATGGGGATAAAAAAACTGCCCGTGAGTTATTAGAAATTTTTTCTAATCTACATCTTAATGGAGTATATAATAATAAATCTTTGGCCCTAAATATATTGATAAATAAATTTATTAAAACTATAAAAATAATTGTAAATTTAATAAAATTAGCTACAGCTAATACTACTACCTCTCTCACGGAATATTTACTTTATCAAACTGAAGATTTAGTAACTCATCATGAAATCAATGAATTTTATAATGGAGTTGATGAGTTAAAAGGGCGAGTTGATATATTACGGAAACGTGTTGATTTATTATTAAGGTAATATATGAGCTTATTTCGCCTTTTACATATTATATATATTTTGCACCGTTATGGTTTATACCAAATCCTAAAGAAATATAATAAAACTAATTTTTTTGCTAGATTTGTAGAAACATGTTTCATCTTTATTCCCGTAATACATAAAGATAAAAGTCTTCCTATTAAAACTAAACTTGCATTTGAGGAGTTAGGCCCTGTATTTGTTAAATTTGGCCAATTGTTATCTACCAGAATAGATTTATTACCTAAAGAATATATTGAAGAATTATCAAAATTACAAAGTCAAGTAAAACCTTTTTCTTATCAAATAGCAAAAAATATTATTGAAAAATCATTAAAATGTAAAATTAACGATATTTTTCAATCATTTACCAATGAAGCTATTGCTTCAGCTTCTATTGCCCAAGTTCATCATGCTATTTTAAAACATAATAAGCAAGAAGTTGCAGTAAAAGTTCTTAGACCAAATATTGAAAATATCATAAAAAAAGATATTAAATTATTAAAATTATTGGGATGGTTTATTGAAAAAGTTTATAAAGATGGTAAACGTTTAAAACCTAAAGAAATAGTAAATGAGTTTGAAAAAACAATCCATGCTGAACTTGATTTTTTACAAGAAGCAGCTAATGCAACCGAACTATATAGACTTCACAAAGATGATAAAACATTAATTATCCCTAAAATATTTTATGATTTTTGTACAAAAGATGTTATGGTTTTAGAATGGATGAAGGGTACCCCTATTTCTGATTTAAATACTTTAAAACAAAAAGGCATAAATCTAAAACTTTTATCTCATAATGGCGTAGCAATTTTTTATACACAAGTTTTTCATTACGGTTTTTTTCATGCAGATATGCACCCAGGCAATATTCTTTGTAGTGATGATGGGAGATATATAGCACTTGATTTTGGTATTGTAGGTTGCTTATCTGAGGAAGATAAACGTTATTTAGCTATTAATATTTTAGCTTTTTTTAATCGTGATTATAAAAAAGTAGCTATTACTCACATTGAGTCTGGCTGGGCTCCTAAAAATACATCTATTGAAGAATTAGAAAGTGCTATTAGAACGGTTTGTGAGCCAATTTTTAATAAACCATTATCTCAAATATCATTTGGTCAAGTTTTAGTAAAATTATTTCAAGTATCTAGACGTTTTAATATAGTAGTTCAACCTCAATTAATATTATTACAAAAAACTATAGTTAATATTGAAAGTATAGGACGTATGTTGAATCCTGACCTTGATTTATGGGTAACTGCAAAACCAATTTTAGAAAAATGGATGAAACAACAGATGGGCTGGCGTGGCTTATTACATAATATAAAAAATGAACTACCGTATTGGTCTTATGTATTACCTACTTTACCAAAAACATTTGCTAATAGTTTAATTAACGCTACAGAATATAAAGAACAAAATGCAAATTATCTTAAATTATTAAACAGCTATCGTCGACAAAATAGATTTTTTATATTTCTTATTTCTATAATCTTATTTTCAACAATAGCATTTTATATAAATTTTTAAAAAATGAATTATATTATTATTAGTGATGGACTAGAATATAAAATTGCAGAAATTTTAGAAAATCATAAAAATCATTATATTGTAAAAACCTTTCCCCATTATGAAAAAAGAAAAGTTAAATTAGAGCATAAAATCTATCCAATAATTGCCAATGATATTAATAAATTCTCAATTCAGGTATCTGATTTAATTAAAATAATAGATATTAAATTACTTTCTGAATTAATTGATGAAAAAAAATACTCTCTTGATGAATTATCTAATTTATATTTTGGAGAAAAATATAGCGAAATTGAAAAAACAGCATTATTATTTAAATTAGCTTATTATTGGGTTTACTTCAATAATTTTCAAAATGGCTATTTTAGCAAATGCTCTTTAGATGAAAAGAATAAACGCTTAGAAATTATAAATAATCAACGGCTTGAACAAGAAAAATTTGATAAATTTTATCAAGATTTAATTAATAATATAAAACCAGCATTTACAACTAATATAGTTAAATTATTAAATAAACCAGACAAACACTCTACTGAATATAAAGTATTATTACATACTTCTAAAGAATTAGGTTTATCGCAAATCGAACTTTGTTATAAAGTAGGTTTAATTAAAGATTTAGAAAAATTTTTTATTGATTCATTTATGTTAGAAAACTTTCCTAAAGGATTAGCTTTACCAACAACTATTACATCAAATAATTCTATTTTAGATTCAATATTAATTAATCCCACAATAAATGTTTTTTCAATAGATGATTCTACAACCACT
>CAYZUJ010000033.1:0-7317 GCA_964481375.1 uncultured Neisseria sp. | reverse complement strand
AAATTGATGATGCTTTTTCAGTTCAAATAATCGATTCAGGTTATATTATTGGCATTCATATAGCAGCTCCTGCTTTAGAAGAAAATCTAGCTCACGCAGTTGCGGAAAATATTTCAACTATTTATTATCCAGGGGATAAAATTACTATGCTACCTCAGGATATTATTAAGAGATATAGTTTATGCGCTACTTTAAATTGTCCAGTAGTTAGTATTTATTTTACCTTAGATAAAGAATTTAATATTATTAGTTATAATTCAACAATAGAAATTGTTAAAATTATGGCCAACTTACGTATTGAAGAGTTAGAGTTATTATTTAATACAGATAATTTAGAAAAAAACTCTAATTACCAATTTGAAAAAGAACTAAAAATATTATATAAATTTGCAGACTATCTTGAAAAAAAGCGTGGTAAACCCTCAGTTAATAATTTAATTTTAGATTATAACTTTTCATTTATAGATGGTAGAGTTATTATAAAGCCTAGATTAAGAGGCAATCCTATTGATAAATTAGTAAGCGAATTAATGATTTTGGCCAATTGTACATGGGGGCGCATGTTGACAAATGCTTTTATTCCAGGAATTTATCGGGTAAAACAACCAAATTACCCTGTTAAAATGACATTAACTCCTAATTCACATACCGGACTTAATGTAGATTATTACACATGGGCTACATCTCCCTTAAGACGTGCATCTGATTATATTAACCAAAAACAAATTATTAGTTTAATAACTAATAATAAAAATTTTTATAAAGCAACAAATGAAATTTTATTAGAAGTAGTAGATAATTTTGATTCTAAATATGCAAAATATATTGATTTTCAAAATAAAATGGAAAAATATTGGGCTTTATATTATTTATTACAAGAAAAAATAAGTTCTATTGAAGCAACTTTTATTTACAAATCCAAAATTCAATTAGAAAATATTCCTTTAGAAATTGACACGCAAGGTTTAATCGTCACTAAACCTAAAGGAAGTAAAATATTAGTTAAAATTTTAAACATAAATTTAGCTAACTTATATTTTGATTTTAAAATTATTGATAACTCTTCTACATAATATATTATGTAGAAGAGTTAAATAAATTTACTATTAAAGTTCACTAGAATGCTGAGCAAGATAATCAGCAACACCCTTTGAATCAGCTTTCATACCAGCTTTACCTTTATTCCAGCCAGCAGGACAAACTTCTCCGTGCTCTTCCGTAAATTGTAACGCATCAACCATTCTTAACATTTCATCTACATTTCGCCCAAGCGGTAAATCATTAACTACCATATGTCTAACAATTCCTTTTTTATCAATTAGAAACGAACCTCTATAAGCAACTCCGCCCTTAGCTTCAACCCCAAAACTTTGACAGATTTCATGTTTTATATCCGCCACTAATGTATAACCTACTTGACCAATTCCACCTTTTTCAATAGGAGTGTTTCTCCACGCACTGTGTGTAAAATGTGAATCTATAGATACTCCAATAACTTCAACATGACGATTTTTAAACTCTGATAAACGATGATCAAAGGCAATTAATTCTGATGGACAAACAAAAGTAAAGTCTAGAGGGTAGAAAAAAACTACTGCATATTTTCCATGGATAGCTTTTTTAAAATTATACTCATCATTTATTTCACCATTTCCTAATACCGCTGCAGCAGTAAAATCTGGAGCCTCTTGACCTACAAGAACTTGAGGATAAAAATAACCATTACAATAACTGCACCCACACTCACAACATGAATTCATTTAAATTAACTCCTTAAATCATTGAAAATAAATAATATTAAAATTATCAAAAAGAATAACTTTTAATTAAATTAAAAAATCATTTTTTTAATTTGCAGTAGCCAGTTTACCATATTTAACATAAATTTTTATAATATATATTGCAAAATATTATTGTATATGCTACAATCACGGCAAAACGGCTATTATTCATTATAGACGAACAAAATGGGTCAATACTTGTTTGTTAACTTATATAAATTGTTTTATTTTTAAGGAATAAATATGAAAAATTTTCTAGCTCTTTTTCTTGCTGGTGCATTTGCCATTTCTGCATATGCTGACGAAGTTTCTTCTGCTCCTGTGGCAATGAAACCAGCTACTTCTGCTGTAAAGCACAATAAGAAAAAGCATCACGCTAAGCATCATAAAGCTGCTAGCAAACATGCTGCTTCTTCTTCTTCAATGGCACAATAATTTAATTTGTTAGTTAATAATCTTTTTTATGGGAATTAACATGAAAAAATTAGTTTTAGCTTTATTTGCTACTTCAGCTATAATTGCTGGTTGTTGTTCTTCTGATGATTCAAAAATGGTTGTTGTAAAACATAAAGGACATTGCTCTTCATCAATGAAGAAACACCATAAGCACAAAAAACAATCTAGTATGGAAGCTGCAAAATTTGGTAGCTAAATTATTAGTGAACCTAAAGCCGAAAGTTTTCACTTTCGGTTTTTTTATTCTTAAATTTTATAAAACTTAATTAATGGTAGTCTAATCATGCAAAGATATCCAATGACTGTAAATGGTGCTAAACAACTTGAAACTGAATTAAATCGCCTAAAATCAATTGAAAGACCTAAAATTATTAAAGCCATCTCAGAAGCTAGAAGCCATGGCGATATATCTGAGAATGCAGAATATGATGCAGCCAGAGAAGCTCAAGCATTTACGGAAATGCGCATAAGTGAAATTGAACAAAAATTATCTAGAGCAGAAATAATTGATCCCACAACTATTGAAAACAATGGCAAAGTAATATTTGGAGCTAAAGTAATTTTGCTAGATTTAGAATCTGATGAAGAAGTATGCTACCAAATCGTTGGTGATGATGAAGCTGATATAAAACTTTCAAAAATATCCGTAAATTCCCCCGTTGCTAAAAGTTTAATCGGTAAAGAAATTGGGAGTATTGTTGAAGTAAAGGCTCCTAGCGGTATAAGAGAGTATGAAATATTAGATTTTTCATTTTAAACATATTAATTTCGGTTATTTCTTATATAAATTGTCTTATTAGATTATTTTTTTATTTCAGTAACGTATTGATTTGCTAGAGTTTATTTCTAAGACTAAATTTTTTTTTATAAAACATAAAAAAATTGTACCATTTTTTTTAAACTAATGTTAAAATGGTTTCCGCGTAGCATAGAAAATGCTACAGTTAATTTTTCTTTGAAAGAGGTTAATATGAAAAAAACTTTAGCTTTATTATTAGCTGTATCTGGCTATGCAGCTTTTGCCGACTGCGGCATAAGTTTAGGTAACAGCAATATGTATGTTGGTATGGGTGCTGGTGCAGGCTGGAATGATATGTCAGCTCCTGACTTAGCACTTCGTCTAGACGGCGGATACAATTTCAACGAATTCTTAGCTCTTGAAGTTGGTTTTCTTAACATGTCTCAATCTGGTGGTGCTATTAATCAAAATGTTCTATGGACTGATTTATCAGTTAAAGGAACTCTACCTTTAGGTGATTATTTTGATTTATTCCTACAATTAGGTGGTGCTATGGGATCTCCTGGTGTTGCTACTTTTCCTAGTTGGACTCCAGGTAATAGCTATAGCCTCACTAACGCTCAAAACACAGCTTGGGCTGGTATGTGGGGTGCTGGGGTACAATTTAATTTTACTAAACAATTTTCTATAAACCTCACTGACTATGGTTACTATGGTAGTGTAAACGCTTTAGGATTTACTAATGCAGTTTTAGTTGGTTTAAAATACAACTTCTAAAAAAGTGGTATAACTAATAGCTGTTTAGACACCTTTTGTAATTTATAAAAGGTGTCTATTTATTATTGAATATTATACTAATAACTACTGCATCATGCCTATATTTAACAGTATCTGTATCGTGCAAGTTTAATTCAGATGCTTTAATAGGTACATCGCACTTTTTATTTATTCCTTTAATAATTTTGAATGCTAATATCTTTAAATGTGATGGATAAGATACATCTATCCGTTTAGGATTATTTTTATTAGCACAAATACTATCAATTAAATTTTGGTCATAATGAGTAAAAAAAATAGGTGCAGAAAAACCACCAATTAATTCTGATTTCACACCTTTTTTATCGTTGCTCACTTCAGCAAATACCATATTTACAGTCATTAAGCTTACTATCAATAAACTTATTTTTTTCATTACTTTATTTCCTTTATATTTATTCATGTGATTCATCAGGTTCATCAAATATTAATTCATTCTCTACTATTATTCTTTGTCCATTTAACACAGACAAAATCCTTGAAATTATCATCTCTAGAGCTGCTTTATTTGATCCATGAGGTATTATTATATGCGCCCGCCTTTTAGTAGGTTCTACAAATTTTTTATACATAGGCCGAACAAATTGACTATATTGCTCTAAAACACTATCTATAGTTCTAGCACGTTCAAAAATATCCCTTTTTAATCTTCTTATTAATCTAATATCTGATGCTGTATCTACAAAAATTCTTAACGCCATCCTTTTACACATTTCATCATCAAAAAGAGCGAAAATTCCTTCAACTATAATAACTGGTGCAGGAACTACTAACACAGTTTCGCTTCTGCGAGTATGCGTAGTAAAATCATAAATAGGCATTTCAATAGGTAACCCATGATATAAATCATTTAAATGGGTTTTCATTAAAAGCCAATCAAAAGCATTAGGATGGTCAAAATTAATCTTATTACGCTCATCCATTGATAAATGAGAACGATCTAAGTAATAATTATCTTGATAAAATACTGAAACTTTATCTATACCTACCGCCTTTACAATTTGGTCTGTAACTGTGGATTTTCCAGAACCAGAACCACCACCTACTCCAATAATAAAAGGATTCATAACTTACTCTTCATCAAAAAATAAATTTTCATTTAATTGAATATAATTACTACCCACTAGCTCTTCATTATTAATTGCTGCTCTAATTCTTGCTACAATCATTTCCAATGCTGCTTTGTTAGCTCCATGAGGAATAATAATATGCGAAGAACGCTTTGTTGGTTCAATAAATTTCTTGTGCATTGGTCGCACATATTCTAAATATTGCTTAACAACACTTTCCGTAGTTCTACCTCTATCTGATATATCACGTTTTAATCTACGAATAAATCTTATATCTGATGCTGTATCTACAAAAAGTTTTAACGCCATCTTTTTACATACCTTATCATCTAATAAAGAAAAAATTCCCTCAAATATAACTACTTGTGCAGGATTAACACTTATTTTAGTTGCGGTTCTAACATATTGTGTAAAATCGTAAGTAGGCATTTCAATTGATAATCCATGATATAAATCTTCAATATGTTTACTTAATAATTCCCAATCAAATGCATCTGGATGATCCAAATTTACTTTTTGTCGTGCCACTAAGGGTAAATGTGATAAATCTTTATAGTAAGAATCTTGCATAATTACAGCTACTTTAGTATTTCCAATTGCATTAATAATATGCTCAGTAACCGTAGACTTACCCGAACCAGAACCACCAGCTACACCAATAATAAAACTAGCCATATGCTTCAATTCCTTTAAATAATAAATCTTTTAATACTTTTAATTCATCTCGACAAATTGCCGCTTTTTCAAATTCAAGATTAATAACATGTAATTTCATTTGTTTTTCAGTCTGCTTAATTAATTTAGTTAACTCTTTATCTGATAAATTTTTTGGCAATGAAACTTCAAAATGCTTTTCTTTTTCCTCTTTATATACACCATCAATTATATCATTTATTGGTTTAATAATTGATACGGGAATAATGTTATTGACTTTATTAAAATGTATTTGTTTATCACGACGCCGATTAGTTTCTTCAATTGCTTTTTGCATTGAATTAGTTATTTTTTCTGCATAAAATATTGCCTTACCATTAATGTTTCTTGCTGCTCTACCAATAGTTTGGATTAATGACTTTTCTGAACGCAAAAAACCTTCTTTATCTGCATCAAAAACAGCTACTAAACTAACTTCTGGCATATCTAAACCCTCTCTTAGTAAATTAACCCCTACTAACACATCAAAAATACCTAATCGTAAATCCCGAATAATTTCTACACGTTCAACCGTATCAATATCAGCATGTAAATACCTTATCTTAATTCCATTTTCAGCATAATATTCAGCTAATTTTTCAGACATTTTCTTAGTTAATGTAGTAATTAACACTCGTTCCTGTCTTTCTTTACAAATTCTTATTTCATGTATTAAATCATCTACTTGACTAATAGCTGATCTAATCTCAATAATTGGATCAATTAAACCTGTTGGTCTAACTACTTGCTCAACTAAATTATCTTGATGTTCTTTTTCATATTCTCCAGGAGTTGCTGACACAAAAATTGTTTGTGGCATTCTTAATTCAAACTCTTTAAACTGCAACGGTCTATTATCTATTGCTGAAGGCAATCTGAACCCATAATCAACTAAATTTTGTTTCCTTGCTCTATCCCCATTATACATTCCACCTATTTGTGATATAGTGACATGTGATTCATCAATAAACATTATACTATTATTAGGTAAATAATCTATTAATGTTGGTGGTGGTTCGCCTGCATTTCTATTTGTTAAATGCCTTGAGTAGTTTTCTATTCCTTTACAAAAACCAATTTCCATTAGCATTTCTAGGTCAAATTCAGTTCTTTGCTTTATTCTGTATGCCTCAATAGTTTTGCCTTGAGCCAGAAAGTTTTTTGCACATTCCTCTAGTTCAATTTTAATTTTTTCATAAGCAGATATTATGGTTTCTTTAGGCGTTACATAATGAGAAGATGGGAATACTGTAAAAATGGATAACCTTTGTTTTTGTTTTCCAGTTAATGGGTCAAAAAGAAATATTGATTCAATTTCATCATCAAATATACTAATTCTAATAGCTTTTTCAAAATGTTCAGCCGGAAAAATATCAATTATTTCTCCTCTAACTCTAAAAGTACCGCGTTTAAACTCTACTTCAGCTCTTTGATATTGCATATTAACTAGCTGAGTAATAATTTCTTTATGAGTTAATCTAACATGTTCTTTTAAATGTAAGACCATCTTTTGATAGCTTTTTGCTTCGCCAATGCCATAAATAGCTGATACCGTAGCTACAATTATTACATCATTACGTTCTAATATTGATTTTGTAGCAGCTAAACGCATTTGCTCTATATGCTCATTAATGCTTGAATCTTTTTCAATAAATAAATCTTTATGTGGCACATAAGCTTCTGGTTGATAATAATCATAATATGAAACACAGTACTCAACTGCATTTTCTCGAAAAAAATCTCTAAATTCTGCATACAACTG
>CAYZUJ010000032.1:12534-17188 GCA_964481375.1 uncultured Neisseria sp. | reverse complement strand
GTTGTAGTATTGGCTTATTTCCTACATTATGCAGAATTTTTGGTAAATCAGAAAACATTCTTTTTCCCTGACCTGCAGCCAAAATCACTATATTTAAATTCTTTATTTTCATATTAACTATTTATAACCTTTCTCAATCTAGTTCCCCAAATGATGATGATCTATTAAATCATCGCCATCACTATTTTTTAATTTACTCAAATATACTTGACTAAATAAACCCAAAATAGAAATAGCAATAAAAGCTGCATTAAATGCACTAAAAGTAAATTCACCAAAAAGACTATTAAATATATGTAGTGCACTAGCTGCAATAACAACCCCTAAAGAAAAAGATAACTGCTGAGTAGTGCTGACTATTCCAGTTGCTGAGGCATAATCTGCTTCTTCAATATCTGCATAACATAAAATATTTAGTAGCATAAATCCAACTGTTGTAAATAAACCATTAAGTATAAGCACACAAATAGAAAAAGCATCTATCGTACGAATAAAGCCAAATAATAATAAGCTAATTGCCGCACCAATATTAGATATAGTTAACATTAATTTAAAACCTAAATAATCCAAAACTCGTTTTACAAAAATTCTTCCTAAAAATAAACCAACTGCCATACTAGACAATAAATAACTAGCAATTATTGGTGGCATCTGTAAAGTATACTGCAAAAATAATACTAGAGCAAACCCTCTGCCCCCAAAAGATGCTCGCGTAATAATACTACTATAAAAACATATTTTAAATGTTCTAATAGAAAATAATTTATAATTTATAATCTTATTATCTGAAGAAAACTCAACCTTTAAATATGCTAAAAGGGAAATAATAGCAAATACTAATATAAGAGATTTTGTAGCTGCAGGTTTTGGATCAAATGCAGTATCAAGCCAATAAGAAAATATTGATAGAAATAAACCTAACCAAATAAAACTCCACCAATTAAATTTATCTGTCTTTTGCACATAATTTTCAACATAAACATAAGTTCCTAAAAGAGCCAATAAAGCAAAAGGCACATTCACATAAAATATATAACGCCAATTAAATAATGAAACTAAAACCCCACCGAGAAATGGTGCTAATAAAGGCCCTAATACTACTGGTAAAGACATCAAGACATATACTTTTACGCGATCAGATTTATCAAATGCTTTTAACATTAATAACCTACCAACTGGTGCCATAAACGCACCTGCAATACCTTGTAAAAATCTAAATATTACTAGTTCAAACAATGAATGAGCAAATCCACAAAATAAAGAAAATAAACCAAAAGCAAAAATAGCCCACAATAATACTTTTCTTGTGCCAAATTGATCGGATATCCAGCCGCTAATCGGTATAAAAATAGCTAAACTAATTAAATAACTGGTAATTGCAAGTTTAAGTTGTAATGGAGGAGCATTCAAGTCAGTTGCTATAGCAGGAATCGCAACATTTAATATATTAGTATCAATATTTTCCATTAATATCATTAAAGATGCTACTAATATAGTAACTAGTTGTTTGAAAGAAAATTTTGAATGAATTGTATTCATTAATACACCATCAAAAACTATTATATTTTATATTATACTCCATGCATTTTTGCCCAATAATATATTTAGTTTACTTAAATTGGAATAATTAACTAATAGTCTATGTTCTGAACCAAACTCAATCTTACATTTAGCTTTTTCATTAAAATAATTTACTACTATATTTGCTCCATCTTTTTCAAGAAACGATGTTAACTTTTCTACTACAAAATCATGTGAAATATTAAATTGAACTTGTTTCACGTTTTCCTTTAAAATTTCATCTAAGGTATAAATTTTTCCAGCTGTTATTTTAACTTGATTACGAAATGAATCAAACATTAATTCACCCTCAATAAAAACCATTTCATCAATTTTTATTAAATGTTTATATCTTTCATACGTTTCATTAAAAACAACAAATTCAAACATTGAGGAATCATCTTCAATATTAACAAATACAATTTTTCCACCTTTTTTTAACGGGCGTGAACCAATATTATTAATAATACCACATACTAATACTTTAGTTTTTTCGTTTTTAGGTGAATAAATTAATTCTTTTACATCTTCATCATCTATACTAAACTTACTTAAAGGCATTACATTAAGCTTACGTACAATATCTTGATATTCATCAAATAAACTAGCACTTAAATAATAGCCAATAGCCTGTTTTTCATTATTAAGCTGTTCTTTTAGTGTCCAAGTCTCATAATGTTGTAATTCAATTGTGGGTGCCTCAAATAAAGAACCTTGGTTTGCATTTCTATTAATATCTTCTATTTCATTTAATATTTTAGGAATATATTTAATAATTTATTTCTATTATTTTCCAAAGTATCAAACGCTCCAGCTTTAACTAAGCTTTCCAATGCTCTTTTATTTATATGTTTTTTATCCATTCGCAAACAAAAATCAACAAAATCTTTAAATTCTCCATTATCACTCCGTTCTTTTTCAACTAATGAAACAATGCTTTTTCCCACCCCTTTAACTGCACCTAAAGCATAACGAATAGTCTTATTATCTATTGCTTTAAACCTATAACTAGAATAATTTATATCAGGAGGCAATATGACAATTTCATTATCAATACAATCCTGATATAACTCATATAATTTGTCAGTTTTATCTAATTCAGATGAAAGAGTTGAAGCCATAAAACATGTTAAATAATGCGCTTTTAAATAAGCAGTGTGATATGATATTACGGCATAAGCAGCACTATGTGATTTATTAAAACCATATTCAGCAAATTTAGCCATAATATCAAATAATCCTATTGCTAAATCTTTTGAATATCCCTTTTTTAATGCCCCTTCGACGAATATATTTTTATGTAATGCCATTTCTTCAGGCTTCTTTTTTCCCATAGCCCGTCTTAATAAATCAGCACCCCCTAATGTATAACCACCTATTATCTGTGCAATCTGTAAAACTTGTTCTTGATAAACAATAACCCCATATGTAGGCTCTAAGCACTCCTTTAAATCATCATGAAAAAAATTAAATAAAGATTCTCCTTTTTTCCTCTTTATAAAGTCATCAACCATTCCTGAACCTAGAGGTCCTGGTCGATATAATGCACCAACCGCAATAATATCATCAAATCTATCAGGTTCTAATTTAGTTAAAACACGACGCATTCCATGTGACTCAAGCTGAAAAACTGATGCTGTATTGCCTTGGCGCAAAAGCTCATAAACTTTTTCATCTGCAAAATCATAATTTGAAAGTTGAATATTTTCATTATAAAGCTCTTTAACACTCTCTAAAGTTTCTTGAATAATGGTTAAATTTCTTAAACCTAAAAAATCAAACTTAACTAACCCAATCTTTTCCACATCACTCATATCTAATTGAGATGTTTGCATACCATCTGCTAAATAAATGGGGCAAAAATTAGTAAGTTTAGTTGGTGCAATTAAAACACCTGCCGCATGTTTGCCCACACTTCGTGTTAAGTCTTCCAGTTGTAAAGATAATTCCCAAAGACGCTTTACTTCATCATCTGCATTATCAATTTTTTCTTTAAGTTCAGGAAACTTTTCATAAGCTTCTAATAAGCTATAACTTTTCGCTGGAGTGTTTATTATTAATTTAGAGATTGAATCACAAAGAGTATAAGGTAGTGCCAATGCTCTACCAACATCTTTAATAACTGCTTTTGATGACATAGTACCAAAAGTTGCAATTTGTGCTACTGACTCTCTTCCATATTTATTTTTTACATATTCAATAACTAATTCTCGTTTATCTTGGCAAAAATCAATATCAAAGTCAGGCATAGAAATACGTTCTGGATTTAAAAATCTTTCAAAAAGTAATCCATAACGTAGTGGCTCAATACCTGTAATCCTTAGGGCAAAAGCAACTAATGACCCAGCTCCTGAACCTCGCCCTGCACCAACGGGAATATTGTTTTGTTTTGCCCAATTAATAAAATCAGCTACTATGAGAAAATAACCAGCAAAACCCATTTGGATAATAGTATCAATTTCATTTGCTAATCTTTCATAACATATTGCTTCAAACTTTTTACGTTCTTCTTCAGAATCTTTTAAAAAAATTTCATCTAATCTTTTCTCAAGCCCCTCTTTTGCTAAAATTTTTAAATACTCATTTGAATCGAGATTTTTAGGTGTAACAAAATCTGGTAGAAAATATTTATCTAAAGTTATTTCTAAATTGCATCGTTTTGCAATTTCTACACTATTTGCAATCGCACTAGGTATATCTTTAAATCTTGCAATCATTTCTTTTTGATTTAAGAAATATTGTTCTTCACAAAATTTAGACTGCCTCTTTTCATTATCAAGCAATTCGCCATCTGCAATACATATTCTAACTTCATGTGCAATATAATCAGATGCTTTTATAAACTGAATAGGATGAGTTGCTACTACAGGCAAGTTTAATTCACTAGCAATTTTTATTGACTCTTCTACTACATTAATTGCATCAGAACGCATAATTCGTTGTAATTCTAAGTAATAATTATCGGGAAAATATTTAGCCCAAAATTTAGCTTTCTTTCTTGCTTCAGCATACTCCTCTGGATTATCAAGCTTCCATTTTTTGATACGCTCACTTGTCATCTTTCGATATTTTTCATCATTCATTACTTCTTTTA
>CAYZUJ010000032.1:8582-12524 GCA_964481375.1 uncultured Neisseria sp. | reverse complement strand
ATTTTGTAATATTAGTTGCCCAATATCCCCATTATGTGCCCCAGATAATATAATTAAATTACAATATTTACCATTAAATAACCAATCTTCTTTAATATAAGGAATATCTAAAATCTTATTCTCAATATATGACATTGTTAATAATTCACATAGTTCTCTATAACCATTAATATTTTTTGCTAAAACTAAAATTCTATATTTAAAATCATCTTCAGAAATAATATTTACTTCACTACCAATAACAGGCTTAACTCCATTTTCACGACATGCTTTATAGAATTTAACCATACCAAATAGATTATGTAAGTCAGTTTGAGCTAAAGCTACCATATTATCTTGGCTAGCTAAAGAAACTGCATCTTTAATGCGCACAATACTATCAGTAATGGAAAATTCTGAATGTAACCTTAAATGTACAAATTGTTCCATTTTATTTATTTCTAATATTTTATTAAGTAATTGTTAGTTATTTAGATTATTGATTAATTATAACTCAGTAATTGAGATTTTAACTCAAAAACATATTAATTTGCTCACTTTTTTATTGGTTTATGTTAATAAGAATAAACTTTTTCTATTCACTATACTGATTTGAAACCATTTTTTTTATGAAACCCACAAATGACTTTAAAAACTTAAGTAACTTGTTTAAAAATCTTTATTTCTTAAACACTATGAAAACTATTTGGTACTTGATCCTCATTCTCAAATGTAACATATTGCCAAGATTCTGGTGTATTTAGTAGTTTACGTAATAATTTATTATTAACAGAATGACCTGATTTATAGCCCTCAAATGCTCCAATAATCGGATAACCGATTGTATATAAGTCGCCGATTGCATCTAAGATTTTATGGCGAACAAATTCATCATTATAACGTAGCCCACCCTCATTCAATACATTATCTTCATCTATAACCACTGCGTTATTTAAATTACCACCCAAACCTAATCCATTTTTTCTTAAATGCTCTACTTCATACATAAAACCAAATGTCCGAGCTCTACTTATCTCATCTACATAAGACTGTTTCGAAAAATCAATTTCTAAACTATTATATTCTGGTTTAAAAAATGGGTGCTTAAAATCAATAGATAATTTAACTTTAAAACCATCAAGAGGAGTTAAACTTACCCACTTATCACTTTCTATAAGATCAATTTTCTCTAAAATCTTTATATATTTTTTTTTTGCGTCCTGCTCCACAACGTTTGCTTGATCTAAAATAAATAAGAAAGAATTTGAAGAGCCGTCCATAATTGGAACTTCTGGAGCTGACAATTCAATAGTTAAATTATCAATTCCAAAGCATGCTAACGCTGACATCAAGTGTTCAATAGTTGCAACCCGTACTCCATTATCATCAACTAAAGTCGATGATAATCTAGTATCATTAATTAAAAATGGATGGCATTTGATTTTTGGTAGATTGACTAAATCAGTACGAATAAAAATAATTCCTTGATCTTTAACTCCTGGTCTTAAAGTAAGTGTTACTCTGCATCCTGAATGTACTCCCACTCCAGTAACAGTTACCGGATTTGCAATTGTCCTTTGATAAATCAAGAACGTTTCTTTCTGAAAAATGCTGGTGTAGAAAATATATTTTTATTAAATCCAGAAAACTCATCACTAGTTTCTTCTGCTTGAGAAGAAAATCCTGCTATGCCAATTTCAGTTTCCTCAGTATCTTCTTTTTTAAATAAGCTATTTTCGTTATTTATTTCTCTTAAATCATTAAGCCCTGTAGCTATAACTGTTACCCTAACTTCTTCTGGATCCATATCTTCAATTTCTGCCATCCCAGCTTTAAAATCTGCATCTTCATGAACATAAGCTTCAATTAGTTCTAATACTTCTTCATATTCTTTTAATTTTAATGAACCAGGTGCTGAAGATATATTAACTAATACACCTTTTGCTCCATCTAATGATACATCATCTAATAAAGGACTAAATATTGCTTTTTCCGCAGCAGATGATGCTCGATTAGTACCACTACTTGACGCTGAACCCATCATAGCTAAACCACGACCAGACATTACTGTTTTTACATCAGCAAAATCAAGGCTTATAACTCCTGGTGTTTTAATAACTTCAGTAATACCTAAAACCGCACCTTTTAAAATATTATCCGCAGCAAGAAACGCTTCTCTCATAGATACTTCTTCACCTAATTCAGATAATAATTTTTCATTAGGCAAAACTATTAAAGAATCAACATATTTTTTTAATTCTTCAATTCCTTGATGAGCTATCTTACGACGCTTTTCTCCTTCATAGGCAAAAGGCTTAGTAACAACTCCTACAGTTAAAATATTTAGGCTTTTAGCAATATCGGCAATTACTGGAGCAGCTCCTGTTCCAGTGCCACCCCCCATACCTGAGGCAATAAATAACATATCGGTTCCACGTAAAAGAGAGGCAATTTTTTCTCTATCTTCCATTGCTGACTTTTTCCCAACTTCTGGCTGACTACCAGCACCTAAACCTCTTGTTAAACCATGACCTAACTGCAATAAATGATGAGCCTTATTCCTGCTTAAAGCTTTAGCATCAGTATTAGCACAAATAAATTCTACGTTTTTAACGCCATTCATCACCATATTATCTATTGCATTACATCCGCCACCACCTACACCTATGACTTTTATAACCTCACCTACATGAGTCATAACTTCTTGCATATCAAAGTTTTCTTGTATAGGATTTGATATTTTATCCATGATTTATCCTTATTATTATTTTTGAGATTTTGTAAATAATCTATTCATTATCTTTTTTATATTTCCAATATAATTTGGACTATTTTGCGCTTTAATTTCTTCTGCCATATATTCTTTAGCAAAATATAAAGTCCCTAACGAAGTTGCGTATTTTGGCGACGTTATTAAATCAGAAAAGTTCCCATTATATAATGGCACGCCAATTCTAACTGGCATATTAAAATATTGTCTAGCATTTTCTTCAATACTTGGAAGTAACGCCGTCCCTCCAGTTATAACCATGCCAGAACTTATTATATCATATATTTTTTGTTTATGAATTTCAGTTTTCACTAATTGAAAAATTTCTTTTAGTCGTTCGTTTATTATATCAATTAATAATTTGCGGGAAATTATTATATTTAAACCTCTATGATCAGTAACTGAAATATTTTCCCTAAGTTTATAATTTGCATCCACATATGCACACGATCCATAATTAATTTTTATATCTTCGGCTAAATTCCTAGAAATCTTTAAAACCGCAGAAATATCTCTTGTAATATCTTCTCCCCCAATAGGAATAGAATATATATACCTTATAAAACCATTTTCGTATACAACTATATCCGTAGTTCCTGCACCAATATCAATTAAGCAACAACCTAACTCCTTTTCTTCATAATGCAATACCGACATTCCAGATAAAACCCCAGAAGGAACTATTTTTGCTAAATTAAAACCGCTATAGCGGACTATTTTTTTTAAATTAGATATTGCAGATCGCCCTGCTGTAAATATATTAATATTTGATTCAATAGAATTTGCAGTCAAATGAAGCGGGTTAATTGAGTAATTTTGTCCATCAAGAATATATTCTTGAACCTCATAATCCAGAGATTCATAATTTGCTGGCAACTCCATTTTTCTAGCATCTGTAATTAATTGTTGCATTACATCAAAAGTTATTACTGTATTATTTAAATCAATTCTATTTTTAGAGTAGATACTTCTTACGTTAGAGCCTGCAATATTTACAATAACTCCACCACTTGAACAATCTGCATTAATCTTTGCTTCATTTAAAACTTGCAATACTTTTACGCTAACAGTTTCAATATTACATACAACCCCATTATTAACATTTAAATAATCATTGCTTTTGTTACTAGTAGTGTAATAATAATTACTAACCCCATGCACCTCTATTGTTTCACCAATACTACCAACCAATG
>CAYZUJ010000032.1:0-8572 GCA_964481375.1 uncultured Neisseria sp. | reverse complement strand
ATGCAATAATTTTAGAACTACCTATGTCTAAACTAAAAAGCATTTTACTCATTAATACACCTCTCTAACTCGAATATTATACCTGATAATAATAGATTTCAATTAATTGCAATACCATTTTTATAGCAAGTGTTTATATATGATAAGTTAGGTCTAATTTGATAAAACTTATCCCAAAATCTATTTAATAAATTAAATTTTCGAGTAAAATCATTACCACAAATTGTAATTTGTAAATTATTAGACAAATTTAATTTAAGAATATTACCTTCAATTAAATACATTTTTTTTAAACTAATTTTATGCTTATTTAATATTGGTAATAATAAATTATAATTGTCAATTAAAGCTTGCGTTTGCATATCATCTGAATAAAAAACTGGTAAATTTGGATTAGTGCTTAATGCAGGAATTATTTTTCCATCTACTGATAAAATACTATTATCGCCAAATTTACCTAAAGGTACATATTCAATAGCATAAATAACAACTGTATCAGGAAATTTACGCGAAACTATTACTTGCTTAACCCACGGTATATGCTTAAATTTTTTTTGTAAATCATCTATATCAAGTGTAAATAATGTTCCATGTAACTGATCTTTTGCTAAATTAGATAATTGCTGAGAAGTTATATTTTTAAAATCACCTTCAATTACTATTTTTTCAACTCTAAACCAATTTTCTGCAGCATAATCAAAACAACTAAAAAGAAAAATAAATATAGCTAAAATTCCTATAAGATAAGATAATCTATTTAAAAATTTAATATTATCAAAAATATTTACCCTATAATCCAAATCACTAGCTTTATTTGCCACAAGACGCCTCATCTAAAATATATAAGCATAACTCATCATAACTAACTCCTACCGCTTTAAATGCAATAGGCGTTAAACTATGACTTGTCATGCCTGGCAGTGTATTTATCTCTAAAAAATAAATATGCTCATTTTTATCTATCATGAAGTCAATTCTTGCTATACCATTTGCACCTACTGCCAAATAACATTCTAAAGCTAATTTTTCTACCTCATTTTGCAATTTAGAAAAATTCCACGGACAAATGTATTTAGTATCATCAGTAAAATATTTGTTTTTATAGTCATAATCTTTATTAGGAGCTTCAATTTTCACTATCGGGTAAACTTTATCCTTAGAAATCGTAGCTGAAAATTCATCTCCTATAATCAACTCCTCTATCAAAAGGGCTGTATCACTTTTAAAAGCTAACTCAATTGCCTCTTCTAATTTATCTAATACATAAAGTTTAGTTATCCCAATTGTAGAACCCTCTCGAGCTGGTTTAATAATTACGGGTAACTCTAATTGTAATTTAAAATTCCCTCTTCTATAATCTTTTTCTCTTAAATATTGCCATTTTGCAACAGGTAATCCCAGTGATTGCCAAATTAATTTAGTCCTATGCTTATCCATTGCTATACTACTAGCCATGACTCCAGACCCAGAATAAGGAATTTTTAAATACTCTAAAGCGCCTTGTAATGTACCATCTTCGCCACCCTTGCCATGCATAGCCAAAATAGCTCTATCAAATCCCATATTTTTTAATTCACAAATGGATTTCTCTGCTGGATCAAATTTATATGCATCAACTCCAAGACGTAAATATGCCTCTAACATTCCTGTGCCACTAATTAAAGAAATTTCTCGTTCTGGTGAAGTACCGCCCATTATTACCGCTACTTTACCGTATTTTTCTTTATAATTCATTACCTTTATCCTAAATTATTAAATCACGATAATAACATTTGTGGTAATTTACCTATACTGCCAGCACCCATAGTGATTACCAGATCGTTATCCTTTAACACACTAAATAATTTTTGTTTTGCATCTTCTAGATCTGATGCAAATAAAACATTTTCATGCCCATGAAGTCTAACAGCATTTGCTAAAATACTCCCATTAACATGCGGAATCTGCTTCTCTCCTGCTGAATAAATTTCTAAAATAATTGGTAAATCAACAGAGCTTAATATTGATACAAAATCATCAAATAAATCCCTAGTTCTTGTATATCTGTGGGGTTGAAATAATAATACCATTCGTTTATCAGGAAAAGCACCTCTTAATGCATTAATAGTTGCCTTTAATTCTGAGGGATGATGACCATAATCATCAATTAATACTGCATTAGCTCCATTAACTTTAATATCTGGATACCTCTGACAACGTCTGCCTACTCCGTGAAACATTTTTAACCCTGTTGCTATCTGCTTTATACTACCTTCACACTCTAGAGCAACAGCTATTACTGCTAAAGAATTTAATACATTATGTATTCCCGGTAAATTTAAAGTGATAGGATAGCTATTTTTCTTACTTTTTACATATACTGTAAATTCCATTTTGCAACCATCACTTTTTATATCTTTAGCATATATATCACATTCACTACTAAACCCGTATGTTATAATTGGTCTACCTACATAGGGAATAATTGATCTTGTTCTTTCATCTTCATAACAAAGAATTGCTCTTCCATAAAAAGGTAATCTATGTAAAAAATCAATAAACGTCTGTTTTAATCTTTCTTCATCATGATCATATGTATCCATATGATCAAAATCAATGTTAGTAACTACTGCAATTAACGGATTTAAATATAAAAAAGAGGCATCAGATTCATCAGCCTCTGCTACCAAATATTCTCCCCCCCCTAATTTAGCATTTGATTCAGTAACCGCTAATTTACCACCTACAATAAAGGTTGGATCTAAACCACACTGACTTAAGACTTCTGAACAAAGACTAGTTGTAGTTGTTTTCCCATGAGTTCCGGCAATTGCAATCCCATATTTAAAACGCATTAACTCTGCTAGCATCATCGCTCGTGGAACTATTGGAATTCCACGAAGTTTAGCCTCTAATACTTCAGGATTATCCTTACTAACCGCTGTTGAAGTTACAACTACATTCGCATCTTCTAAATTTGCTTTATCATGCCCAATAAAAACTTTAATACCAATTTTCTTTAAATGATCTGTATTATAACTAGCAGTAAGATCTGAACCTGATATCAAATATCCTAAATTATGTAAGACTTCAGCTATACCTGACATTCCTACACCACCTATCCCCACAAAATGAATATGTTTAATTTTATTTTTCATAGATTATTACCTATTAATTTTAATTAATCCGCTTTTATAACATCGGTATTTTTAGGTACCACAAAAATAAATTCATTTTTTGGAAATTTATTCCCAATCTTCATATTACTAAATTCAATAGTAATCTTATTATCAAAAGTATCAATAAACTTCATCTGAGTTAGTACTTGATTAACTTTATTAAATGCAATTTGCACAACTTTAAAACCATTGTTATCTTTAGTATCTTTAGGAGTTAAAGTTACCCACTCTAAATTATCTGCATCAGGATTAGAAGTAATATTATAATATTTTTTAATATCCAAACTACCAGCTAAAAGTAATGCTGGAGATTTACCTAACATGTTTCCCAATTTATTTATTGTTACTTGCTGTAATGGTTTATCATATATGTATATATACTTTCCATCATTTACTATCAGTTGCTCTTCTTTTACATAATGCCAACGAAATTTATTTGGTCTTTCTATCTCCATTGTTCCTATCGTAGTTTTAACACTTTTACTACTGGTTACCGTTTGCGAAAAATCAGCACTTATACTATTATTTTTTTTCTGTAAAAAATTATTTAGTGCTTTTATTCCATCTGCTTTAACTACATTAATCATACTAAATAATAATAAAAATAACATCTTATACATATATTTTTAATCCATAAAAAGTTCAAATTTTGGTTCACGCTTAAATAAACTATAAACTTCACTTGTTAAATCAGCTCCTTCAAAGGCAATACGATAAACTGCTTCAACAATCGGCATGTCAATTTTTAATTTATAACTTAATTTCCTCACCACTTCAATAGCATTAACCCCTTCAGAAACATGACCTAAATTTTTTACAATATCAGCAATAGCTTCTTTTTGGGCAAGCTTTAATCCAACCAATCTATTTCTTGACAAATCACCAGTGCAAGTTAAAATTAAATCACCAACACCAGTTAAACCATAAATAGTTTTTGCACTACCCCCTAAGGCAATTACTAATTGAGCTAATTCATTAAGCCCTCTGGTAATTAAAGCAGCTCTTGCGTTAAATCCAAGATTTAATCCATCTGATAAACCAACTGCAATTGCCATTATATTCTTTACCCCAGCACCAACCTCACAACCAACGACATCTTCATTAGCATAAACCCGAAAGTTTGGTACGGAGTTAAAAAAATCAATCCATCTATTTACAAATGATCTACTTTTACTAGCCAATGATACAGCTGTGGGTAATCCTTTTGCAACTTCTAATGCAAATGATGGACCTAATAATGCACCTATATTTTCTATATCCCCACAAACCTCATAAATAATTTGATGAGGTAATAATCCAGTTTTTGCTTCAAACCCTTTACATACCCAAATTATATCTTTATTATTTATTTGCTTGTATATTTTACTCAAAACTTCACGTAATGCATTTATGGGAGTTGCAATAATTAATAAATTGCTAGATAACGTATCTTTTATATCATGGGTAATTACTATCTCTCTAGAAAAAACTACATCAGCAGGTAAATAGTTTATATTATTTCGAGTAATATTTATTTGCTCTACCTGCTTTTCATCTTTACTCCACAAGATTATATTTGCAACTTTACTAAAAGCAACTGCAAGCGCAGAACCCCATGCACCTGCACCTAAAATGCTAATTTGCATTTAAATATACTTTCAAAATTAATAAGTACAATAATATTCTAATGAGCTGTTACACTGCTAGTATTAGCCTCTGATTGCTGTTTTTGCTGATATAAATATGCAAAATTAACTGGTGCTAACATAACAGGTAAAAATCCCGCTCTTGTTGTTAAATCAGTTACTACTTCTCGTAAATAGGCAAAAAGCATATTAGGACACTCTATATTATGTAATAAATCTAATTGTTCTTGAGGAATATTACGCATTTGAAAAACACCTGCCTGATCAACCTCTATTAAAAACATCTGCTCAGTTCCAATTTTAGCATTAACTGTTGCATGAATAATAGTCTGATAAATTCCATCATCAATTTTTTCCGTATTATAGCTTAAATTTAATTCAATATTTGGCTGCTCCCTATTTAAAAATATTTTAGGAGCATTTGGTAATTCTAATGAAATATCTTTTACATAAATTTTATCTAAGCTGAATATTGGCTGTAAGCCACTTGATTGTGTATTTTGTGTCATCAATTTTCCTTCAAAAATAATAAATCCCGATATTTATCAAATAAGTAACTTCCTACGAGATTTTATCATGAAGCGCAAATAGACGTTGATTATATATGATAAGTTATTTTAGTCATAATTTTAGATGATAATTTCATTAAAGTTTTTATCATATTCGGTAATTCTACTGTACTTTGCTTATATGCCATTTCTGCATGAGCCTTTTCATCTATCTTCATCTGCTCTAAAATAGCAATACTTTTATAATCTTCTTTTGGTAATTTAGATAAATGCTCTTCTAAATGCTTTTCAACTTGGCGCTCAGTCTCATATAAAAATGCAAAACTCCATTTATCGCCAATCATTCCAGCCATCACTCCAATAGCTAAACTACCCATATAAAATAGCGGATTTAAAATACTAGTTTTTCCACCTAAGACATTAATTCTATTTAAAGTCCAAGCTAAATGTTCTATCTCCTCATTTGCAGCAACTTCAAATGCTTCCTTATTTAATTTATCACCAGAAGTTAAAGCTTGACCATGATATAAACCTTGAGCACATACTTCTCCACAATGATTAACCCTCATAAGTGCAATAATTTTCTTTTTTTCTGCATGAGATAATTCATTTTCTGGAATATTATCATCAGGATGTGCCCTAGAAGATTTCGGCTCACTAAACAAATTTTTTATTATTTTATCAAATTCATTTATCAATTTATCTACCATTTATTAAGCCTAAAATAATAAAAACTATTGAATACAGTTTTACATTTCAATTAAATAAAAAACGCCAATTATACAGCTTAAAATAAATAATATTGAAGATAATGAATGCCAAAAATCAAAAATATTATTTTGCACTGATATTACTTGATGAGCTACTAAAGATAACTTTTGCCGAATCTTATAAATCACAGGAAAAACTGCAAAATTATTTATTATTAAAATAAATCCCATACTTATAATATACCAAAAACGTTTAGTTTGAATAAGAGCTAATTTATGATTAATTATAACTTCAACTAAAGCAATAATAAGACATACTATACCTATATATGCCATTATGTTTAATATCTGCCCAACCAAATCTGATGCAGTTATTTGATCCAATGTCCGAAATAGCATTGGAAACATAACTAAAGCTACCATCCAGCTACCACCTAACCAAAATGTCATAGCTAATTTACTAAATTGATGTATGCTTACAATTTCTCTTCGAGAAAAATTAGCCGAACCAATTGCTATTTTTGGTTTTCTAAAAATTTTTTTAAGTATATTCATAAAACTTCTCCTAAAATAATAAAGTTTTAAGCAATTTAACCCAGCTTATTTAACTAATAATCTAATTATGATAACGATTAACTGCAGCTAAAATATCTTGTTTTGCTGCATCAATGCTATCCCAACCTTTAACTTTAGCCCATCTCCCTGTTTCAAGCCCTTTATAATTTTCAAAGAAAAATTTTATTTGATCCAAAATAAGTGTTGGTAAACCTTCCATAGTTTCTATTTTAGCATATAATGGACATACTTTTTTTGTTGGAATAGCCAATATTTTTGTATCCACTCCAGCATCATCTTCCATTTTTAACATTCCCAATGGTCTGCATTTAATTATTGCTCCTGGAACTATAGGAAATGGTGTTACAACTAAAACATCTATAGGATCTCCATCTTCCGATAAAGTATGAGGAATAAAACCATAGTTTACTGGATATGACATCCCTGTGCCTATAAATCTATCAACAAATAATGCGCTTGAATCCTTATCCATTTCATATTTCACAGGAGGTGCAAATGCAGGAATTTCAATAATTACATTAAATTCTTCAGGAATACTATCTCCATGTGAAACTTTTTCTAAATTCATTTATTACTCTTTCTTAAAAATTATTAGTGACGTATTTTAGCAAGAAGATGCCACTCTCGTCACTAATTTTCATTTTTAAAAATAATTGCTTGATTTTTTTTTTAATATCCCTATGTTATATTAAATACACTTTTTATGATGAGTAAATAAATATGCATTTAAATCCAAAACAAATTGTCGATGAATTAAATAAATACATAATAGGACAGCATAACGCTAAAAAAGCAGTAGCTATTGCCTTAAGAAATAGGTGGAGAAGACAGCAAGTTGAAGAACCACTTCGTAGTGAGATTACCCCTAAAAATATACTTATGATAGGTCCAACCGGAGTAGGTAAAACAGAAATTGCTAGAAGATTAGCAAAAATGTCTGATGCTCCTTTTATAAAAGTAGAAGCTACAAAATTTACTGAAGTAGGTTATGTTGGTAGAGATGTTGATTCAATTATTCGAGATTTAATAGAAATTGCCATAAAAGAAACTCGTGACAATACCCGAAAAATTCATTTAGAAAATGCCAAAAGTGCTGTTGAAGAACGTCTATTAGATATATTATTACCCGCTCCTAGAGTCAATAATGAATCTATGCTTGAACCTGACAGCAAAAATAATACCAAAGAACATTTTCGTAATATGCTCAAAAATAATGAACTTGACGATAAAGAAATTGAAATTGAAGTATCTCTCCCTAAGGCTCAAATTGAATTGATGACCCCTAACGGTTTTGAAGAAATTGCTAATCAATTACAAGGAATTTTTAATGCTGGAGTTGAAGCAAAAAAAACTAAACGTAAGCTTAAAATCTATGAAGCTAAAAAAATACTACTCGAAGAAGAAGCGAATAAATTAGTAAATGATGATGAAGTCCGCCTCTTAAGTATTAAGAATGTTGAACAAAATGGCATTGTGTTTATTGATGAAATAGATAAGGTAGCTATTAAAGGCGAGAATAAAGGTCAAGATGTTTCTCGATCCGGAGTTCAACGTGATTTATTACCACTTGTTGAGGGAACTACTGTAAGTACTAAATATGGCTTAATTAAAACTGACCATATCTTATTTATAGCTTCTGGTGCATTTCATATAGCTAAACCTTCAGATTTACTTCCAGAGTTGCAAGGGCGTTTTCCTATCCGTGTAGAATTAAATTCCTTAACAATTGAAGACTTTAAACAAATTCTAACCTCTACTAATGCTTGTTTAACAGAACAATATAAAGCTTTATTAGCTACTGAAGGCTCTAATATTGACTTTCAAGATGATGGTATTAGTAAAATGGCAGAAATTGCTTGGACTGTTAATGAAAAAACTGAAAATATTGGTGCCCGCAGGCTCTATACTATAATTGAAAAACTTTTAGAAGATATCTCATTTGCACCTGAAAATAATTTAAATACCATAATCAATAGTAGTTTTGTAGAAAATAA
>CAYZUJ010000031.1:0-17214 GCA_964481375.1 uncultured Neisseria sp. | reverse complement strand
TGTTATTTTAGCATTTCCATGTAACCAATTCGGAAATCAAGATCCAGGTGACATGCAAGAAATCGTTGAATTTTGTCAACTAAATTATAATACAACATTTCCCATGTTTCAAAAAGTTGAAGTGAATGGCGAAAATGCTCACCCACTGTTTAATTATTTAAAAAAACAAGCCAAAGGAATTTTAGGAACAGAAAATATTAAATGGAATTTTACTAAATTTTTAATTAGTAGCGATGGTCAAAAAATTCAACGCTTCGCCCCCACTGACACACCAGAATCCTTAGATGCAAAAATAGAAAAATTAATTTCGAAAAATTCTGTTAGACAAGATACACAGCTTTGAGGTCAGCAATTTTTAAATGAATCCATACATTACGTCCGTCATTCTTTTATTTTTTAGCTCTTGTATTATGATTGTTGCATGGTACGGACATTTAAAATTTACGCAAATGCCTCTGTGGATTGCTATTCTATTATCTTGGGGCCTTGCTTTTTTTGAATACCTCTTACAAGTCCCCGCAAACAGAATTGGGCACAGGGTGATGGACGCAGCCCAACTTAGAATTATTGCCGAAACCTTCACACTTTTAGCGTTCTTTTTCTTTTCTACAACCTATAAACAACAAAAAAAATAAAAACAAATAATATTTCATTAAATCAATTTTTAGTAAAGAAATGAATTGTTACAAATAAATTAAGTTTAATTAACAAAATAGTTATTTAAATTATGATCGAAATATTATATAAGCTTATCTTGAATTCTTACCGGGGAAGCAAGCTTTACACGATTTTGGAAAAATTTTATATCTCTTATATATATCGTATTATGTACCCCATCAAAATTACATTCAGTAAATAATCTAGAGAATGGTTCATATAAAAAGCAATTAAAGCCCTTTTCTAAAAGAAATTCATGTATAGATTTTTCATCAAATCCATACCTAATTCCTAGTCCATTTAATTCTATAATTATCGCTTTAAGATTTTTATTTTCAATAATTTTTTTTGCGCCATTTATAACATTAGTTTCAAATCCCTCTACATCAATTTTTATAATCAGTGGTTCTTTATTCGAACATATATTATCTAAGGTATCAACTAAAACTGACTCAGTTGATAGTAAATTAGAATCTTTATAAGATAATACGTGATTTATTGTACCTTGTTCAGAAACAAATTTTAATTCTCCTTTCGAATCGCTAATTCCGATATTTAATGTTTGAACTTTTGATTCTAGTCCGTTTAATTTAATATTTTTTGATAATATATCAAAAGTCTTTTTGATTGGTTCCATGGCTATAACCATTGCACCTCTTTCGCCTGCAGCTAGAACTGAATAAATCCCAACATTAGCACCAACATCAATAAACAAATCATTTTCATTTAGTGAATGAAGGACGAAGAACATATCTTCAAACTCTAAAAGACCTGAATATATACAACCTGTGACTCCTGTCATCCCATTTCTAGCAATCATAACTGTATTAGCGCTAACAGGATATATTAAATCCCATTTAGTCATTCTAGATATAATTTGCCATTTAAAAACTCTAAAAATTGATGCAATTTTATTTTTTTTATTAAAAGGATGCTGCCAGACTGATTTAAAAATTTGTATATATTTTAAACTCATTTGCTTAGATTATTTTATATTTTACAAAGATTATTGTCCATCATAAATATTATACTTCAATTTTATTTACTTTTTGCTAATACCAGTAAGCTATACCCTCCGAATATTCTTACTGTAAAGTCTTTATTGAGCGAAAAAAATAATTTTCTAACCAGATTTAAAGCTCTAGTTCTTATTTTTTTTCCCAAGGAGATAGCTCCATCAGTATAAAAATAATCTATAATCTCAAAGTTAGAATATTCAAGTGTCGCTAATGCAGTTTCTTTAGAGTAATAATGTATATGTCCAACAGAATTTCTGGCATCAATAAGTTTATTTCTAACAATTGAAGTAACACTTAAATCAAGCGGAATATGAAAAATAAAATATTTTGCTTTAGATTTAGAACTCTTTAGAAATTTTATATAATCATCAACGTGCTCAAAAACATCTATCATAAGAAGTAAATCAAAACTTACATTTTGAAGCAATAAATCTTCATTGTAAAATGATAAACGCTCTTTTGATCTAATTTTAGCCTCTTGATATGCGTCTTTAGATATATCGTACCCAAATAAATTAACATTATTTGGAAGTTTATAATACAACTGATTTAAAATTTCTCCGACACCGCATCCAATTTCAACTATTGTGTCAAAATATAAATTATTTTTTTTTATTATTTTATAAATTTGTTGAGCCTTCCATGGAGAATCTTCAACATGCCATGACGGATTATTATTTCTATAATCACTATTTTCATTACTATAAATATCTTTCATATTATTTATTTATTTTTATTTTATTGATATATAAATCTACATATTTTTGATATTGTATATCTTGACTAAATTTATTTTTTATTTCATTTACATTATCAATATACATTTTACTATTAAAATATTGATAATTGTGTTTTATATAATTCAATATTCCATCTAAATCACCTTTAGAAAAAACTTTACCAAATTTATCACTTATCACCTCAGAACACCCGCCTGTGTCATATGAAATTACATTTGTTCCACATGCTAAAGATTCAATTAAAGTCATTGGAAGATTGTCCTCAGTAGAAAGGTTTATGAATAAATTAGCAACAGAATACAACTCAGCTAATGAATCTTGGTTTGATATATCATCAAAAAAAATTACTCTATCTGAAGTTAATTTAGGAGTCGAAAGAACACGTCCAACAATTAAAAGAACAAAATTTTCTGGTAAAGCATTTATAAGTACAAATAAATCCTCTAGACCTTTTCTTGGTTCCCATATTTTTGCCACAGACAACAAAATAAATTTATCATTTAAACTATATTTATTTTTTACAGCTGAAATATCTCTCGGAAAAAAAATATTTGTATCAACCCCATTATAGATTACTCCATAAAATTTCTGACTTAAAAATGATTTTTTAACATGATTTGAAATCCATTCTGATACACCAACGATATATAAATTTGGAATTGCATTAAAAAGTTTTCTTTTTAAATAAAAATTATCTTTTGCTCTGTCAATTATAAAAGTTTTCGGATATGAGTTTAACTGCGGACATTTGTTACATTCAGTTTGCCATTTATTACAATTAACTTTATCGAAATAAGCACAATGTCCTGTAAATGTCCAACAATCGTGCAATGTCCATATAACAGGAATGTTGCGCATTTTTAGGAATTTAAAAAATATATTTATATTTAAAAAATAACCATGAATATTATGCAAATGAATTATGTCAGGCCTTTCATTATCTAAGATATGACAGATTCTTTTAGTAGTAAAATATGAATGAAGTCCATGCCTATCAAATAATCTTGTCATCAAAACATGAAAAAATGTTTCTATGTAATAAGAAACAAAATGAACTGAATTATCTTTTTTTACTTTTTTACCTCTGCCATAAATAATAATCGAATTTAGTCCGCGTAATTTAATAATTTTATGTAATCCTGATACGATTTTACCAGTTGATCCTACATTATACACACTATTTAAAATTGCTACCTTCATTTCAAATCAATTTTTTAAAACGTATTGACAAGATTCTAAAACTTTTAGTACTAATTTATGTGGATTTCTTTCTTCAATATAAAATTTTCTTGCGTTATTTCCCATGTTTAAGTATAATTTATTATTATTCTCTAGATCAAAAAGTAAATCTAATAACTCTTGATTAGTATTATATAAATATCCATTAAATAAATGTTTGATAGAAAAAATTTCACCTCCAGTTATTGCATCTGGTTTAGTCACAAAGGGGACTCCATAAGACATGCTAGTTAAAACAGAAAGGCCAGCTTGATTTGGAGATATAGATAAGAATGATCTACTATAAAGTTTTTGTAAAATTTTAGAATCATAGATTGGGCCATGCATATATATAAAATCATTTAAATTATTATCTCTAATAAATAATTTAATTCCGTTAAACTCATGTCCTCCTCCAACTATATGAAGCTTTAATTTAATCTTAGAATTTAAAATATATATTCTGTAGACATTTAGTAATTCAAAAATTCCTTTTTGCTTATATAAAGAACCAACAAAAATTATACTATCTTTTTCAAGAATACTGTAATTATAATTATTATTAATTACAGTATTCCAGGCTACAAATAATTTTTCAGAATTGATACCATGTGATTTATACCTTTCTATTGGATAATCTGAATAAAATAAATGAGCATCAACTTTTTTAAAAATAAAAAAACGAAGAAAATCAAATTTTTTATCAACTCCAATTTTCTTATTTAATGATGCCGACAAACCTATTCCCCAATTTATCCACTTATACTTTCTAAATGGATTTAGTATTAAAAAATTCCGATCTAGGTGTCTTAAATTTCCATCAGAAATTACAATATCAAAATTAGAACAAATTTTACTTAGAAAAATAGTTGTAATGAATATAGGACCAATTTTAATTAATCTAGATTTTATTTGTTTAAAATTTAAGTTTTCATTATCTAAATTCTTTCCAAAATGTAAAACGGTAAGTTCAACTTCATTAGCAATTAATTCATAAATTCCTAAACGATAATTTGTTATTTCAGGATTTATAAGTAAAACTTTCATAATAATTTTTGAAAATATTTAAAATAAGTAAACTAGTTGGTAGTATGCTGAAATTTTATACTACTATATTTTGAAAGTAGTAATAAAACAACATAAAAGAAAATAGAAAATTGTGGTAATGAAAATGGTGTTGTCCCGAGCTCTACTAATAGAAAAATAAAAAAAATAAAATTAAAAAATAAAGAAAGACTATGCTTATCTGATGTTTTTTTTTGATAATATCTAAGGGCATTATAAAGCAAAATAAAATAAAGAAAAATATATACTATTCCACCTGATATCCATTTAATAAAGAAACCACTGTCACCTACTCCTTTTCCTGAGTGACCTAGAGAATATGGATCAAAACCAAAAATATAATCTATAATATTGAAATTTTTTGTAAGTAAAACTGCAGCAATATTTCCATCTTCGCTATATCTGCCAGAAGTAATTGTAAAAAAAAGCAGAGATATTTCATTAATATCTACGAATGAAAGGAAAAATAAAAAACAAAGAATAAAAATTATAATTGAAGAAAATAATATATATATGTTAATCTTATTGATAATATACCAAACACTAATAAAGAAAGGTAATAAATGAAACATGGTTGAATATGAAACAAAGCCATTGAACAATGAAAAAAATATTATTATAAGTACCTTAAAGTTGAACTTATTTGAATGCAATAAATAAATGATTGTTAATATTATAAATGATGAAGAAAGTCCAGCTGAAATGGGTTGAATGTACGCTCCACAAAACCTACCTTGCAAACTAGACATATATGATAGACTAGTTGGAAACCCATTATTTTCAGAATGCTGAATTATAATATAACTTTTATTAAAAATTATTGTTACTAATTTTCTAAATATATCAGGATCAATAAATCCTATAATATTAAACAAAAAATTAATTAAAGAATTTAAAAATAAAATATTTAGTATTAAGTTATAACTAACGTTAATACCTACCAATAAATTATACGACAATGCTAAGAAAAAAAATGGTCTTAAATCAGAGTATAATGATTTAGGGAATATGGCAAAATCATTGTTTATATATCTAAGTTCATGTATAACTGCAAAAGATAAAAAAAGTATGATTGGCAATAAAAGATATCTGTTTAATTTAAATTTTTGAATTTTAATAGTGATGAAAAAATAAATTAATATTAAAATTACATCAAAATAAAATGGAGTAAAGGCTACTGTAAATTGTGATATAATAATAAAATAAAGAAATTTAATTTTATTATTATTTTCCATCAACAATAAAATTTAGATATTCATTTAAAATTTTATTTGATTCAAACTTTTCAGAAAGTTTATTGGAATATCTAGAATAGTAAGTCCAATTACTTTCCAATAATTCTATTTTTTCTTTGATTGCATTTTCATCTAATCTAATATTTAACAATTCATCCTTCCAACCAAAAGGAACACTAAATATCAGATCGCTATTCTCAAGAATTTCCGGATTTGATCCGGAAAAAGAGGCTATTATAGGTATCCCATAAGTAATTGCTTCAATCATTGAGTTTGGACAAGGGGGGAAAGGTTCTAAAGGGAAATATGCGAACCAATTTTGTTTAAATAAATTAATTAAATCATTTCTTTCTAACCTACCTAAATACTTAATTCCTTCTATTTTCTCTTCTGCAGATACATCACCAACAACACAGACTGATTTATATTTTTGTAAAATATTTAATAACTGTTTGGGATAAATACCTCCAACATTTCCTTCAACACATAGAATGCTATTTCCAATTTTTCTTTCAAAAAAATTTAATTTACAAGGATTCAAAATCACTTTATTCTTTCTTTTCAATAATATATTTCTTAAATTAGAATCAAAATATGTTTGCTTAATAAAACTACTCTGAAATACAATTTTATCGCTAAGAATAATGTTTATGTTAACAATATACTTTCTAATTAAAGCAATTAACGAGTCTTGTATGACTAAGTCTTTAATTTCATAATGTTTATAACCATCTAATCTAATAGTGATTGGAATACGCATTGATTTAGCAAGTAATTGTATTAGAATTCTAGATGTTCCATTTACTATAAATAAATTAATTCGTTTTCTGTTACGAACTATAAATATAGTGTCTATAAGAAAACGTTTAGTGTTTCGTATAAAACTAAATTTTAATCCTTCAATATCATATTTAAAGTCAATATTACTTTCACTCATGAAATTTATAAATAAATCTTTAAATTTTGCAGGACCACCATGTTTCCCCGTAGTACCTAGTATATATATCATATTAAGAATTAATTGTTCAAATAAGTTTTTACAAAATTTAATTGTATTTTGAAAATCAAGTCAACAACAGCTTTTTGGTAGTTATTTTTAAACTTAATGCTTTTTTTCCAAATACCATAATTGTCATTATATATAAAATTTTTTGGTTTTGCATTAGGAGAATAAAACGGGCTAACTTCTAAAATATATGGTTCAGAATTTAAATCATCATTTTCCCAAGCAATATCAAAAGCTCCAGTTCTGATTTTTAACTTTTTAAAATTTTCAAGTATCCAATCACGCCATTTTTCGGGAAAATTTACAAAGTCAACCCTACTACCATGTCCCGTCGCTGTAGTCCTCCATTCTGGAAGTAAATTAATTCTCCAATAAAATAAAACGATTTCATTCCCAACTATAATTACGCGTAAATCTCTTCTTATATTCAACAATTTTTGAAGAATTACTTTTTGATTATTTTTTAGAAAAAGAGAATCTTTTGTAATATTAATCATATCTCTATCATATGAAATTTTATGTATTCCTACAGATCCACAAGAATGTTCTTCTTTTAACAAAAATGGATAAGAAAATAAATTAGTTGAATTTAAATCCTGAATTTTAATCACTTTTGTTTCGGGAGTTCTTATAGCTAATTCTTCAAAATATTCATGCATAAAACTTTTATTCTCCCATAATTTAACTTCGATAGAATTAGGAAAAACTTTGTTTTTTTGAAGCGTTAAATTTTCTGTTAAAAAAATTAAAGAATTAGCATAATTTGAAAAGCTATACGAATTATAAAAATAACTTCCAAAAAATATTATGTTTTTATTCCAGAAAATACCGATATTTTTTTTAGTATAAATTGTTGCACTTTTACTTTGATTCAACAAATGATAGCACGTGAACCATACCTTTTGTAGATTATCTCCAAGTAAAAAATTTGCTGTAAAGAAATTCGGCGCCCATATAATATAATCGGCATTTTCATCATTAAAGCTAATCTTTGTTGATTTTTTTATAGTAAAAAATAATTTTAAAAATATAGATATAGTATATTTAAACTTCTTCATTTTGATTCTTATTGTTTTGTAATTTTAAAAGAAAATCGTATCCGAAATACAATACATGTTGCATTTTTTTAATTTGAATAATTTCTTTTTCATAATATTCTATTTTTCCTTTTTCGTGTCCAAATGATAAATCATCATAGAATATGATCTTCTTCTTTTTTAAAAAATTTAACACTCGTAATTTATCTGATGGGGTTTCTACAATAAAAAGAAAGAATTTAATAAAACCATTTTCATTTAACCACTTTTTTGTAATAAAATACGTAGTATAATTTCGTGCAGATAAAAAAACAACTCTATGTCCTTTAGATATGTATTTACTGACTATTTCCGCAACATTTATAAAAATTGGCAAATTAATTAATCTATCATTTGTAGAATTAAAATCACTATTAAAAGATGGCCATGTGTTAGCTAAAGTATTATCAATATCAAATATTATAATTTTTTTTTCGTGTAAAGTATATAAGATTAATTTAAAATAAAAAAACCGTTTTAGTGTCGCTTTTATTATATTTTTAATTTTTTTTGAAATCATCATTTCATATAATCAATTAATGAATTGATAAATAAGATATTATCTTCTTTTTTTCTTGATGCAACTCTTATAAAAGAAGAGTCAAGTCCAACCTTATCTTCCATTGTTCTAACATAAACTCCATATTTCAACAACAAATCATAAACCAAATCAGGATATTTAATTGAATCGAATTGTATTAAAAAGAAATTAGCCTGAGTCGGAAAAACCTTAATTGTATTTATTTTTTTTAATTCATTATAAAAAATATCTCGATTAATTATATATTCAATTCTTGCTTCTTCGTATTTATCTTTAAATAAATTATCTTTTAAGAATTCAGAAAATAGGACAGAAAAGTTATTCAAATTCCAGGTTGTTTTCGATTTTGCATAATTAATAAGACTAATATCTTGTGAATATAGATAACCCAACCTTAAGCCAGCAATACCATAATCTTTTGACATTGACTTAATAAAAACAACATTTTTATTCCTTAGCTCATTTCTAAATAATTTAAATTCATTATAATTATTTAGAAAATGTGAAAAGCTTTCGTCAATGATTAATTTCTTGTCTTCAATTTTATCAATAAACTCATTAAGTTTGTCAATGCTAAAAACTTCGCCAGACGGATTGTTTGGATAAATTAACAAAATAGAATCACAATTATTTTGATTTGCAATATTCAATAATTCTAAATGATTTAGCTTAGAATTAAGCCAAAAATTATCTATGAATAAATATTTTTGATTTATTAGTTCATAGTAAGAAGAAAATGTTGGAGTTGGGATTAGAAGTTTTTTTAAATTCCATCCATTACAAACCCAATCAATAGCTTGGATTGCTCCATTTCCAATAACCATATAATTAGCAATTAAATTTTCATATTCACATATGTTTCTAGCTACATAATTGCTGGTTGCAGGATAGGATTCCAATAATGTAAATATTTCATTTTTATTTGATAATAAAGAATGAAATTTATCTACAACAATGTCAGTTGCATAAGGGTTTGATAAAAAACAAAAATCATGTTTTATTGGATTATACCCTAATGAAGAAACAATTTCTTTAGGAGAAGGACTGTGTGTCCCAGCAGACTCTTTTAGTTTTCTTAAAATTTGTTTTTTATATTCCAAATCCATATTGTCATTATTATTTAATTGTTGTTTAAATTATTATTCCCAAGTTTCTTATGTATCCATTCTAAAATCATATCGTTTCTATTTATATTAAATAAAACAGGTTTAAATCTTACAATTGTATTAGAAATATTTAGCTTGATTGCATTTTGAATAGAATTAATGTCAAAGGGATTGAAAAAAGTTGCATGATTATCTGGTATTTGATCATGCAATTCTTTAATATCTGAACATATAATAGGCAAACCAATTGAAAGAGCCTCATTAATAGCATTCGAATTCCCTTCTGCCAAAGTTGGAAGTGCAAACAAATTTGAAGCATTTAGCCAAAAAACTAAATTGTCAATAGTAACCTCACCTTTAAATAAAATTCTACCACTTTCCAAACTCGTTTCACCTGTTCCTAAAAATACAAGTTTAACATTACTTGGGAAATTTCCTAAATCTACTGCACTTAGCAAACGATCAGGACCTTTTCGATAATTAAAGTGTCCGACAAATAAAATAATAAAATCATCATGATTCAAACCTAGAATATTTCTAGCAATGACTGGATCTAAAACTTTAAATTTTGTTGGATCAACACTATTTTGAGCTAGTAAAATTTTACTTTCTGATATGCCACAACTCAATATCTGATTTTTTAATTTACTTGAAACACAAATAATCCCAGTTGCATTTGATAAAAATTTTTTTTTGAGAAACATATCAAATTTGTTTCTGTAATAAAAAATATTTGATTCGCCTATATCAATAAAATATGGAATTCCAAAAAATTTATTTATAAAATAACACGCCCCTCCACTAAAATATAAAAACTTCGCGTATAACACATCTGGCTTTTTATTTAACTTTTTTATAAATATTATAGTAGTCAATATAAAATTGAATAAAGTAAGGCGTCTAAAAATTTTATCTCCAAAACTTAAAAATAATGGACAAAAAATTTCATCATATTCATCTCTTTTATTGAAATATATTTTAAAACTTGTTGGTTTTAAAACATTTGTATCAATTCCTCTTAAATTAAAACTATGAACTAATTGTTTTAAAAAAATTGCAATTCCAGGATGCTTTTTATTTGGGTAAACTTGTGTGACAAATAATATTTTCATTACTTATTTAAATATTTAATACTTCAATATTTAACAATTTAAAAGTGTTAATTATTCTTACAGAATAATCTATTATTTATTTTTTTGCTTAAATAATTAAGAATATCGTTATTTAAGCAAAATTGTATCAATAAATAAACAAATGAGGTAGCAATAAAAATTACTAATAGCCTATAAATCATATGTAATTCCAATATTGAATTTTTAATCCAAATAGAGAATATATAGGCTACTAATATACCTATAAAACTTTTTAATAAATTTCTAATAATATACTTTAGATCAAATACATCGTATTTCATATAAATATGGATAAAAGATAATAATAATAGAAGAAAATTTGAGAATAGTAAACTAAACGAAGCGCCAATTATACTACCATTAATGTATTTCAAAATAAATAAAGTTAAAATTGTATGAGATAAAAAATATAAAAATGAAAATTTAAATAACGCGTTGTGTTCTTTTTTTATTATATATATTCTAAAAACTATTGAATAAATTTGTAAAAAAAAAGCAACAAGCCACCATAAATTAAATTACAATCTGTAAGATTGAAGCTTGTATAAATCGTAAGTATTTTAACAAAATCTTCTTGTACTATACTAAAAAAAATTATTGATGGCAAAACAAGAAATGTCAGAAATGACAAGCTTTTTGTAATTGTATTTTTTAATTCCGCATCCTTATTGTCTGCCTCGAGCTTTGAAGAATATGTTAGAAAAACAGTAAGGAATCCTGAACTAAATAAAAGAGTAGGAATTGATGAAAATCTTTGTGAGAAAGCCAATAAAGTTATTGAACCTATCGAACCAAAAATACTCAATAAATAATTAGTAATCAATATTTGGCTCGAAATTAAGAAACTTGTTAAAAGAGGCTTAAACGATTCATATATCATATTTCTAAATATGATAAAATGTCTAAAATCAAATTTATAATTTAATAAATTACTACGAATTAAATAATAAATAGTTAAAATAAATGAAATGAATACCCCCAATAAATTACCTATAATTATAGATGATTCGTTAAGTTTGTTTGAAAGAAAAATTACAAAAAACAGAACAATAAATATTTTAAAAACATTTACTATTTCAGCTATTCCAAATTTAAAATGAATATTTGAATATGTTGACATCAATGACTGAAGTACAGAAATGAATATAAATGGTATAGCATAATAAAAAATTTGCTTTATTAAATTCAAGTTTATAGAAAAAGGGAAGGCGACAAAAAAATATTTTGTTTGTGCCAAGAAAAACATTAATAAAGCTAATGCAAATAAAATTAATGTAAAATATGATAAAAAAATATTTTGTATTTCATAAATAGTAATACTATTTTGTTTTGTTTCTTTATATACGAATGGTATCAGAGTTGTCTTGAATATATTCGTAAATAATGCTATTATAAAACTAGCGACATTAATAACATAATAAATTATGTCAACCTTTTCATTAGCACCGAATTTTTTTGCAACAAACATTGTTAGTATTATGCCAAACAATTGGGATAATATTACATAAAAAGTTGTGTAGGTACTTTTTGACAATATTGTATTATTCATTAATGGTCTTTATCTATACGCAAATAAAATGTACCTAGTTCTTAGTCTTACTTTACTATTTTATTATCTATTAAAATGTCATTTAATAGATAATAAACTATTCTTTTAGCCGCTTTACCATCCCAATATTTAGGTTTTCTGGCTTTTTTCCATGTTTTTTCAAATACTCTGCTTATGGCATTACCTAGGAGATTAAAGTCATTACCTATTAATTCGTTAGTGCCAATGTCACACGTCTCTGGTCTTTCAGTGCTATTTCTTAAAGTTAAGCAAGGAATATTTAAAACTGTTGTTTCTTCGCTAATACCTCCAGAATCAGTTATAACTGCTTTTGCATTTTTTACGAGAAAAATAAATTCTAAGTAACTTAATGGTTCAGTTAAAATTAAGTTACTTAATCGTGCAGCTGTATCTCCTAAAAATTTTGAAGTACGCGGATGAACAGGGAAGATAACTTTTAAGTCTCTAGTATGTTTTAAAATTTCAGATAAAATTTTTGACAATTGTATTTCTGAATCTACATTTGAAGGTCTATGCAATGTTAAAACAAAATAATTACTATTTGATAAACTCTCATTATCCCAAAAATGTGGTTTTATTAAATTTTTCCTTTGTGCAAATAAAGTATCAATCATTGTATTTCCTACAAAGAATATCTGACTTTTTTTAACACCAGAGTGAATTAAGTTCTTATTTGCTGTTTTTGATGTAGTAAAATAGAAATCGCTTATGGAATCTGTTACAATTCGATTTATCTCTTCTGGCATGCTTTGATCATATGATCTAATACCCGCTTCAACATGTGCAACTTTGATATTCATTTTTTTAGCAACAATTGAGCATGCCATTGTAGATGTAACATCTCCAACTACTAAACAAAGGTTACTAGGCTTAATGTTAATTAACTCCTCATAACGAGTCATTATTTTCGCGGTCTGTTCCGCCTGAGTGCCAGATCCAGAATCTAAATTAAAATGAGGTAATGGTATTCCTAGCTGATTGAAAAAATCAGCACTCATTTTTTTATCATAATGTTGCCCTGTATGTATTAATCTATAATTAATCGGTGCTCCAATTTTAATTTCTTTTTCAAGTTCAGAAATAATTGGAGCAATTTTCATGAAATTTGGACGAGCACCTGCTATTATATCAATTAATTTTAAACTCATAACCTACTATCAACTAATTTGTGATCAATAAAAGCTTTAACATCAAAAAGTACACTATCTTTTTTCAAAACATTTTCATAAATCATATTTTTAAATTCATTGTGTGCTACTGTTAATATTATTGCATCATAAGTTTGGGAAACTTGTTGAATTAAATCGATGTTATATTCAATCTTCACCTCATTTTTATTTGCGCAAGGATCATATACATGAACATTTAATCCAAACTGATTCAACTCTTTGATTATATCTATCACTCTCGAGTTCCTAATGTCGCCGCAATTTTCCTTAAAAGTTATCCCTAAGATCAAAACATTTGCATCTTTTATCGGGATACTTTTTTTTATCATAAGTTTTACAACTTTATTTGCAATAAATACTCCCATATGATCATTTACTCTTCTTCCTGAAAGTATTACCTGAGGATAATAACCTAAGCTTTTTGCTTTATGAGCTAAATAATAAGGATCAACACTAATACAATGACCTCCAACCAATCCTGGTTGATATTTTAAAAAATTCCATTTAGTAGCTGCTGCATCTAAAACATCTTGTGTGTCGATATTCATTTTATCAAAAATAAGCGCTAACTCATTTACGAAAGAAATATTTAAATCTCTCTGGGCATTTTCAATTGCTTTAGATGCTTCTGCAACTTTAATATTTTTTGCTTTAAATGTTCCTGCATGAATTATAGACTTATAAAGATTATCAACCTCATCAGCTATTTCTGGATTTGAGCCTGATGTTACTTTTACTATCTTAGTAAGTGTATTTATCTTATCTCCCGGATTAATTCTCTCTGGCGAGTACCCACAAAAAAAATCGACGTTGTATTTTAATCCAGAATACTTTTCTAAAATAGGAACACAATCTTCTTCTGTACATCCGGGGTAAACAGTTGACTCATAAATAACTATATCGCCTTTTTTCAAAACCATTGCAAGCATTTTTGTTGCACTCAAAATAGGTGCAAGATCAGGATTCTTAAATTGGTCAATTGGCGTAGGCACAGTTACTATGTAAATATTATACTGTCTTAAATTTTCAATATTTGACGAAAATTCTAATCCGATATCTTGATTTTGGATTAATAATTCAATGGAATTAATTAAAGCTTCCAAATTAACTTCATTAGTATGATCAATGCCCTTGCGTAGCTCATCTATCCGTTCATTATTAATATCAAAACCTAAAACTTTATAGCTTTTTGCAAACTCAACAGCAAGAGGTAATCCAACATATCCTAAACCAATTACTGCTATTTTTTTATTTGATTTATTCATTTAAATTTTTATTTTGTAATAATTTTTATACCAATCGATAAATTTGAAGATTCCATCCTCAATTAAGGTATGAGGCTTAAATCCAATATCCTTAATTAAATCATCGACGTCCGCATATGTTTTAATTACATCTCCAGGTTGCATTGGCAATAATTTCTCAATTGCTTTTTTTCGACAACCTGTCTCAATTGCATTAATTAATCTTCTAAGCTTGATTGGCTGGTTGTTGCCTATATTATAAATTTTATAAAAAGGATTTTCTTCTGATTTGAAATTTGCATATGAAGTGTTTTTTTTAATATGCGTCAAGTCGACTAATCTGACTATTCCCTCTACAATATCATCAATGTAGGTGAAATCTCTTTCCATTTCTCCATTGTTAAATATTTCAATTTCTTCGCCATTTAAGATTTTTTTTGTAAAAGAAAAATATGCCATATCTGGTCTTCCATAAGGGCCATAAACAGTAAAAAACCTCAAACCAGTTGTCGGAATATTATATAGATGACTATATGAATACGCCATTAACTCATTAGCCTTTTTAGTTGCGGCATATAAACTTATTGGATAATCTACAACATCATTTGTTGAAAAAGGAACTTTTTTGTTTAAACCATATACGCTTGAAGAACTTGCATAAATTAAGTGTTTTACATTTATTTGCTTTGCAGCATCTAATATATTTGCAAATCCAACTAAGTTTGATTGTATATATGCAGATGGATTTTCAATTGAATACCTAACTCCTGCTTGAGCAGCAAGATTAATAATGCAATCGAACTTTTCTTCTAAACATAAGTTTAAAAGAAATTTCATGTCCTCTAAATTCATTCTTATAAACTTAAAGCTTACATATTTATTACTAATAACTTCTTTGTGCCATTTAATTTCATCGTGTTCAATGCCTAAATTGTTTAATCTTGAATATTTAAGTTGAGCGTCATAGTAGTCATTAATATTATCAATTCCAACTACCGTATAACCTTTATCTAATATTGCTTTTGATAAATGATAACCGATAAATCCTGCAGCTCCAGTAATTAAAAACTTTTTCATTATTTAAGAATAAGATTAATATTGATTTGGAATTTATTTTTTTGCAAAAAAAATAAATTCCAAAAATTGAATTCTAACTGTTGAAATGTACTTTCTTCAATTTATATTAATAAATATAAATTGAAGAAAGTACATTAATTGGAACCCATTTTTTTGAATTGTTATCATAAATTACATGCCTCGATGACTTAGGCGGCAAAAGTCTATCTGTAAGAGACGAGTTAATTATTTGTTCTTTAGTGATCCTTTCGTCAAAATAAGTTTTTATCATGTTACTGCCATAATCAATATAGGTAACTGGAACAGAATCGAGACCCAACGCCATTAATGCATGATACCTGTGATGTCCATCGATTATAGTATTTGTTTTATCACAAACAATCAAAGATGGAACTACAATATCTGGCAATAATGATTCTAGATACTGGACTAACGATTTTTTTCTCTCCAAAATAACCTCTTCATGACATTTTAAAATATCAAAACTTACAGTTTTTAAACTTTTTATAATTTTTGAGTCAAATTCAATAAAATACATAACTTAACATTTTATATAAATAAAAATCTATTTTAAGATTTTTCTACCAATACTCTCATATAGATAACCTAACTCTTTCATATTAGTTACATCAAATAAGTTCCTGCCATCAAATACAATCTTATTTTGCATCATTATTTGCTCCATTAAATCAAAATCAGGTGTTCTAAACTCACTCCACTCTGTAGCAATAATCAAAGCATCTGCTTTCTCCAGTGCTTGGTATTGATTTTCGGCATATTTAATTTGATCCCCTATCTGTGCTTTGACATTGGGCATGGCTTCAGGATCATATGCTGTTACTTTAGCACCTGCTTTGGTTAATGCATCAATGATACTCAATGCCGGAGATTCTCTAATATCATCTGTGTTAGGCTTAAAGGCCAAGCCCCATAAAGCAAAATGTTTGCCTTGAAGGTTATTGTTGTAATAGGCTTTGATCTTCTCTACTAAATGTAATTTTTGATTGGCATTGACTTTCTCTACCGCTATTAATATCTCAAAATCATAATTAACTTCACTAGCGGATTTTACCAGGGCTTGCACATCTTTTGGGAAACAGCTTCCACCATATCCAATACCTGGGAATAAGAAACGCTTACCAATTCTGCCATCACTACCAATGCCTCTTCTTACCATATCCACATCAGCACCCATTCTTTCACATAACTGAGCAATCTCATTCATAAAAGAAATCTTTGTGGCAAGGAATGAGTTAGCTGCATACTTCGTTAACTCCGAACTGCGCTCATCCATAAAAATCAGCGGATTACCCTGTCTTACAAATGGCGCATATAAATCACTCATTAATTTCTTAGCT
>CAYZUJ010000030.1:3949-17363 GCA_964481375.1 uncultured Neisseria sp. | reverse complement strand
CAGAAATTAAATTATGATAAGGCAAATTTCGCAAAATGATTTGATTTGAGTATAGGCGGGCATAAAGATAATCCTACTTATAGTGAAGTATGTAAGCAAATAACAGGGCATCTTGAAGGAATAAGGGTTATTTATGATCCAAAGAAGATTAGTTATGAAGAAATTATAAAATATTTTTTTGAGATTCATGATCCAACTCAAATTAATGGACAAGGACCAGATTTAGGAGAGCAATATTTAAGTGCAATATTTTATTTTAATGAAGAACAACGAAGTATTGCTTTAGATATAATAAAAACTTTACAAAGTCAAGAAATAAAAGTAATCACTCAACTAATGCCTATGAATATTTTTTGGAAAGCGGAAGATTATCATCAAAGCTATTATGCAAAAAATAATCAAAAGCCATATTGTCACATATGGCAAAAGAAATTTTATAAATAAATACTTATGGTCTTACCGGATATTATTATTGTTTTTTCTTTGATTATTGTTTTTTCTTTGAGGAGATATTCCTTTTAATCTCCAATAAGCTTCTCTTAGTTTATTATATTCGAAAAACTCTTTACGAAAATCATCATTATCATTTTTATAGAATAAATGATCATTTTTACCATCCGCAAAAGTAAGTATAGAGTCATTGTCATTTTCAGGAAAAAAAGTAAAATTAGACTTTACAGATTTATTATCATTAGAAATAACATTAATTGACTTAGGCTTTTTATTAAAAAAATCAGGTATTTTTGTTTGAATTAAAGGTTTTATCATAATTTTGTCTTTCATAAGAGTTATTGATTAAAGTTCAAAGTCCGTAATTTTTAACCATGTTTTAGAAGTTTAACAAGTAACGAATATGTTACCTATTTTATAAATAAAAAAATGATTTACTATTAGATAATCTATTTTTAAATTTTAGTATATAAGCCTGAATAAGCCAACAAATTTTATACTTTATGAATATTGCTAATGCTAAAATAGGGGGTGATATTTATTAAATATAGTTAAAATTATAAAATTAAAGGAAAATAATGAAGAAACTAATAATTACGGGCAATGTTGGTAAAGATGCTGAGTCTCGTGCAGACCAAACTGGTAATATATTTGTAACTTTTTCGGTTGGTGTATCAGTAGGAACAAAACAAAACCCGAAAACAGATTGGGTTGAAGTAAGTTGTAATGGTAAATTAGCCGACTTAGCAAAAATTTATGTTAAAAAAGGTATGAAAGTTTTAATAGAAGGATATCCTACAGCAACGGCTTATATAAATAAAGAAAATAAGCCAGTGGCTTCTTTAAGATTATATGCAAATAATTTAGAGTTTTTAAGTAGCAAGCAAGAAGATGTAAATAAAGTAGAAGATATAGGATCACCAATGTTTAATTTATCTGATATAAATCATGGCGCCTCTAGTGAAAGTCACGCTGCTTCTAATGAACTTAAGGTAGATGATATTCCATTTTAAGAAAAAATTAAGTAAGAAGTAAATTTATAATCTAGGTATTTCTAATAATAAGCAACAAATTTTTTGATATTGCATTTTGATTAAAAAAATCAACTTATTATAATTAAAGCAATAAAATTAATTTAACTTTCAAAAATTTTGGAGTAATAAATAATAAATAATTTATATAATTATTTAAAAGTGGTTCATATTATTGCCATGGTTTCTTGGTTTGCAGGGTTATTTTATTTACCTAGATTATTTGTGTATCACAGTATGACAAAAAATCAACTATCTAAGAACCAGTTTAAAATAATGGAACATAAACTTTTTTGGTATATTATGACCCCAGCAGCGATATTAACAATAATATCGGGTGAGATTATTGCAAGATATTTTTCTATTAACGGTACATGGCTACATATTAAATTATTTTTAGTTGGTACATTAGTAATATATCACATATATTGCTTTAAAATTATTGATGATTTTGCCAAAGATTGTAATAATAAATCACATAAATGGTTTAGGATATTTAACGAATACCCTACATTTGTATTGATTTTTTGTGTGATATTAGTCGTAATTAAACCACAATTTTAAACAAGAATTAAATTTTATTAACACTAGTGGACGATTTTTTGTTACAATGACAACTTCCTATACTTACTAAGCAGTTATAACTGCTTTTTATTCAGTAGTATAATTAAAATTTTGCTTATAATAACATTTTTTGTGGTATAGTTAATATGAGAAAAGTAAATTTACCTAATAATTTTACTAAGCCTGATTTTTCAGAACTGGCTGAAAGTGAAGATAATTTAGCTCTAAAGGTTAGATACATTGCGTTATCTTATCTACAAGCGGGAAAAACTGTTTTAGAAACTGCAGAACTCGTAGGCAGAAGTAGTAGAATGGTTCATCGTTGGATAAGTCAATATAGAGATTTTGGCTTAGATGGGTTAAAAGATAAACCAGGTAGAGGTCGTAAAACGCAGTTACCTGTTGAGCGAGAAGATGAATTTAAAAGCAAAATTCTTGCATTGCAACGGCAATCTGTAGGCAAATTAAAGGGACGAAGTATACAAAAATTGCTTAAAGATGATTTTGATATAGATTGTACTTTGTCAACCGTATATAATATTTTGTCTCGATTAAATTTAACTGTTCATTACAATATACAAAATAGAATTAATCTACATAGACAAAACTTGGCAGAATCCCAATCCATGAGTTCGAATATTATAAAGAATTCTCGAATTAATCATTCTGACTAAAGGTTAAAAAGATAAACAAAAGTTTTAGATATATTAAAATCTATAAACTTTTGTTTTTTAACTATTACAAAATGTAGAACTAAATATATTAGTTAAGTTTTTTGCATTAGGGTAGTTGACTATAAATGATAAACTAATCTCGTTATGAGAAGTAGCGAATATATCAATACCATTTATTAATTGCCAGATTTTTTGGTTTAGCTTTTGGTTTGATCTAAATCCACTACCAATTAAGGATATTTTTATTAGGTCTTCGGCTATAGTTATATCCTTGATTTTATATTTGTCAAGAATAGATGTTAGTTCGTTAACAAATTGTTTATTTGTAACAAATGTAATACCCTGCTGATTAATGCTTAGCATATCTATATTTATGTTTTTATATATATCAGAAAGAAGTTGGCTAATCATTTCTTGAGTTTTAATTGTAACCAAGGCTTGATGTTCTTCAGTTGATATACTAATAATTGGATAGTTTTCTAAATTAGATTCATTCATAACTAGAGTTCCTAAATTTTGTTTTGAAAAAGTAGAGAGTATTCTGATATTAGTTTTATATCTATAAGCTAATTCACAGCTTCTAACTTGCAATATTTTTGTGCCTAATGATGCTGCTTCAAGCATACAGGCTCCATCCACAACATCAATTTTTTTAGCAGATGCTATTTTATTTGGGTCAGCGTTATATACACCATCAACATCGGTATAAATTTGGCATTCATTTGCTTTTAATGCTACAGCTAGAGCAACAGCGGAAGTATCAGAACCTCCACGACCCAAAGTAGTTATTTCACCGTCTTGTGTAACTCCTTGAAACCCAGTAATAATTACAATATAATTATTATTTAGGTCCTCAAATATTTTACTTGTATTAATAGCTTTTATCCGAGAGTTTGTAAAATCATTGGTAGTTATAATAGGAATTTGCCAACCACAATAACTTTTAACTTTTAATCCAAGATCTTTTAGTGCCATACTAATCAAAGCTATGGTTACTTGTTCACCGGTTGATGCTAATATATCTAATTCACTTTTATGGTGAATAAACGATATTTTTTTTGCTAAATTAAGTAACCTATTTGTTTCTCCCATCATGGCAGAAAGAACAACTACAAGTTGATTACCATTTAAATAATATTCTTGAATTATTTTAGCAACTTCAAGAATTAGCTCTGTGGTACCTACAGAAGTTCCACCATATTTTTGTACAATTAAGCTCATATATTATTACTCATTTTGATTATAAAGTAACTATTTTACCAAATAAACTTATAAAGTCGTCAACTTCAATTATATGAATATTAGCATAGCTAACATTATAGGAAAAATAAAAAATAAATTAAAAGAATTTAACATTTCCTAATAACTATATTATTTCTAAAATAAAAACCATGATAAAATATTGAAGTATTGAATGTTTTTATTAAAAATTTATGGAGAAATTAAGTGATTGATTATACATTATTGGCCAATTCTTTACGAATGCTTTCAGTTGATAGTGTGGAGAGAGCAAAATCCGGGCATCCTGGAATGCCTATGGGAATGGCTGAAATAGGAGTAGTTTTGTGGCGAAAGCATTTAACACATAATCCTAATAACCCCAACTGGGTTAATCGTGATCGATTTATTTTAAGTAATGGTCATGGTTCAATGCTTATTTATAGTTTATTGCATTTAACAGGGTATAATTTAACGATTGAAGATTTAAAAAATTTTAGACAGTTAAAATCTAAAACTCCTGGTCACCCTGAGTTTGGTTATACTGATGGGGTTGAAACTACTACAGGACCATTAGGGCAAGGTTTAGCTAATGCTGTAGGTATGGCATTAGCAGAAAAAATTTTAGCTGATCAATTTAATAAACCAAATTTTAATATTGTTGACCATTATACGTATGTTTTTGTTGGTGATGGTTGTTTAATGGAAGGTATTTCACACGAGGTTTGTTCTTTAGCAGGGACTTTAAAACTTAATAAACTAATTGTTTTATACGATGATAACGGAATTTCTATTGATGGAGAAGTTGAAGGTTGGTTTAATGAAAATGTAGCTAAAAGATTTGAATCATATGATTGGCAAGTAATAGCTAATGTTGATGGACATAATATATTACAAATTGATAATGCAATAAATAGAGCTAAACAAGAGATGGAAAGACCAACTATTATTATTTGTAAAACAAATATTGGTAAAGGTTCTCCAAATAAAGCCGGAAAAGAAGAAAGTCATGGTTCTCCTTTAGGGACTAATGAAGTAGAATTAGTCAGAAAAGAATTAAATTGGACGTATCCACCATTTGTTGTTCCCGATAAAGTGTATGAAGAAATGAATTGTAAAAAAACTGGTCAAGAAAAAGAAGATGAATGGAATGAATTATTTAAAAAATATCAAAGCGAATATTTTGATTTTGCACAAGAATTTACTAGAAGAAAAAATAGAGTTTTACCAGATAATTGGCAGGAAATTGTAGATAATGGAATTATAAAAACCCTTGAGAAGAAGGAGTCTATTGCTACTCGTAAAGCCTCACAAAATGCTCTGGAGTATTATGCTAGGTATCTACCAGAATTAGTGGGTGGCTCAGCAGATTTAACAGGATCAAATTTAACCAAATGGAGTTTTGCTATAACTGCTGATAAAGATAATGATTTTATTGGAAATTATTATAGTTTTGGGGTAAGAGAGTTTGGTATGTCAGCGATGTTAAATGGAATGTATTTATATGGGGGTATTAAACCATTTGCAGGTACTTTCTTAACTTTTTCTGACTATGCAAGAAATGCGTTGCGTCTAGCAGCACTTATGAAGATTGCTCCAATTTTTGTTTACACACATGATTCAATTGGTTTAGGTGAAGATGGACCAACGCATCAGCCAGTGGAACATTTTGCAGCTTTGCGATTAATTCCCAATATGCATGTATGGAGACCATGTGATACGGTGGAAACAATGATAGCATGGAGCAGTGCTTTATCACAATTAAATTCACCTTCAAGTTTGATTTTTTCCAGACAAAATTTACAATATATAGAAAGGGATAGTTCGCAAATTATAGATATTTTTAAAGGTGGATACATATTACGTAACAACGCAGATGTAGTAGATATATTGATTATTGCCACAGGTTCAGAAGTTGAATTGGCACTTGAAGTTTATCAGCAATTAGTTGCAAATGGTAAAAAGGTTCAATTAATCTCGATGCCGTCTACTTCTATTTTTGATAAACAGGAATTAAGTTATAAGAAAAAAGTATTACCAAATGCGACTTATAAGATTGCTATTGAGATGGGGGTGTCAGATTTTTGGTTTAAATATGTCGGATTAGATGGATTAATTATAGGTTTAGATAAATTTGGAGAATCGGCAAAAGCCCAAGATTTATTTGAATATTTTGGTTTTACTGTTGAAAAAGTTTTAAAAAGAATTAACAAATATATCAATACTATATAATAATTTAATGATACAATATTAACTATAGAATTTTTATATTAGGGGGAATTATGTTTAGTAAATTATGTGATTATTTTGCTAGTAATTTAGCAATTGACCTTGGAACTGCAAATACAATTGTGTATGTTCAAGGAAAAGGGGTTATTTTAAATGAGCCATCGATGGTGGCATTAGCTCAGGATAAAGATGGTTATGGTAAGAAGATAATTGCAGTTGGTCATGATGCAAAAGTAATGCTAGGAAAGACTCCAGGGCAAATTGAAGTTATAAGACCGATGAAAGATGGGGTTATAGCAGATTTTACAGTTACTGAGCAAATGATAAAATATTTTATTAAAAAAGTAAATTCAAAGAAGAAATTTTTTTCTTTTCCGCCAACAATAGTAATTTGTGTTCCTTGTGGTTCAACTCAAGTAGAAAGACGAGCAATTAAAGATTCAGCCCTGGCAGCCGGAGCTAGAAGAGTAGAGTTAGTTGAAGAGGCTATGGCAGCAGCAATTGGAGCTGGTTTACCAGTTTCAGCAGCAAATGCGTCTATGGTGGTAGATATAGGTGGCGGAACAACGGAAGTTGGGGTTATTTCTTTAGGAGGATTAGTATATGCTAATTCTATTAGAATTGCTGGCGATAGAATAGATGAAGTTATTAGTAATTACATTCGATCTAAACATGGTTTATTAATTGGGGACACTACTGCTGAGGAAATAAAAAAGCAAATAGGTTCTGCCCATCAATCTGCTGATGGAGGGGAAATGATAATACGTGGACGCAGTACTTACCAAGGTTTACCAAATGAAGTTATTATTAATTCTAATGAAATTAGAGAATCTTTAAAAGATACTTTAGATCAAATTGTTACAGCTATAAGACAAGCTTTAGAATTAACTCCACCTGAATTGTCAGCTGATTTAATGGAACATGGTATTACTTTAACTGGAGGCGGAGCGCTACTTAAGGGAATTGACGCAATGATTTCTGAAGTAACTGGTTTAAAAGTTAATGTAGCAGAAGAGCCATTGTTATGTGTTGCTAAAGGTTGTGGTATAGCACTTGATCATGTTTCTAAAAGACAATTATATTTAAATCGAGACAAATAATAATGGTTCGAATTAAGTTATGGCTTATTATTTTGAGTATTGGTTTAATTATATTAGACAAATACTCATTTATTAGTTCTATAAGAGATTATGCTTCAGTTTATTTACAAAAGCAAAGCTGGTTATTAATTTATAGAATTGAGAATTATCCTAAATTAGTTTTGCTTCAAAAAATCGAACAAAAAAAACTTGAAAAAGAAAATAACCAACTTAAACAGCAAATTGAAAAATATGCTATTATGTTGAAACAGCAAAATAATCAACAAGAAGATATAAAAGAATTGCAAGAATTAAAATCTCAATCTAATCTTTATAATAATTTTGATATTGAAATTGCAAGGGCAGTTGTTAATGTTAACTACATAGTTAATGGGAAACTATTAATAGATAAAGGTAGTATTGATGGTGTTTCTTTGGGAAATGCGGTAGTTAATAATAGTGGGGTAATTGGTCAAATTGGAGTACTAAATACGCATAATTCACAAATTATAATGATTTCTAATCGAGATTCAAAAATTTATTTGCAAAATCAGACAACAAAAAGTAAAATGTTAGCCCAAGGGATAGGAAATAACAAATTATTAGTTAAATACATTAGTAAAAATGATAAGATAAAAGAAGGTGATTTATTAGTTACTACAGGTCTTGATAATATTTATCCTGCAGATCTTCCTGTTGCGAGAATAATTAAAATATTTTATGAAAATAATGGGTTCAATTCAGCTTTATGTGAACCGGCAGTAGATTTTAATAAGTTACAATTTATTTTGGTATTAAAACATGAGAATTGATAATTTAAGATTAGCAATTTTTATATTTATTGGTCCTATTTTAGAAATTATAATAAATAATACAACAATATTATATATTGATATTTTTGGTATAATTTTAGTAATAATATTAGTAAATGAAATTTATACTATGGGTAGTTTAATATTTATTTCTTTGCTTGCTGATTTAATAGGACATTGGTATTTAGGTAGCCATTTACTTTCGCTAGTTTTAATAAGTTTTACAACTAGCCGTTTTATAAATTTTTATAAAATGTGTACCTTTATGCAAAAGAATTTTATTACTATTCTATATTATTCTGTTTCCGTATGTTTTCTTGTTGCGATAGGAGCAATAACACGAACATTGCATTTTAGTTTGCTAAGTTATTTATTAGAAATAATTTTTTTACTACCGATTATTTTTTGGTTATTTAATAAAATAATAATAAAAACCACTACGGATATTTTAAATTAAATGACAAACTCTAGAGTTATTGCGTCTTACATTTTCGTGATATGCTCATTTACAATTTTAATTTTGCGCTTTGCTTATTTACAGTTAATTGATCATACCTTTTTATTACAGCAATCAGTAAACAATTATTCTTCAATAGTCTCTACTCTACCGGTTCGAGGAACTATTATTGATAAAAATGGAATTATACTTGCTGATAATAAAGTGTCCTATTTAGTAGCGGCTCTTCCTCGAGATCTTAAGAATTCTGAAGATTTATTTAGCAAATTATCCCAATATTTTATTTTTAGTGAATTAGATAAAAAAAAATACTTAGCTATGCTTAAAAATTCTAAAAAATATGATTGGGTTATCATTAAAGATGATTTATCTGATTCTGAAATTGCTAATTTGACAGCTCATATTTATGAGTTTCCACAAATATCAGTATTTGCACATATTAAGCGTTATTATCCATTTGAAAAATTGTATTCGCATAGCATTGGTTATGTGGGTAGAATTAGTAGTTTAGATAAAAAAAAATTAGATAGCAGTGGTAAATTAAATGAATATGTAATGAGTGATTATATTGGAAAAAATGGTTTAGAACAGTTTTACGAAGAAGTTTTACGAGGTCAGTTAGGAAAAAAAATAATTAAAACTGATGCTTTAGGAAATGAGGTAGGGCTAGTAGCTAATACTCAGGCAATAGATGGTAAAACTATACAATTAACACTAGATAATAAATTGCAACAATTAGCGTGGGATTTATTGGGTGATCGTAAAGGAGCAATTGTAGCCTTAGATCCACAAACAGGAGGATTGCTTGCATTTGTCTCTAAGCCAGGATTTGACCCAAATTGGTTTATTGATGGTATAAGTTTAGATGATTGGCATGAATTAACACAAGATTTAGATAATCCTTTATTAAATCGTGTAGCTCAAGGTAGTTATCCTCCAGGTTCTACTTTTAAACCGTTTATGGCATTATCAGCTCTTTATCTAAATATTAGAAAACCGGAAACCCCATATAATGATAGAGGTGTTTATGTTATTCCTGGTTCTTGGCATGAGTTTAGAGATATGACACATCCTAAAGGACTAGGGACTATAGATATGTATGAAGCCATTACAGTATCTTCTGATACTTATTTCTATAAATTGGGTGTAGATATGGGTATAGATAAAATTGATAAAGTTATGCCTTATTTTGGTTTTGGTAAAAAAACAGGAATTGACCTTCTTCAAGAAAATTCAGGATTATTACCTTCTAGAGCTTGGAAAGCAAAGCGTTTTGCAAAAGATTCTTACCAGAAAAATTGGCAGGTAGCAGATAGTGTAACAATTGCAATAGGTCAGGGATTTAATCATTATACACCTCTACAAATGGCTTTTGCTACAAGCATTATTGCAAATGAAGGAAAAGCTATTAGACCCCATTTTTTGGATAAAGTGATTGATAAAAATGGTGCAGTATTAAGAGTATACAATGCTGAATCAGAAATAATTCCTATACCGAAAAAACAAATAATGTTTATTAAATCAGCTATGGAAAATGTAGTTGAGAATGGCACAGCACAATCAATTGGTAGAAACTTAGAGTACACTATGGCAGGAAAAACTGGAACAGCTCAAGTTGTAGCACTTGGTAAAAATAGTCATGCAGCAAAATTTTCTGGAAATAAATATAAAGATCATTCATGGTTTATTGCATTTGCTCCAGTTGATAACCCCAAAATTGCAGTGGCAATTATTGTTGAAAATGCAGGGTTTGGTATAACTGCAGCCGCACCTATTGCAAGAAAATTATTTGATCAATATATATTAAGCTCTAAAAATATTGAAGAAATAAATAATAATACTAATATTAATGATAATGAAGAAGATGAAGAAGAGGAAACTGATGAAACTAGCAGCAATTCTCTATAAATTAAGATTTTTTCCGAGAGTTTTTCATAATTTAGATAAAACTATTTTAATTACCTTATCATTATTATCTATTATTAATATATTAGTACAGTATTCTGCAAATGATCAAGTGTTTAATAGATTAATAAATGATGTATTTTATTTATTTTTATCATTTATTTTATTAATAATAGTTGCAAATACAAGTATTAATAATATCAAAAATTCAGCTATACCGTTTTATGTAATGAGTATAATTCTATTAATTGCAGTTATTTTTTTTGGGATTAGATCTCACGGGGTTGCTCGTTGGATTAACATTGGCGTGCGATTACAACCTTCAGAATTGTGTAAATTATCAGTTCCTTTGATTTTAGCTTTTTATTTTTCTAAAGCTACAACGCCTCCTAAGTTTTTAGATTTTATTAAAAGTGGTATATTAATACTAATACCTTTTGCTTTAATAGCAAAACAACCTGATTTAGGTACTGGAGTTTTGGTTTTAGCAACAGGTTTTTTTATTTTATTTCTTGTAGGATTACCTTGGAGAGTTATTATTATTGCTATATTATTATTTATTATATCAACGCCAATAATTTGGCATTTTTTACATGGTTATCAAAAACATCGCATATTGACATTAATAAATCCTTATGCTGATCCTTTAGGAAAAGGTTATCATATTATTCAAGGAATGATAGCGGTTGGTTCAGGGGGTTTATTTGGCAAAGGTTATTTGCATGGAACGCAAATTCATTTATCATTTATTCCGGAAAAACATACTGATTTTGTAATTTCCGTTTTAGCTGAAGAAACAGGATTTGTTGGTGTAATAATAGTTTTAATGCTATATTTAATTCTTGTTTTACGCGGATTAAGAATTATGCAACAAGCAAAAGATACTTTTACACAAGCATTATCAGGAAGTATTGTACTATCATTAGCATTATATGTTCTAATCAATATGGGAATGGTAACAGGATTATTCCCTGTTGTAGGCGTTCCTTTACCATTAATTAGTTATGGGGGGACTGCAACTATAGTTTTAATGCTTGAGTTTGGCATTTTATTGGCTATTCATAAACATAATCAATATTAAGTTTTTTCAACTTTAGATTTATTTTAAATCCTTCTTAATAATTAATCATCTATATTCATTATAAACCCATTGTATAAAAAACAAAATTATTATCAGACAAAAAATATTTATTAAAAACAAATATTTTGAATCTATTATATTAATAATAATAATAAATTAAAATTATTATTTTACGTATAATTAACATTATATTATACAAAAAATAAGTTCTACGTATTGTAGATATTGTAATGCATTAATATGGTATTTATAATAATCACATATCATAAATTATTAAATAATAAATCAGACAAAAAATATTTGATAAAAAAAATTAACACATAAAGAAAATTATGCTATAATCATGGAAATAAGATTATTAATTTACCTAATAAGTAGATAATAAGAGAACTTGTAATTCATAAATATTTTAATTTGAATTGTTAGGAGTGTGACTATGTTTAGAAAAATAATGCATGTGTTATTTATAGTAACATTTGGTTTGATACTATCTTCCTGTGGTGGGGGTAGTTCTAGTGGCGGTGGCGGTGGCGGTGGCGGTGGCGGTGCCTTAACTGTTACTATGACGAGTCCATCGAATGGTGCAACTAATGTTTCAAGAACGACGACAATACAGCTCAGCACAAGTTTATCAGTGACAACTGTTCCTAGTGGATCTGTAGTGTTGCAACAAGTGGGAGGAGGTGTTGTAAGTTCCTCAATAACTGCTGGTGGTACTAGTATTACTATTAGCCCATCTAGCACTCTTAATGCAAATACTCAATATCAGGTGTTGGTAAATAACCAATTAGTAAGTACTTCTGGTGTTGCTGTAACGCCAGTAACTTTTACTTTTACAACTGGATCTGATTCTTCATTTACGGTATCGATTGCATCACCAGGTAATCTAGCGTCAGTTTCGCCTATACAATCAACAATCGTATTGCAGGCAGGTTCACCATTTTTAAGTGCAGCTAATGTTTTAGCTAATGTTCAGTTAGAAACTCTTGATGGCACACAAATTACATTACCTACGCCTGTTTTATCTAGTAATAATGAAATAGCTACATTTACCTTAACTGATAGATTGGCTTCAAGTTCTACTTATACTCTTACTGTAATTGGTGGTCCTTCTGGTATTCAAAGTTCTACGGGAACTACAATTATAGGAAATGAAGTTTCTATTTTTAATACTAATGCACTTGCAATAGCTTTTGGAACCCTTGCTCTTAATGCAGACTTAGCTGTATCGGGTGATGGTATAAACTGGGTTGTAGATATGTTAGCCATGTCTGTTCAACAAATTATGGTATCTGGTTCTAATGTACTAATGTTAGGAAACCAAGGGGCAGCATCTTCGCCTTCAGCATCGCTTTTTTCTTCTTTCAATATGCAAAGATTTTATGCTTCTACAACCGCAAATGTAATAAATGAATATGCTACTGATGGTGGTAGTGTTATTGTGGGAGTTGGTGGAACTGCTGGAACTGGTAATATAACATATTCAACTAATAACGGTGTAAGTTGGCAGGAAATCATCTTAGGTGCTAATCCACTTATGGAAGTTGCATATGGTGGTGGAAGATTCGTAGCACTTGATAATGCAGGTAATGCATTTTTCTCAACAAATGGCTTTGTTTGGTCAACTTCCACTGCAACAGGATTGACTGCGGCAGCAACTGCACCGGTTTTATCCTATGCTAATGGCAGATTTGTAGCTGTTACAAATGCAGCAACTGGTTTAAATTTCTCTTCACCAGACGGAGTAACGTGGACTGCTGGAACAGCAACAGCCGTTGGTGCAAGTTCTATAATGTTTGGAACTATTGCTGGGACAAACTATTGGGTGATTGGAGAAGTTACGGGAGCAATAGCATATCAATCTGTTGCTGCTAATGCTGAACCTACAGGTGCTTGAACACAAGTGCCATCTTT
>CAYZUJ010000030.1:0-3939 GCA_964481375.1 uncultured Neisseria sp. | reverse complement strand
AGTGGCATCTTTAGTCGGTGCTAATCCTTTAAGAGTTATGGTTTTTGGTAATAATTTATTTGTTGCTGGAGCAACTACTGGTCAAATTGTGTATTCATCTGGTGCAGGCGGTGCTCCTACAGCATTTACGCTTGTAGCTACTTCACCTGTAGGTGCTACTCCAATAACTGGCTTGGCTTTTGGTGGAAGTAACGGCACAACATTTGTTGCTACTGGAAATAATGGAAATATTGCAGTTTCAACAACTGCAATAGCGACTTGGGCAGCAGCAACTATTACCATGCCATTAGCAGTACAAGGGTCAGCTTTGGGTAATGCTGCTACTAATGTTAAAGATGCAGTTCTCTATGTTGGTAATAATACATTTGTTACTGGTGGTGCTAATTCAGTAGTTCTTGCATCAACTAATGGAGGGACAACTTGGACATATCCTGCAGACCCGCTTAGTATACCTATTAATGCTATGACTGCTACTAGTTTACAAGTTAATGGTGTACTAACTCCAATGCAAATCGCTGTAGGTAATTCTGGTTCAATTTATTATTCTGTTGATAACGGCACAACCTGGGCAAGTGCAACAAGTAACACAACTCAAAATTTATCTGCTATTGATTGCGGTAATGGTACTTGTGTAGCAGTTGGTAATAATGGTACAATTGTTTATTCTACAAATGGATCAACATGGACTTCTGCTTCTAGTGGTACTTTACAAATATTACAGTCTGTTGCTTTTGGTAACGGAATTTTTGTAGCAGTTGGTATTAGTGGTACAATTGTTTCATCAACAAATGGATCAACGTGGTCAGCAACTACAGTTGGAGGTAATAACTATAATAGAGTTATTTATGCTTTAAATAATTCTATACCGACTTTTGTAGCAGTTGGTAATAATGGTCAGATAAGTTATAATATTACTTCTTCATCTAGTAGTATAGGAACATTTGTCTCAGTTATATCCGGAGCTAATACTTTTAATGCTGTAGGCTATGGAACTGTAAATGGTGTTTCGGCTTTCATGGCTGTTGGTAATGTAGGTCAAGTTTCTAGATCATTAGATGGAGTAAACTGGACATCATCAACAGTTGGAGCTCAGAGTAATAATGCTATTACTTCTTCATCTAATTTATGGATGATGACTGCTGCTGCAGTAAGTTCAGTTTATACATCACCAGATGGAGTCAACTTTACGCTAGCTACATTACCAGTTAGCGTACCTGGATTCATTAATTATTTTGATGGTTGGCAATATCCGTTTGCTTTTATAACGTCAGGTTCTGGAATTTTTACATCAAATGATCCATCATCTACTTCAAGTTGGAATAGTTATCTAGGAACCCAAAATTTAGGGCTAAGTAGTATACTTAGATTATAGGGTATAAATTTCTAACTTAATTAAAGTTGTTAGATTATGACCCCCAAATTTTGGGGGTTTTTTTAAAAATTAAGATTTTGTGGGTTAATAATGAAAATGAAAAAAACATATAATAAATTCAACAATTTTTTGCATTCATTTAATATATTAAGTTTGAGCATTTCCATGTTTTTAATCATTAATTTGAATGCTTGTGAAAATCAAACTGGAACTATAACTAAAAATGAGGCTAATAATTCAACGCTAAAAACAAAAAGTTCTAAAAAATCACTATCTAACCCCTATGCTGTATTTGGTTTTTCAAAAGTTGATGTTGGGTACTTAAGTACATGTGGTATTTTTAATAATAATGCCTATTGCTGGGGCAATAATAATTATGGACAATTAGGCAATGGTTCAACTACAAATAGTTCTTCACCTGTAGCTATTGCTATTGGCGGAAGTAGTGCTATTCCTAGTGGTAATACTATATCACAAATTTCAGTAGGATTTTTTAGTAGTTGTGCTATTGATAATAGTGGTGTAGCTTATTGCTGGGGTAGTAATGATTATGGACAATTAGGCAATGGTTCAACTAAAAATAGTTCTTTGCCTATAGCTGTTGCTATTGGAGGAGATAGTGCTATTCCTAGTGGTAGTACCATATTACAAATTTCATCAGGTGCGTTTAATACTTGTGCAATTGCTAGTAATCATAAGGCTTATTGCTGGGGTGCTAATTGGTATGGACAATTAGGCAACGGCACAACTACAAGTAGTTCTTTACCAGTAGAGGTAACTATTGGTGGAAATAGTGCTATTCCTAATGATAGTACTATATTACAAATTTCAACAAATGAATATAATACCTGTGCAATTGCAAGTAATCATAAGGCTTATTGCTGGGGTGTTAATTGGTATGGTCAATTAGGCAACGGCACAACTACAAATAGTTCTTTACCAGTAGAGGTAACTACTGGTGGAAACAGTGCTATTCCTAGTGACAGTACTATATCAGAAATTTCAAATAATGGAATGAATAACTGTGCTATTGATAATCATGGGGTAGCCTATTGCTGGGGTAATAATGATTATGGACAATTAGGCAACGGTACAACTACAAATAGTTCTTTACCAGTAGCTATTGCTATTGGAGGAAATAGTGCTATTCCTAGTGGTAGTAGTATAGTACAAATTACTGGTTTAGAAAATACTTGTGCAATTTCCAGTGATAACAAGGTTTATTGTTGGGGTAATAATAATTATGGAGAAGTAGGCAATGGCACAACTGTAAGTAGCTCTTTACCTATTCAAGTAATAATGTGGGCTAACTTAATTAATAATAGCGGATATAATGAAATAAATTCGGTTGCTCTATCATTAGCTTTCTTCGATGATAATTTGTTATTAGGAAATAGTAATACACCTGGTGTAGCAGGTTTTAGGCATGTATGGCAATTAAATAATGGCAACTGGACAAATTTATCAAATTCATGGTCTAATTATATTACAAGTGCACCTACTGCAATATTGCCAGTATCAAATACGGAAGTTATTGTAGGCCATTTTAATGGTTCAGTTCAAGATTGTAATTTAAATATATGCAATTATTTAATCCATAGTCAAGGAAGTTCTGGTCTTGGGGTGACTAGCTTGCTACATATAAATCATAACTATTTTATTGGTTACTCTACTGCAAATCAAGATAGTAGCGGAAAGCTAGTAGTCTATCAAGAAAGTGGTAGCCCTCAAGAGTTTAATGTAACTGGAATTGATTCAGGGGTTGGTAAAATTACTACTGATAATAGTTATGTTTATGCTCCGACTCAAAAAAATGGAGTGTTAAAAATAAGTTTAGATGGTATAAATAGTGTAGATATTACTCCTATAATACTACAAAATAACGAATTTGTAACTGTATTACGTTATGTAAATAATACATTATATGCTGGTACTAGTCTTGCTAATATATATAAAGTTGCTCTACCAATAAATAACGGTGATACTTGGATAAAATTAACTAAAAATTCTTTATCTAGCGAAGGATATATTTCTGATATTGCTGTTGATAATTCAAATAATTTATATGTTGGTTTAGCAAATTTATTTAACCCAACTGAAGATGGAAGTCTGTATTTATTAAAAAATAATGATAGTAAATTTTTACGAGTTGCAAGATATAATGATTATTCTTCTATTACATCTTTATTACTTAATAATAATCATCTTTTTGTGGCAACATATGCAGGAAATATTTGGCAAAATTAATTAAGTTTATAGTTAAAATAATTAAGGAATAGCATATAATCCAAATAATATGGGATAAGGAAGTAATATAAATAAAAAATTTATCAAGTAATATCTTTAATAAAATCTGATGGAGTTTGTTTACCAAAGCAAACGTTAATTTTAAATTTGAAAAATATAGTAATATTATAACATTTTATATGTTAAAATAAGATATTGCGAATTTATTAAATTAATATTGATAGAGGTATACTATGAACCATCTATATTTTCAGAAGATATCTAGTTTACTACCTTTCATTTTTTCAAAACCGTGTAATAATTTGGTATAATCTAGTTCT
>CAYZUJ010000029.1:15197-18315 GCA_964481375.1 uncultured Neisseria sp. | reverse complement strand
GCTAATAAGTTAAAAGTTTTTATATCTATTGGGCTAGTATTATTTTTAAGTGGTAGTAAGTTAGTAATTTTTGATCCTAAAGGTTCAATAGCAGCTGATGAAAAAGATATAATTATTATTTCTACATTACTTATGCTTATTGTAGTTATTCCAGTAATAATTATGACTTTTTTATTTGCGTGGCGTTATAGAGCCAGCAATAAAAAAGCTACATATATGCCTGAATGGGCACATAGTGTAAAAATTGAAATGGTTGTCTGGACGATTCCTTTAATAATAATTACTATTTTAGCAATAATTACTTGGAAAAGTTCTCATAAATTAGATCCATATAAGCCACTTAATGTTAGTGGTGAACCAATTACAATTGAGGTTATTGCTTTAGATTGGAAATGGCTTTTTATATATCCTGATGAAAATATTGCTGTTATAAATTACATGCAAATACCTGAAAATCGTCCTATTAATTTTAAAATAACAGCTGATGCACCAATGAACTCTTTTTGGATTCCTCAGCTTGGCGGGCAAATTTATGCTATGCCAGGAATGCAATCAAAACTGCACCTGATTGCTCATGAAAAAGGAAGTTATAATGGATTTTCAGCAAGTTTTAGTGGTCCTGGATTTTCTGGAATGAAGTTTATAGCTAAAGTAAGTTCAGAAAAAGATTTCACAAATTGGGTTAACTTGGTTGGACAATCTCAAGATAAATTAACTATTTTAGAATATAATAAATTAGCAAAGCCAAGTGAAAATAATATTCCGCAATATTACTCAGATGTAGAAAATAATCTATTTAAAACTGTAATAGCTAGATATATGATGCCAGTAGGCGGTATAAATAAAAATATGGAAAAAATGTAATAATTAAAATAGGAAATTAAAATGCTTGGAAATTTAACTATTAACGCAATACCTTTTAATGAACCCATAATTATGTTAACAGGGCTTGTAGTAGCTTTAATGGGTTTAATGATTATAGGTGCAGTTTTTTATTTTAAAAAATGGAAGTGGCTGTGGAATGAATGGATAACTTCGGTAGATCATAAAAAAATTGGAATAATGTATATAATTGTTGCAATTATAATGTTACTTCGAGGGTTGGCTGATGCAATTTTGATGCGTTCGCATTTAGCTTTGTCAGCAGGGGCTTCTCATGGATATTTACCGCCACATCATTATGATCAAATTTTTACTGCTCATGGGGTTATAATGATATTTTTTATGGCAATGCCATTTATGTTTGGGTTACTTAATTTGATTGTACCTTTACAAATAGGAGCTAGAGATGTTGCTTTCCCTTTTCTAAATTCTTTAAGTTTTTGGTTGTTTGTAGTAGGTGCTGTATTAGTAATGTTATCTATGTTTGTTGGGGAATTTGCAGCAACTGGATGGCTTGCTTATCCTCCTCTTTCTGAATTAGCATTTAGCCCAGGAGTGGGGGTAGATTATTATATATGGAGTTTGCAAATTTCCGGATTAGGTACATTATTATCAGGGATTAATTTTTTTGTTACAATTATGAAAATGCGTTGCCCGGGAATGAATTTAATGAAGATGCCAATATTTGTCTGGACTGCATTATGTAGTATGATTTTGGTTATTATAGCATTTCCGGTATTGACAGTGTCTTTAGCAATGTTAGCACTAGATCGTTATTTAGGTATGCATTTTTTTACCTCAGATTTTGGAGGTAACTTTATGATGTATATAAATTTAATATGGACTTGGGGGCATCCTGAAGTTTATATTCTTGTTTTACCTGGATTTGGAATTTTTTCAGAAATTGTTGCTACATTTTCTCATAAGAGACTGTTTGGTTATACAGCAATGGTATGGGCAACTTTTGTTATAACTATTTTATCTTTTATAGTTTGGTTGCATCATTTTTTTACTATGGGTGCTGGAGCAAATGTTAATGGTTTTTTTGGTATAGCAACTATGATTATTGCTGTACCAACTGGCGTTAAAATTTTTAACTGGTTATTTACTATGTACAGGGGGAAGATTGTATTTTCCGTTCCCATGCTTTGGTTATTAGGCTTTTTAGTAGCGTTTACATTTGGTGGAATGACAGGGGTATTGATGTCAGTTCCTGCTGCAGATTTTCAGCTTCATAATAGTTTATTTTTAATAGCCCATTTTCATAATACTATAATAGGGGGTGTGGTTTTTGCTTATTTAGCAGGTTTTACTTACTGGTTTCCTAAAGCATTTGGTTTTAAATTAGATGAAAAGCTAGGAAAAATGTCATTCTGGTGTTGGATGGTAGGATTTTATTTAGCGTTTATTCCAGTTTATATATTAGGTTTTATGGGAATGACCAGAAGATTGAACCATTATGATATTGCATCAGGCTGGCAGCCATATTTAATTGTTGCTTCAATTGGTACTTTGATTATTTCTTTAGGTGTGGGTTTTTTGGTTGTACAAATTATAGTTAGTATTATGAAACGTAATCAGTATAGAGATAAAACAGGGGACCCTTGGAATGGTAGAACTTTAGAGTGGTCAATTCCTTCGCCACCGCCATTTTATAATTTTGCTATTATCCCTAAAGTGACTAGTCGAGATGCATTTTGGAAGACAAAACAAGATAGATTAAATAATAATATAGAAGAGAAGTTACATTATGAAGATATTCATATGCCAAAAAATACTGGGATAGGGTTTATGATTGCAGCATTTAGTCTAGTATTTGGTTTTTCTTTAGTATGGCATATTATTTGGTTAGCTATAGTGGGTTTTGTTGGTATGATTGCTTGTGTTATTTTTCGGTCTTTTGATAATGAAATTGATTATTATGTTAAAGCTGATGAAGTAGAAAAATTAGAAACAGAAATTTTGAATAGGAATAGATAATGCATACAGAAACTCTTAGTCATGATATGGAAAATTTTCAGCATGAAGATTCGGGTTCAAAAATAATTTTTGGATTTGGTCATGGGTTGCCGTGGTGATTTTCTCAACTATTATGTTTATGTTTAGCACTACTTTGATCCTGCCATTATTCAATAAGTTAAAACCGTTAGAATCTGGCGATTTAAGAGATGAAATTGAGAAGTACTGTGCAACCCAAGGTTATTCCCTTGGAAGGCTATTTGTCATGGATGACTCT
>CAYZUJ010000029.1:12193-15187 GCA_964481375.1 uncultured Neisseria sp. | reverse complement strand
GGTTCAAAAATAATTTTTGGATTTTGGATTTATATTATGAGTGATTGTGTTTTATTTGCAAGTATTTTTGCAACTTATGCCGTTTTACATAATAATACTTTTGGGGGGCCACCAGCAAAAGAATTATTTAGCATGCCTTATGTTTTAACTGAAACTTTTATCTTATTAACTAGTAGTTTTACTTATGGTCTTGCAATGTTAGCGATGCATAAAATGAATAAAAGGCAGGTTATTAGTTGGTTATTTATTACCTTTTTATTAGGTGCATCATTTTTGGTGATGGAATTAAAAGAATTTACCCAATTAATAAATGAGGGTAATGCTTGGGATAGGTCAGGATTTTTATCAGCATTTTTTACTTTAGTAGGAACTCATGGATTACACGTTGCTTCAGGATTATTATGGATGACTATTCTTATATTGCATGTTATATTTAGAGGAATTAATCCTACAACTATAGTAAAATTGACATGTTTGAGTTTATTTTGGCATTTTCTAGATATTGTTTGGATTTTTGTATTTACAATAGTTTATTTAATGGGAGCAATATAATGACTAGCCATCATAATAATGCAGTAGATACTTATGGAAGTGGGCATGGAACTTATAAGTCATATATTATTGGGTTTATATTATCAATTTTATTAACAATATTACCCTATTTAGTAGTGGTTAATCATTTATTTGCACATAATTATATTATTATTTCCATAGTGATATTAGGGGTTATACAATTATTGGTTCAATTAATATTTTTTCTACATTTAAGCTCTGAATCTAAACCACGTTGGAATTTAATAGCTTTTTTATTCACAATTTTAGTAGTAGCTATTATAGTTATTGGAGCAATTTGGATTATGAATAATTTAGACTATAATATGATGCATTAATTTCCTAATTTTAAAAGGTTTATATTATTTTAATAAGAAAATACTTTTCTATTATTAAGCCTGGTATTATACTTGGAAATTTAGTAACAGTTGCTGCAGGTTTTTTCCTTGCTTCTAAAGGTGTTATAAATTATAAATTATTATTAATAACGCTAATAGGAATCTCTTTAATTATAGCTTCAGGTTGTGTTTTTAATAATTATATTGATAGAGATATTGATAAAATTATGGAACGCACTAAAAATAGAGTATTAGCAACAAAGCTTATGTCTGAAAAATTAGCCTTTTTTTATGCGATTGCACTGGGAATATTAGGGGCAATAGTTTTATTTAAAACTAATTTGCTTACTGTTATAATTGCGTTATTTGGTTTATTTTTTTATGTTGTAGTATATAGTTTATGGCTTAAGCGCATCTCAGTTTATGGAATTATTATAGGCAGTATTGCTGGGGCTATTCCGCCGGTAGTTGGTTATTGTGCAATAGCTAATCGTATTGATTTAGGTGCGGTAATTTTATTTTTTATACTATGTATTTGGCAAATACCTCATTCTTATGCAATTTCGATTTATAGATTAGATGATTATTTAAAGGTGTCGATTCCAGTATTACCTGCAAAAACAAGTATATACTTCACAAAAGTTAATATGTTAATATGGATTGTAGCATTTACTATTGCCATGTCGATGTTGACTTTGTTTGGATATACAGGCTACATTTATTTTACGGTAATTGCTTTTCTTAGTATATTTTGGATTAGAATTTCAATAATGGGTTTTAAAGCTAATAATAGCAATCTATGGGCTAAAAAAATGTTTTTTTACTCTATTATGGTTATAATAGTCTGGTCTATAATGATTTATACTGATGTTAGGAGTTAATAAACTATTGCAGTTTTATATTCTAATAATAGTTTAAATAGTTATTTAATGTATAAGTTAAGTATATTGTTCTAATTCAAGGCTACTTGATAGTAACGCAAGTCTAGCAATTACACCATAGGTATAGAAGCGGTTAGGTGCACAATCAGGGGCTTCATCTAATTTGGCAATACAGTGGGAAGCAAAGGTAAGAGGTATAAAGTCAGCTCCGGCAGCATTAAGGTTTTCATCTCGTCTTTTTGTTGAATGAACACGATAAAAACCACCAATAACAAAGTTGTTAATCATATAAACGACTGGTTCAGCAACTTTACCGTCAATTTCTTCAAAAGAATGAACGCCTTCCTGAATTATTACTTCATGGACTTGGTATCCTTCTTTAATAACAGCCATTTTGTTTCGTTCTTTACGATTTATATTTAAAATATCTTGTCCAGATTTAACAACCATTATACCCATACCATAAGTTCCATTATTAGCTTTTACAACTACATATGGCTTTTCTTTAATATTTTCTTCTAAATATTTATTTGCAATTTTATTAAGCATCAAATCTATTTTATTTGCAAGTTCTTTTAAACCATTTTTATTAGTAAAATCTAGATTAGAGCAAATATCAAAGTAAGGATTAATCTGCCATGGATCAATACCAATTAATTGAGCAAACTCATCACATATCTCATTGTATTTTGTAAAAAAGTTTGTTTTTTTGCGCATATACCAACCTGCATTAAGTGGCGGTAATAACGTTTGTTCAAGATTAGTTAATATATTTGGTTTACCATTTGATAAATCATTGTTTAATAATATTAAACATGGATCAAATCCGGAAATAGTTTTAATTCTATTACCTACACGAATAATAGGAGTATAAGTAAGAGTTTTGCCGTTTATTAGTTTAAATTCTGTATCTTTTGTTATTTCATTTGATAATGAACCAATAGCAGTTTCAATTCCTGCTAATTGTAAAATTTGTTGCAGGGCGTAAATATTATTAAAGTAAGCTAAATTACGAGTATGATTTTCAGGGATTAATAAAAGTTTTTTTGCATTTGGACACGTATTTGTTATTAAACCACTAATTGCATGAACTGCAAGGGGAATAAATTGATCGTTAATGTTATTAAAACCGCCGGGAAATAAATTCATATCTACAGGAGTTAATTTAAAACCACTATTTCTTAAATCTACTGAACCATAAAATGGAGGTGTATGTTTTTGCC
>CAYZUJ010000029.1:5226-12183 GCA_964481375.1 uncultured Neisseria sp. | reverse complement strand
GTAAGTACTTCTTTACGTCCTAATAAACTACATTCTCTACTTATACTTGCAATTTTAAAATCAGAAAGCACTTCTTTTTTAAAATCTTCAAATGTTAAAGTTTCTGTTTTTGCCATTTTATTCTAAACCATCGTTCTATTTCATTTTTTTTGTTAAACAGATTTTTTCTAAATCAAGAAGTGGACCTGTTAGTGCAGTTTTTAGATAAGGGACAGTTTCCATAAATTTCCTAAAGCTTAGTAATATAATTAATGAAATTTAAATTAATTACTAACATACTCAAATAAAGTAACAACTTTGCTAACTCCGTTAGTTTTAGCAGCAATATTTGCAACTTGCTTGGCTTGATCAACAGATAGTACACCTAATAAATAAACAACTGAGTTAGTGGTAATTACTTTTATATTATTACTTGAGACTCCCTTAAGAGATAAAATTTTAGCTCTAACTTGAGCAGTAGTAAATGTATCTTCGCTACGAGCTACATAAGATTGGGGTAATCTTACGTCAAGATAATTATAAAGTTGTTTAACGCCAGGCATTGCTTTTGTGGTAAAGCCTGCTTTTGATTTAGTGCTTTCGGTAGGTGCTTGTCCAGATAGAAGAACTACTCCGTTGTATGAGTTAACATAAATATTAGCATCGCTTAAATTTTGTGCAAAATTCAATTGCAGTTTAGTTTCAGTAGTATTATCATCAATTATAACTCCAGAACTTCTAGGGTCAGTGGCAATTATAGTAGTTGTGCCTGCAGCACCTGCAGCTATTGCTCCTACTGCAACAGCTGCACAACCTTGTAATGACTGTAAAAAAAGGCAGACGAATAAAAATGATAAGGTAAATTTAAGTATTTTATATTTCTTCATTTAAATTTCTCATATTTTATTGTAAAGTCCTTGGTTTAATTATACTAGATTGATCTTCGGGATTATCACTATTACTTAAAACAATAGAGCCATCACGCATAACAAATACATTTAAATTAAAGTTTTCTTTACCATTTTTAATAGTCTTAGTTAAAAAGCTTTTTTTCTTAGTTAAAGTATCTACTTCTGCATCTTGAGCCATTACATAAGGTTTAGTAAATCCTGGATTAGCAATAGTGATTTTTTTACCATTAACATAAAAAGATACAGAATCTGTTCGAAATATTGTTTCATCAGTAACATCAAGGAAACATTTTCCTGAATTAGATTCAATTATACCTGCATCTCTTAATTCGCCTCTATCTTTCCATCTAATACTACCACCATTATTATTATAGCTAATGCTAGAAGATGTATAATTATAATAGCAAACTTTAAAATGATGTGATGCCCAAGCTGATGTAGCTAAAGTTGTAATAAAAGCAAGCAGTAATTTTGTAAAGTTATTCTTTTTCATAAAACAGAGCCTTCCCTAGTAAAAATATGTTACAGCTTAATTATAATTAAGCTAGCAGCATTATTATAATACAAGAATAAGTATCATTTGTTATAAATTTAATTTAAAATATTACATTTTAATATCAAATTTGCCCCATATGTTTGGCGATTTCTTTTAATTTTTTAATTCTATTTTGAATATTAGGATGTGTGGAAAATAAGCTATCTGAATTTCCACTTAAAGGATTAATAATCATCATTTGTGCAGTTGCAGGATTTTCTTGAGCAGGTTTCATATAAACATTTTGAGCATGATTTTCAATTTTAATTAGAGCCCGAGCTAATGCTTGGGGATTATTTGTAAGCCAAGCTGCGCCCTCATCAGCCATATATTCTCGCGAGCGAGAAATAGCTAATTGTATAATAGATGCAGCTATAGGTGCTAAAATTGCAATTAAAATTCCAAAAACAATATTTGACCTACCATTTTCATCACGTGAACCAAAAATTAAGGCAAAATTTGCTAAAGCTGCTACACTTCCTGCAATAATTGCAGCAACTGTAGAAATTAGAGTGTCCCTATTACGTATGTGTGATATTTCGTGAGCAGCAACTGCTTGTAGTTCCTCATAATCGAGTAGGTTTAATATGCCAACTGTAAAAGCAATTGCTGCATTATTTGGATCCCTACCAGTAGCAAATGCATTAGGCTGAACTTCATTTATAATATAAATTTCAGGTGTAGGTAGATTAGCTCTAATAGCTAATTCTTGTATAGTATGATAAATTTCAGGAGAAGTTTGAGGGTTAATTTCTTGTGCGTTATACATTCGTAAAACCATATCTTTAGAAAACCAATAAGCACTAAAATTAAGGATAACTGCAAAAATGAAAGCAATAATCATTCCATTTTTTCCACCAATTACCCCCCCAATTAAAACAAATAAAGCAATAATAGCTGCTAGTAAAGAATATGTTTTAATATTGTTATCCATAATGCTTTATTCCATAGAAAACTTGTTATTAACAATATTAGGGTGTCCTAATATATATTGACTAGCTGGCTGTCGTTTTTTTCCTGAAGTTTGTAGTTCAGTAATAAGTAATACGCTATTTTCACCGCATGCTACATAAATTCCGGATTTATCTATGCTTATGATTGTTCCTTCAAGCATCTGGCTAGATTTATTAATTAATTTAGAATTCCAAATTTTTATTAGTTCATTATTTAGAAAACTAAAACAACCAGGAGCTGGATTAAATCCCCTGATTTTACTATCAATAATTTTTGCGTTTTCATGCCAATTAATACATGCTTCTTCTTTTTCTATTTTATTAGCGTATGTTACTCCCACTTCATTTTGTTTATAAGGTTTAAATGAATTATAATTTTGTAAATATTCTAAAATTATTTCTGTACAAAGAATATTTAAGCGTTCGCTTAATTCCTTGGCAGTTTCATTATTTTTTAAGGGTATTTCTTTTTGTATAAGAATATCACCAGTATCTAAGCCTTCATTCATTTGCATTAGGGTTACTCCGCTAATTATATCTTGAGCAATGATAGTTCTTTGAATAGGGGAAGCTCCACGCCAGCGCGGTAAAAGTGATAAATGAATATTTACACAGCCAAGTTTAGGTATAATAAGTAATTCTTTTGGTAAAATTAACCCATAAGCAACAACAATTATAATGTCAGGATTTAAAAGTTTAATTTTATTTAGAGTTTCAGGATTTTTTTTAAAAGAAATTGGTTGTTCAATTTGAATATTGTGATTAAGAGCAAATTGTTTTACTGCAGAGAAAGATATTTTTTGTCCACGACCTGATGGCTGATCTGGTTTAGTAAGAACTAAATCCACAATAAATCCAGATTCTACAATAAATGAAAGAATGTTTTTGGCTATTTCAGGAGTGCCAGCAAAAACAATTTTTAATCTTTTTTTAATCATTAATTTTTAACTTTCAAAATTATAATTTTTTTTAAAAGACGTTTGATAGAGTAACTAATTATAGCAAAATTGTGTTAAAATCGTTTTTTGATTTTATTAGTTTATTTTATATTTATATTTGGTTTTAATCATGATAGATCAATTTATTTCTGGTATAGATTATCACGAATTTTATCAGGCCATAGGCGATACTCTTTTTATGCTTGGGATTTCGTTATTATTTAGTTCTTTAATAGGTATACCTATAGGAGTAATTCTTTATTTAACTGGTGGCGGTAAATTATTAAAAAATAAGTTAGTGTATAATGTATTATCGTTTATAATTAATATTTTAAGGTCAATGCCATTTATAATTTTAATAATATTGATGATGCCATTTACTATTTTTTTAGTAGGGACATCATTGGGGGCAAAAGGCGTATTATTGCCACTTATATTTGGAGCTTTTCCTTTTTTTGCTAGACTTATTGAAAATGCTTTGCAGGAAGTTGATATAGGTATTATTAATATGGCAGAGTCTTTTGGGGCGAGTACATGGCAGATTGTTTGGAACATTTTACTACCGGAAATATTGCCTAATATAATCTCAAGTATTACAGTTACAGCAATTGCTCTAGTGTCTTATACAGCAATGGCAGGAGTAGTAGGTGGCGGCGGTTTGGGAGATTTAGCAATTCGTTACGGTTATCAAAGATTCCAAACAAATATTATGATAATTACAGTTGTATTACTTCTTGTATTAGTGCAGTTGATACAAATTATTGGTGATAAAATTGGTTTGTTAATTAAAAAACGATAGTTTTAAGGTTCGAGTTTTATGAAATACCTATTTTTAAGTTTATTTATTTTTATTAAGTTTATTTATGCAGATGAAATTATTACTATTGGGGCAACTCCAATACCGCAGGCGCAAATACTAATGCAAGTTAAACCGATTTTAAAGAAACAGGGTATAGATTTAGTAATTAGTGAATTTAATGATTATATACAGCCTAATTTATTAGTTTGGCAAAAGCAATTAGATGCTAATTTTTATCAGCATCGCCCTTTTTTACAACAGTTTAATAAGGAACGTGGTTTCGATTTAGTTGAATTAGCCGGTGTAGAAATCGAGCCAATGGGATTTTATGCAAGTAATAACCCAAAATTCAAGGAATTTGTATTAAGTAAAAAGTTAGATAAATTAGCTAAAGGTAGCGAAAATTCACCTCTATTAATAGGAGTACCAAATGATACAACTAATGAAGGTCGAGCTTTATTATTGTTAGAAAAAAATGGTTTAATTAAAATTAAAAATGGTGTGTCTTATCCTACAAAAACAGATATAATTGCAAATCCATTTAATATTGTTATTAAAGAATTAGACTCAGCAATGCTACCTCGAGCTTTAATTACAAAACAATTAAGTTTTGCTGTAATTAATTCAAATTATGCACTAGATGCTAATTTAAATCCAGTAAAAGATGCAATTTTTATTGAAGCAAAAGATAGCCCATATGTAAATATTATTGTTGTGCGAAAAGAAAGTTTGAATTTACCTAAAATGAAAAAATTAGTTATTGCAATTCATTCTAAGGAAGTAAGAGATTTTATAAAAAAAACTTATAAAAATTCTATAATTGCTACATTTTAGTTGAGGAGAATAATAAATGATTGGAAGAATTAAAGGAGATTTAATCTACATTAGGCCGCCTCAGGTTTTAATTGATGTATCAGGTATTGGTTATGAGATAGATTTACCTATGTCAGATTGTAGTGATATTACTTCAATAGGTAGTCAAATTATCCTTTTTACTCATTTAGTTATTCGTGAAGATGCACATTCTTTATATGGTTTTTTAACTCTACAAAAAAGAGATTGTTTTCGTAATTTAATTAAGGTATCAGGAATAGGGCCACGTATTGCATTGGCTTTATTATCAACATTAACTATTGATGAGTTATCAGTAGCGCTACAAACTGGAGATACGTCAACTTTATGCAAAACACCCGGAATTGGTAAAAAAATGGCTGAGAGAATGTTATTAGAATTAAAAGATAAATTTAATTTACCTAATATGCAGTTTATGGGGATTAATCAAGAAGATGTTGTTAAAAGAGAAGGAAATAATATTAAATATGATGTGATAAATGCATTGAATAGTTTAGGTTATAATGATAAAGAGATTTATCAAGTTATGAAAAATTTAAAAGAAGATATTGTTGATGTAAGTCATGGCATTAAAGAAGCTCTTAAATTACTTGCTAGATAAATTAAATTTTGTCTCCGTAGTTAAATGGATATAACGGCCCCCTCCTAAGGGGCAATTACAGGTTCGATTCCTGTCGGGGGCACCATAACTTTTGAGGGGTCTATGAAAATAGAAAGCAATAAAGACTTAAAAAATCTAAATACATTGCACCTTATTAGTAATTCTAGATATTTTACTATGCTAGAGGATATTAATCAATTACCTTTAATATTTGATTTTATTAAAATTAAAAATTTGTCCTATTTCGTTTTAGGTGGAGGTAGTAATATGATATTACCTCTTAAATATGATGGGTTTGTAATTTGTAATAGGTTAATGGGTACAGAAAAAATAAGTGCTAAAAATGATATTGTTTTAGTTAAAGCTATGGCGGGAGTTATATGGGATGATTTTGTCTCTTATACAATTAATAATGGGTGGTTTGGGTTAGAAAATTTAAGTTTGATTCCAGGAACAATTGGTGCATCTCCTATTCAAAATATTGGTGCTTATGGAGTTGAGGTTAAAGATTTTATAGAATATGTAGAAGCTTATAGTATAAAAGATAGATCTTTTGTTAAATTAAGTAATAAAGAATGTAAATTTACTTATAGGAATAGTTTGTTAAAAAATAATGATAATTATGTAGTTACAGCAGTTGTGTTTAGGTTATCATTAATAGAAAAATTGAATATAAGTTATGGTGATATTGCTAGACAAATGGAAAAAATAGATTTACCAACAGCAAAAGATTTAAGAAAATGTATTATAAAAACACGTCAAAGCAAACTTCCTGATCCAAAAGTGATTGGTAATGTAGGTAGTTTTTTTCATAATCCCATATTATCTAATGATAAAGTTAAAAATCTAAAACAAAAATATCCAAATTTGCCAATTTTTTCTTATGATGAAAGTCATTCCAAAGTTTCAGCAGGCTGGTTAATAGATAATTTAGGTTTAAAGGGTTTTCGTCAAGGAAATGTAGGGGTATATGAGAAGCAGGCATTGGTATTAGTAAATCATGCAGTAGCAGATCAGGCGGAAATTTTAGCTTTTGCTAAATTAATTCAAGATCAAGTTTATAAAAATTATGATATTAAATTAAATATAGAACCTATAATAATTACCTGATAGGAGAAGATATGCGTATATTATTGACTAATGATGATGGTTATAGAGCTGATGGGATTAATATTCTCTTTCAAAAATTATTAGAAAAAGGCCATGATGTAATTTTAATAGCTCCTGAACTTAATTCAAGTGGAGCTGGGCAATCTATAGCTGTTTATTCACCAATTTCTATTACTAAAGTAAACGAGAGAGTGTATTATGTTACAGGGACTCCAGCTGATAGTGTTCGCTTAGGGCTACATGTAGTTTATGAAGATTTAAAAAACTATCCAGAGTTAG
>CAYZUJ010000029.1:0-5216 GCA_964481375.1 uncultured Neisseria sp. | reverse complement strand
TGGGAGAGAATATAGGGGAAGATGTTTTATATTCAGGGACCGTTGGTGCTGCAAGGGAGGGAGCAATCCATAGAATATCCAGTGTAGCATGTTCAACTTCTGGACCAACTTTTAATAATTTAGATTCAGCAGCAAAAGTAGTAATTGATTTGGTTAAACGCATAGAAGAAAAACAATCTCTTTTAGACGATATTTTTTTGTGGAACGTAAATATACCTAACAAACTATATAGTCAAATAGGAGGTTATGAAACTACTAAATTAGGTTTAAGACCCCTACATCAACCATTAATAAAGCAGGCAACACCACGAGGAAATATTATATATTGGCAGGGACAGTCTTCAGATCCTGAAGAGGCTGAAATGGGGACAGATATTGAGGTTTTTTTAAAACAAAATAAGGTATCAATTACTCCATTAGGAATGTTACCAACTGATTTTAATCAAATGCATATAGTTGAGGCAGTTACGGGGTGATTTATTATGAGGAAAGTTGAATGAATATAAAAAGATTAAGTATATATATTATGAGTGGATTTTTATTTGCCTGCGCAGCAAGAGAACATGCAGCTCCAATAGAAAATGTTACTTTAATACCAAATTATTTAAAACAAAATAATATAGCAGGTATTTCAAAAAATGATACAAGAAAAGGTGATGTTGATGAAGAGCCCCAATTAGGTTCATTAGAAAGTAGTGAGAATAAGGTAAGACAGGTAACTGTTTCTCAACCATCTTCGAATAAAACCCCTTATAAAATAGCTAACAATAATGAAAAATCTTCAGATAAAGAAGGCTTAGAATGGGTTATTCCGACAAAAGGTAAAATTGAAAAATTTATAGTTGCTAATAAAGGAATTGATATCAGTGGTAGTGAAGGTCAGCCTATATATTCAAGCAATAATGGTAATGTAGTTTATAGTGGTAATGGGTTAAAAGGTTATGGAAACCTAATTATTATTAAGCATGAAAATGCTTTTTTAAGTGCATATGCGCACAATAAAGTAAATTTAGTTAAAGCAGGAGATAGAGTACGTAGAGGGCAAAAAATTGCTGAAATGGGTTTAAATGATAATGATAGTGCAGTTTTGCATTTTGAAATTCGTCAAAATGGAAAGCCAATTGACCCAATGCAGTTAGTTAAAAATTAAAAAAGGATAATTATGAAACAAATTAGTTTAAAAATAATCGATGAAAGAATTCGTGATAGTTTACCTACATACGCAACTATTGGTGCGGCAGGTTTAGATTTAAGAGCATGTATTGATGAAAAAATAATTATTAAACCTGAAGAGACCACGCTTATTCCTACAGGAATTGCACTACATATAGAAGATAAAAATTTATGCGGAATGATTCTACCGCGTTCAGGGCTTGGGCATAAATATGGAATCGTTTTGGGAAATTTAGTTGGTTTAATAGATTCAGATTATCAGGGGCAATTATTTATTTCCGTTTGGAATAGAGGTAAAGAAATATTTGAACTAAATCCTATGGAACGAATTGCTCAATTAGTTATTGTACCAGTGGTGCAGGCTGATTTTAAAATAGTAGAAGATTTTACTATGAGCAATCGTGCAGAGCAAGGGTTTGGTAGTACAGGTACAGCATAGTTTTTTTTACTGAAAGATTGAAAATGCCCTTAAATGTCATATATTCAAACCATTTTAAAAAAGATTTAAAGAAACTTGAAAAACAAGGTAAAAATAATAAGTTAATTGATGAAGCTGTCGAAAAAATAGCTAATAAAAAGCTTATGCCTAGAGAATATTTTGATCATAAATTAAATGGTAAATACCCTAACTGTAAAGAATTACATATTAAACCAAATTGGCTCCTAATTTATAAAGAAACTTTTAACGATTTACATTTGCTTAGAACTGGAACACATTCTCAATTATTTAGAAAAAATTAATTTTAGTTTTTTATATTAATTTTTATAGTATTTTTTTGAACTGAAAAGGTTTCTTTATCAAAAGCAATATCGCCCTCAGAGATAGGGTCACCAAGCTTTTTTAAATTGAGAAAATCATATTTTGTTGTATCTAATAAATGAGATGGGACTATATTTTGTAGTGAGCGAAACATAGTTTCAATTCTACCTGGAAATTGTTTGCTCCATTGATTTAGCATATCTTTTATAACTTTACGCTGTAAATTTGGTTGTGAACCGCATAAGTTGCAGGGGATAATAGGAAAGTTTTTATTAGCAGCATATTCACTAATATCTTTTTCACTTGAGTAAGCTAGTGGTCGTATAATAATATTGTTGCCATCATCACTTATGAGTTTAGGAGGCATACCTTTTAATTTACCACCATAAAACATATTTAAAAATACTGTTTCTAAAATATCATCTCTATGGTGTCCTAAAGCAATTTTAGTTGCGCCAACTTCTTGTGCAACTCTGTATAATATACCACGGCGAAGTCTGGAACATAAACTACATGTGGTTTTTCCTTCGGGAATTATTCTTTTTACGGTACTATAAGTATCTTCTTCTATAATTTTATATGGAATATTAAGATCATTAAGATATTGAGGAAGTATGTGTTTAGGGAATCCTGGTTGACCTTGGTCTAGATTGACGGCAATTATTTCAAAATTGATTGGAGATATTTTTTTTAAGCCAAGTAATATATCTAGCAAAGTATAACTATCTTTTCCTCCAGATAAACATACCATGATTTTATCATCATTGACTATCATTTGATAATCATGGATAGCTTTACCAACAGATGCTCTTAAGCGTTTAGTTAATTTGTTAAATTCATATTCTTTATTCATTACTATATATTTTCCATTATTTATAAATAGGTCAGTATTATAGCAGAATATTTTAGATGGTCTTTTATAGATTTATATTAGCGAAATCATTTTACAAAGTCTTAATTTACAATAATTTTTTTACTGCAACTTTTAAAAAGGATTTTTGCAAGGATTGTTTTATTTGAAAAATATTGGCTAAATATGAGAAAATGAGTAGCTTAATGTTATTTATGTAGCTTATAAAGAAATAATTAATATGAACCTAAAACAAAGATTATTACGTCTATTTTTATTATCTGCGGTATTATTTATATCTATACCAGCTTTTGCATATGATGAATCAGATGAAACCATTGAAATAAAACCAGCAAGTTCAAAAGATGCAGTAGGTAATATGCTTTTTCAAGCTTTAAGTTTGATGGGCATTCCTTATAAATGGGGTGGGAATACACCAGATACTGGAATGGATTGTAGTGGGTTTATCCGATATGTATTTAAAAAATCTTTAGGTATAACCTTACCTCGTACGGCAAGAGAAATGGCAAGACTTGGTAAAAGAATAAAACTAAAAGATTTAGAACCGGGAGATTTATTATTTTTTAATACGATGGGATATTCAAATAGTCATATGGGTATGTATATTGGTAATAATCAATTTATTCAATCTCAAAGAACTGGAGATACTATTAAAATAACAAAATTAGATGCATATTGGCGTTCAAAATTTAATGGTGCAAAAAGGATTGTTCAAGAAAACGAAGATGATAATGGTAATACTATAATTGAAAATTATCAGTATTTAGAAGATGAAGCACTACCACAATATTATAAGCATAAGAAAAAATCTCATGTTAGACATAGACATTCTATAAGAAAAAATAGAGCTCATTATACTCCAAGAAAATCAAAAAATAGACATACAAAGAAAGCAAGGAAAAGGCATTAATAATATGAATGATTACCCAATTTGGTATAGTTCAAAAGGTGAAAAAATTACTTGTTTAGAAAAAATTAAAGTGATGGAACAAAACATTGAAGAGTTAAGACAAATTGCTCAAGATGCATTTGAAGATGGTATATTAATGGGCATTAACCCTGAACAATTAAGGTTATATCTTATGAATCTTATTGAGAATTTATTCAATCCATATGAAAAGGGTTAATTATGTTTACTAGGTTTGAAGTAAAAATAGGATTAAGATATCTAAAAGCAAAGCAAAAAAATAGTTTTGTATCTTTTATATCTATTGTTTCTATAATAGGTATTGCATTAGGGGTTGCAGCATTAATTACAGTTTTATCAGTTATGAATGGTTTTCAGCGGGATATTAGGGCTAAAATAATTGGTATTTCTTCGCATATGCAACTATCAGACGCGTCAGGAATTTTACAAAATTGGCAAGAAATTGGTGAAAAAACTAAAACAAATTCTCAAATAATAAATTATGCACCTTATGTTGATGGTAATGCCTTGATTAATTTTGAGGGTAATGTAAATGGTGTTTTAGTAAGAGGTATAATTCCTAAATATGAAATGGGAGTTAATAATATTGCTAATACTTTAATAAAAGGTAGTTATAATTCTTTAACCCCTAGTAGTTTTAAGGTTTTAGTAGGTGTAGAATTGGCTAAACAGTTGGGGGTAGGAGTTGGTGATAAAATTACTATTATTACTCCAGATGGGCAATCAACACCAGCAGGCGTTATTCCACGTCTAAAACAATTCACTATTGGAGGGATATTTAATACACACATGTATCAATATGATAGTTCAATGGTTTATATTAATCTTAATGATGCACAAATACTATTTAAAATGAATAATGGAGTTAGCGGTTTACGTTTAAAAGTTAAAGATTTATCAAGAACTGTAAAAAATAAAGAAGAATTAGAAAAAGTATTGCCCACAGGCATAATGATTAGTGATTGGATAGATCAGCATCAAGATTATTTTGCTGCTGTGGAAATGGAAAAGAAAATGATGTCTATAATTTTAACTTTAATAGTAGCAGTTGCTGCATTTAATCTAGTTTCAACTTTAGTTATGACTGTTAATGAAAAAAAATCAGATATTGCTATTTTGCGAACTATGGGTGCAAGTAAAAAAAATATTATGAATATTTTTATAATTCAAGGGGGCTTAGCAGGTATAATAGGAACTATAACAGGAACGGCTTTAGGGATAATTTTAGCTAATTATATAGGAAGGATTTTACATTTTATTGAGAAACTTACTCATAGTAAAATTATCAATGGGACCGTATATAATATTGATTATTTACCTTCACATATAGTATTTTCAGATGTTGCTATTATTTTTTTAGTATCGATTAGTTTGAGTTTTTTAGCAACTATATATCCAAGTAGAAGTGCAGCTAAAATTGATCCAGCTGAAGCGTTGCGTTATGAATAAAATACCTATTTTAGAGTGTCATAATTTATATAAAT
>CAYZUJ010000028.1:0-18334 GCA_964481375.1 uncultured Neisseria sp. | reverse complement strand
AGTGCCGTAAAACTTAGGGATTTAACAGCTTTACCAATTATTTATCCTCTTGAAAATTCTGGTGCTGATAATTTATTTGAGGAAAAATTAAAATATTTAGATTTTAAAAATAAAAAAATCTTAATAGTTAAAGGAGTCGGTGGAAGTAATGTTCTTAAGCAAAAACTTAATTTGATTAAGGCAAATTGGCAAGAAATTGATATTTATATTAGAAATAAAAAATATATAGATGTGTCTTTTATTAAAAAAAGTTTAACTTCTAAGGAATTACAAGGTATAATAATTACTAGCAGTATTTTAGTTGAATGGTTATTTAGCAATGCTAAAGAGAATGGCTATCTTGAGGTTCTACTTAATAAACAGTTTTTTACTATTCATAACAATATTGCAGAAAAGCTAACTAATTATGGAGTTAGCAAAGTTTTAATTTCAAATAAAGCAGCCCAATATTCTTTAGTAAATTTAGTTAAGGAATTTTCAAATGACAGATCAAACTAATGAGTTAAATAATCAATTTAAAAAAAGAAATTCTGGAGGAAATTTTACCTTATTTCTTTGTTTCTGTCTTATACTTGCAGTTTCTTTTATTTATTATCAAGGATTTTTATTAAAAAAAGAATTTCAAATAGAATTAAATGATTATAAATCAAGCAATAATTCTCTTAAACAATTAAATTATAAAAATAATCAGAAAATTATTGAATTACAAAATTCTATTTCAATATTAGAAAATCAATCAGGACAGCTCTTTAGAATTAAATCAAAAGTTTCATTATTTCAACTTAATCAATTAATAAGTGCAGCAATGCAATCATTACTTGTATATCATGATATAAAAAATACGATTAAATTGTTAAGATATGCAAAAAATTCAATAAATGAGAATACAGAAGCCATGTATACAGAATTAAAATTTTCAATTAGTCAAGATATTACAAAATTAGAGCAAATAGAAAATGCTGATATTATAGGTTTAAATGCTCAATTAGATGAATTAAATAGTCAAATTAATGTTTTACGATCAATAACCACTGTAACTTTAATTACAAAAAAAGATTCAATAGATAACAAGAGTAAATGGGAGAGATTTTTAATTGATGTAAAATATAGATTATTTAGTTTAGTAAGTATATCTAGAGTAGATAGTAATTCAAAAATAATTTTACTTCCTGATCAAGAATATATTGTCAAACAGAATATTAGATTAAATTTATTAAATGCAAAAATGGCTTTAATGTTGCATGATGAAGAAGCGTGGAAGTATAGCCTTAATAATGTGCTTAATGCATTAAAAGAGTATTTTATTTCTGATTCATCGTATGGAGTTAAGAATGAGAAAATGATCAATATGCTTGAAAAACTAGCTAAGACTGATATTTCTGATTCTGGAGTTAATATCGACAAAACATTAAAATCATTAAGTAAATTAAATAATATTTAAGTTAGGAATAAATATTATGGCTTCATTGATTAAATTAATAATTTTGATATTATTGGCTTGTTTTATAGGTTATTTCATTAATTATGGGCAGGGGCATATAATAATTCTATTAGCAAAATATAGATTTGATATGTCATTAGCTACTTTTATTATTAGTATTATTTTAATTTTTATATTATGTTACTTTTTAATTAGATCATGGGTTAATACTACGGCTTTATTTGAAAAAATTCATAATTATCGTTCGAAATATATTCCAAAATGATAAAGTAGGATAAAAAGTGATAGCTAAAGATAATTTAAAGTTTGCAAAAAAAAATAGAGAAACAATATTTCCTTCTCGGCAGGCATTATTAATAAATGATGCATTAGCGGTATTATTATTTGCAACTTCAATTATTCTTAGCATTATGTTAGCAACATATTCGCCAGTTGATAAATGTTGGTTTAAGAGTTCAGATATTTTAAACGTAAATAATAAAATGGGATTAGTAGGTTCTTATACTGCTGATATATTTTTATCGGTATTTGGTAATTCTAGCTGGTGGGTGGTAATAGGGATATTTTATTTAGGCTATCGTAAAATTATTCGTAATAAAATTGATGTAGGTAATTGGTATAACATTTTTCAATTAGTGAGTTTTTTAGTATTATTTATGGCTTCATCGCTATTTGAATATATAGCTTTATATTCTAGGCAAACTCAATACCTTCATAATGGTTATGGAGGCATTTTAGGGCATAGTATATTTGAATATGCATCACCTTATTTAGGGCAATTTGGCCTTTCTTTAATTTCATTTTTTACCTTAATTATTTCATTTACATTTACCTTTAGTTTGTCATTAGTATCTATGGTAGAAAAAACTGGCTATGCTATAGAGTGGTTGTATAGAAAAACAATTCAATTAGTTAGAGCTCAATTGGAAAATAGTGCTAAATATAATGATGTTGTTTTAGAAAGTTGTGATTTAGTAAAATTACAGGAATTACATTTAGATGAACTGGATAATGAAAATATTCCAGAAACACCTCCTAAAAAAAGCATTTTACAAAGTATAGTAAAAATTAAGCCAAAATCTGAGAAGAAATTAAATAAGGAAACTGATTTAAGCATTGTAAATAGTATAGGAGGCTTTCCCAGCACAGCTCTTCTTAATAGTCCTAAAAAGCAAGTTGAATCAATTTCTCAGGAGACAATAGAATTTGTTTCTATGTCTATTGAAAATAAGCTAGCTGAATTTGGTGTTGAAGCAAAAATAACAAATGCTGAAAGCGGTCCTGTAATTACACGTTATGAATTATTACCGTCTCATGGTGTACGGGGAGAGAAAATTGTAGGACTTGCAAAAGAGATTGCAAGGGGGTTAGCTCTAACTAATGTACGTATTGTTGAAACAATTCCAGGTAAAAATTCAATGGGGATTGAGGTGCCAAATTTTAAACGGCAGACAATTTATTTAAAGGAAATATTTGATTCTAAGATATATTCTGAAAATACAAGTAAGTTAGTGTTAGCCTTAGGTAAAGATATTACTGGAGAAATAGTAATAACTGATTTAGCTAAAATGCCACATCTTTTGGTTGCTGGAACTACGGGGTCTGGAAAATCAGTTGCAATAAATGCTATGATTTTATCTATTTTGTTTCAAGCAAGTCCTAATGAAGTTAAGTTTATTATGATTGATCCAAAAATGGTAGAGTTATCTTTTTATCATGATATACCGCATTTATTAACACCTGTAGTTACAGATATGACTCAAGCTGCTAATGCTTTAAAATGGGCCGTAGCAGAAATGGAAAGACGCTATAAAGTAATGGCAAAATTTGGTTGCAAAAATATTAATTCTTTTAATTACAAAATTATTCAATCTAAAAATCAAAATCAAGATATTTATGAACCACTAAATGAAGGCGATTCTAATCAAGAGGATAGAGAACCTTTATCACCTTGGCCATTTATTGTAATTATAATTGATGAATTAGCAGATTTAATGATGGTAGCTGGTAAGAAAATCGAACAATATATTGCGCGTATTGCTCAAAAAGCAAGGGCTGTAGGTATTCATTTAATTGTGGCTACGCAAAGACCATCAGTAGATGTTATCACTGGGTTAATTAAAGCTAATATTCCTGCTCGTATATCATTTCAGGTATCAAGTAAAATTGACTCTAGAACTATTTTAGATCAGATGGGGGCGGAAACTTTATTAGGACAGGGAGATATGTTATTTTTGCAACCAGGAACAGGTTTTCCGCAAAGGATTCATGGTGCATTTGTTGATGATGATGAATTACATAAAGTAGTAGAGTTTTTAAAAACTACTGCAAAGCCAAACTATGTAGAGGAAATATTAAATGGTACTAGTGAAGGGGCAGATTTATTTGGTGATGAGAATGAAAATGATGATAATGTAGAAAAAGATGATATATTTGATGAAGCTGTTAAATTTATATATGATACAAAACGTTGCTCTATTAGTTCATTACAGACTAGATTTGGTATTGGTTATAATAGAGCAGCCCGCATAATGGCACATTTAGAAAAAATTAATATGGTAAAGCGAAATGAAAGAGGCGGTTTTGAATTATTAAAGACCAGTACTTATCAGTAATATGTTTAGTTAAATATTTAACTAAATGGGCGATATTTTCTTCCACTTTAACAGGTATTAGTTTGAATAAGTATATTCAGAAAAAGTAAGGCAAAAATAATTTTTAATACCTGATCAAGATTATAAAATAAAAAATTATATTAAATTTATTAGATGCAAAAATATTTTTATAATGTATTTGATATGTTAAAGTTAAATTAAATTCTAGAGTTTATAATAGAGGGAATGGCGCCTCAAGTAGGATTCGAACCTACGACCTGCGGATTAACAGTCCGTCGCTCTAACCAACTGAGCTATTGAGGCTTCATAGAGGAACGTATTATATAATATGAGTATATAAAAGTCAAACAAATTTTAAGTGGTTATTAAATGTTAATTATAATATATTGTTCTATTTAAAGAGTGGCAAATATATTTATTGGGAATAAAGAATGCTAACAAAAGTTATTATTTGTAAAATAGATAATATGGTTTATACAAATGCTTACAATATAGATGGTAAGCTTGAATATTATTTACAGGATTTAGTAGAACCATGTTTAGAGTCTATTTATTTAGCTAAAATTACTTCAATAAATAAACGCAATAGATTAGCATTCATTGATTATTTAAATAATAAAGTTGGAGTTATAAATTTACCTATCGAAAATAAATTACAAACAGGCAGTAAGATACTATGTCAAATGCGTTGGAGAGCAGATAATAATAAACATGCAAAATTTTCCTCAGAAGTAAAATTAATTGGTAAGTATGTTATTTTAACTAATGAGCAACACCATCATTATTCTAAAACGTTAAATAGACGAGAAGATTTAAAGGAACTTAGTGGTAAATTTAAAGATTATGGGATTATTTTTCGTTCAGCTATTAATGATCTAAAAGACATATCTGTAATTGAGGATGAAATACTGTCACTTATTATAAAACAAAATAAAATATATAAATTAAGTAATTCATCAGAAAAGTTATTATTAATGCAAGGAGTAGGAAACTATATTCAGCTTTTGCGTGATTCAAGTTTAAGTAAAGATTGTACCATTATAGTTAATGATGAAGAAATTTTTCAAATAGTTAGACAATACTTAAACTTATGGTTAATTCATGAAGTAATATTAGACCCGCAGGCTAAAATTATTGATACATTGAAAACTTTAGGTGATGTAATAAAAATTAATAATGGTTCATTAGTTTTTCATAAATTATCGGGAATAAATTTAATAGATATTAATAGTTATAGTAGTAAATTAAATTTTTACCAAGTTAATTATTTAGCTATAGATGAGATTGTCAAGCTGATAAAACTTTATGATTTAAATGGTATAATTTTAATTGACTTTATAAAAAATATGTCAATACAACAACAAAAAAATCTGGTGGATAATCTTACTGCTAAGTTTATTGAAGATTGGAGGCATGTACGTATTTTAGGGTTTACAAAATCGGGAATTTGTGAAATCATTAGAAACAAGTAAAGATTTTTAAAATCTTATAAATTAAAATATTTCTAAGCTATTTTTATTTTCATAGATGCTTTTGTATGTGTGATTGTAAGTATATAATTCGTTACTAAAAAGTATTTTAACTTTAAAAGGATGTGAATTGATTTTAGATGAGATAATACTTTTAAAATGTTTTGGTTGAATTTTATTAGGTCTTGGAACAAATTTAAATGATGTTGTATCAATAAAAGAGTTACTTTGACCTATAGCATAATTACTTATTATAAGAGATAACAATATTTTTGAAAGATTGCGTTTTAACATAGATAACTTTCCGATAGCGATAAAATTATAAAAATACAAACATTCTGTCTTTATTTCCAAACCATAATGCCATTCCCAGAGTAACTATCTTCAAATTCAGAAAGTTTTATTAATTTTTTTTCTTCACCATAAGGAGATGGGTCTTGAATTTTTAAAAAAATTTCATTTTCTTTTATTTCATAGCCGTGTACTAAAATTAAATGACCTCCTTTTTTTTCTGGAGAAAATAAGTGAGATACTGAGGCAATAAATAAATTATTCTTATCTAACATTTTTGTTATTTCTGAAATATGGCAGGTTATGGCTTTTGCATTTACTTCATTTTTATTGAGAATATTAGATAATTTCTCATGAATAATTCCTTTAATAGTAAATGCATATATTGCCATAGATTGGTCATGCAATTTATTTATGCCGACAGAAGCACCATTATTTAATGCTTTTATTGCCATAGCACTGCAAGCTAGACCACATGAACGGTTAGACCAATATTTAATATAATCTGCAGTATATTGACTTAATTCTTGAGGAGTTAATGATTTACTCCAATCTTGGCTAATGTATTCCATTACTTATTTTCCTGATTTAATATGATTTATATTTTTATAATTTTCTAGTATCAATTTTATCTAATTAAAATATATTTAAACAAGTGACAAAATTGTTTTTTATGTATTAATTAAGATTAAATAAATATAAAACCCAGTATTTAATTAAAATTATGCTTTTAATAGTTAAGGCTAATAAAGGCGAAGAATAATAATTGTTTCTGGCAGGTCAAGATTATAGCATTTTAGATAAGTTGTAAGGAATAAAAATATTTTAAAGATAAGTAGCATGGATATTTTTATTTTTTATAGTTTTTATTTTGTTCTTAAAATAACCATGCTATTATAGATTAATTAACGATGTTTAAAACTTAGATTATTTTTTCTTTTTAGCCATAGCTTTTTTTACAGGTTTAACTTTAGCTTTGACTTTTTTAACAACTTTAGCCATAGCCTTTTTTACAGGTTTAGCTTTAGCTTTTTTAGCCACAGCTTTTTTTACAGGTTTAGCTTTAGCTTTTTTAACAACTTTAGCTTTAACCTTTTTCATTGGTTTAGCTTTAGCTTTTTTAACAACTTTAGCTTTAACCTTTTTCATTGGTTTAGCTTTAGCTTTTTTAACAACTTTAGCTTTAACCTTTTTCATTGGTTTAACTTTAGCTTTTTTAACAACTTTAGCTTTAACTTTTTTCATTGGTTTAGCTTTAGCTTTTTTAACAACTTTAGCTTTAACTTTTTTTACAGGTTTATCTTTCTTTACTTTAAGGGCAGCTTTACCTGCAATAATGTCTTTTAATGTTTTACCAGGGCGGAATTTAGGACTTGTAGTTGCACTGATTCTAATTACTGCCCCTGTTTTAGGATTGCGTCCTGTGCGTGCAGCTCTTTGCACAGCTTCAAACATTCCAAATCCAATTAATGTAACTTTATGTTTTACTTTTAATGCTGAAGTTATTGTATCAATCATTACATTCAATGCTTTTTCAGCTTCTTTATGTGATAAGCCAGCTTTCTTTGCCATTGAAGCAACTAATTTACTTTTATTCATAATTAATTTCCTTTTAAAGTTATACCATTATTATATATCATTTTTTTGAAAAGTGTTACTGATTATGCATAATTAATTAAAATTTTATATATTTATTTTAAAATTTTTTAAGAACTTATTTATTAAATCTATTGTGGTTACAATAGTTGAGAGTAGGTGTAAATTTTTAATAAAATTTTTATAACAACTAAAATAATAATGAATAATATTAATAAGTTAAAGTTTTTTTCATATTTTATATATTTAATTTAAAAATTTAGATAAATTTTTATAGGTTATTCATGAATGATAAAAGGCATAATAATAGAACAAATAATTATAAATTATTATTTAGTTTTTGATTAGGTAGTTGAATATTTCTTATTACAGAATGGCCAATATTGTATGATGTTATTTTTTAATGTATTTATAAATTTTTAAATTCATTAATGGAATTATAATATGTAAATTACAAGTGACTCTAGTAACAGTTATGTTATTAATTAGAAGATAAACTTTTTGATTAAAAATATAAAACTTTCCAAAAAATTGTTAAATTTACATAAATTTTTTATAATTGATTTTTAATAACAATATTTTTGCTAATCAAGGGGCGGAGCTTATTTGGTATAATATAGTGTTTAATAAATTTGAATTTTAATATTGGGAATTTACATAATATGTATATATTAAAGAAGTTTTGCCTAGGTATTTTTATTTTATTTAGTAATGGGTTACTAAATATAGCATATGCTTTTGATTTAGTAGAAGCATACAGAAATGCACTAGTTTATAATGCTGATTATTTAAAGTCAATCGCTCTAAATACTGCAGGGCAGGAGAAACAAGTTCAAGGATTTTCTGCACTGCTACCACAAATTAGCCTAAATGGTGCTTTTAATGAAAATTATGTTAATTTACCAGGTGCTGCTAATGGGGGTGTAGCAGGATTTTTTCATCAACCTGTATTAGGCGCTGCATTAAATCAGGTAATATTCGATTTTAGTAAATTTTCAAACTATTCTAAAACTAAATATGAAACACAGATAGCAGATTTAAAACTTCAAGACGCTAAGCAAAAATTAATTGGTACAGTGGTGAGCGCATATTTTGATATTTTATATGCAAGTGATAATTTAGAAGCGATTCGTATGCAGAAAAATGCTTTTGAAAAGCAAATGAATAATGCAAAAAAAGCGTTTGAAGTAGGAACCGTATCAATAGCTGATGTTAATGATGCACAAGCAAATTATGATGCGCAGAATGCAAAAGAAATTCAAGCAGGTAATGATTTATTAAATAGAAAAACTATTTTTGGTAATTTAACAGGCCTTAACCCTGATTTAATACAACCATTGGTGGATAATATTGATTTAATAAATCCAGCTCCTAATACAGCGGAAGCTTGGTCTAATATTGCTCAAGAAAATAATATAACTATTAAAGTTTTAGGTAAAAAACTTGAGATGGCAAAAGAAGATATAAATATAGCTAAATCTGGGCATATGCCTACTTTAAATGCAGTAGCAAATGTTAATTATCAAGGTCTTGGGGTTGGTGACTATGGAAATGGCGCATTTTTCCAAGCAATTAATAGTGTATCTAATCCATATGCAGAACAAACTACAGGTGCAGTTAGTCTATCTTTAAATATTCCAATATATTCTGGTGGATCAATTAATTCACAAGTTAGAGAAGCAATCGCTAATTTTGAAGCTGCAGAGCAAGATTTAACCGCCAATAAAAGGCAAGTTGATCAAAGTATTAGGAATGCTTTTTGGCAGGTAGAAAATGGAGTTAATTTTGTAAAAGCACAAAACCAAGCTTTGAAATCATCACAACTGCAATTAAAATCAGTAAGACTAGGTTACCAAGTGGGGGTTAGAAATAGTATTGATTTAGTTATATCTGAGAAAGCATATGCTGCAATTTTATTAGATTATAATAAAGCAAGATATGATTATTTAAATTATAGGCTACAATTAAAATATTTAACTGGTCAAATTGATGAAAATTACTTAAAACAAATTAACATAAATATAAAGCATTAAATAATTAATTGAGAAAATTTAATAGTTAAAGAAAATAAAATATGAGTTTAGCATTTGTGTTTGGTTTAAATTATCAAAGTGCAACTTTTGAAATTAGAGAAAAATTAGCATTTTCTCGTGAGGAAATCCCATTTATATTACATAAGTTACAGGATTCAGGGGTAACTAGTGAAGTTTTAGTATTATCTACTTGCAATCGTACAGAAATATATTGTGTGACTCAAGATATTAATTTTGTTATTAATACTGTTTGTGATATAAAAAATGTATGTCCACGAACGGTAAAAAATTATAGTTATGTTTATAATGGAATTGATTGTGCTAAACATTTATTTAGAGTTGCATCAGGTCTAGAATCGATGATTTTAGGTGAAACTGAGATAGTAGCACAAGTTAAGGAAGCTGTTAATATTGCAAAAGAGCATAATAGTGTACATAGTTATTTATCAGGTTTATTTCAAATGTCTTTTGCTGCTGCTAAATTAGTTAGAAGTAAAACAGCAATAAATAATATATCAATTTCGATAGGAAGCGCAGTAGTTGATTTAATACAAAGAAATACTATAAATTTATCTTTAGAGTCAATTTTATTTGTTGGTGCAGGAAAAATGATGCAACAAATAGTGCCATACTTTAAAGAAATTCAAGTTAATAAAAAAACTATAATTAATAGAACTTTAAATCATGCTAAAACATTAGCTCAAACAATAAATGCATCTTTTTTAGGATTATCTAATTTAGCAGATATTATTAATGATTATTCTGTTATTATTGTTTGCTGCAATAGTAATACATCATTTTTAAACAGTAAGATTTTTAAAAATGTATTAAAAGAAAAAAAATTATTGATTATTGATTTATCTATGCCTTTAATTACAAATATTAATTTATTAGAATTTCCAAATATAAAACTTTTTAGTATTGATGATATTGCGGGTATTGTTGATGTAGGGATAGAAAAACGTAAGCTTGCTTCAATTGATGCAAATATAATTATAAATGAGCAAGTTGAAGAATATCAAAGCTGGTTGAAGAAGAGGGGTTTATCACCATTAATTAAAGCATTACGTAATCATGCGGAAAATATTCGGTTAGAAGTTTTATCTGTTGCCCAAAATCAACTGCAAAATGGTGAATCTGCTGATGAGGTAATAAAACAACTATCTATAAGGCTTACTAATAAATTATTACATGAGCCTACCGTAAATTTATGTATTAGTCAAAAAACAGATGTTGCAACCAATTTAAAATTAGAGTTTGAATCGAATAAAGTACATCAAGATGAATTAGTTAGTTTGGTTAAACATTTATATAATTTAAATTTGGGATAAAATAATGCTAAAACAAAGTATAATGGATAAATTGGAAAAATTATCTATAAGAATAAAAGAATTATCATCAATGTTATCTAAACCAGAAGTAGTAAATGATATAGGGGAGTACACTAAACTAAATAAAGAATATTCAGAGCTTTTACCTGTTGTAGATAAATATCACGAGTATATAAAATCCTGTAATGATTTAAAAACAGCTCATGAATTATTACTGGACCCTGAAATGAGAGATTTTGCGCAAAGTGAAATAGATGAAGCTAAAATTAAATTAGCAGATCTAGAATTAGATTTGCAAAAGTTATTACTGCCTCGGGATCTAAATGATGAAAAAAATATTTATTTAGAAATAAGAGCTGGCACTGGAGGAGATGAATCAGCTTTATTTGCTGCAGATTTATTTAGAATGTATTCGCGGTTTGCAGAAAGGAATAATTGGTTAGTAGAAGTTATTTCTGAGTCTAGTTCAGATTTAGGCGGATATAAGGAAATTATTGCTAAAATAATTGGTTATGGTGCTTATTCAAAACTAAAATTTGAATCAGGAGCTCACAGGGTGCAGCGTATTCCAACTACTGAAGCTCAAGGAAGGATCCATACATCAGCTTGTACTGTTGCAGTTATGCCTGAAGCAGATGAAATTGAAGACGTAAATATTAATCCTTCTGAGCTTAAAATAGATACTTATCGTGCTTCAGGTGCGGGAGGGCAGCATATTAATAAAACAGATTCTGCTGTTAGAATTACTCATTTGCCAACAGGCTTAGTGGTAGAGTGTCAAGATGATAGGTCTCAACATAAAAATAAAGCACGAGCTTTGTCGTTATTAGCAACAAGAATAAAAGATGCTAAAATGAGACAGCAGCAAGCATCTGAAGCTGCGGCGAGAAAAAGTTTAATCGGTAGTGGTGATAGATCAGAGAGAATTAGAACTTATAATTTTCCTCAAGGCAGGGTTACTGACCATAGAATAAATTTAACATTATATAAATTAGAAACAATTATGGACGGTGATTTATTTGAATTAACTAATTCATTAATTTCTGAGCATCAAGCTGAAATGTTGGCGCAAGTTTCTTAATGAGGTGGATAAATGGTTAGTAATGTAACTGAAAATAATTTAGAAAAAGTAGTTGCTTATTTTGATTTTGACGGAACAATTACGACACGTGATAGTCTATTACCTTTTTTGATATATGTAGTTGGCTGGAAAAAATTTTTAATAAAACTGCCTATTGTAGGCTTTGTTGTTCTAATGTATATTTTAAAAATTATTAATAATGAACAAGCAAAGCAAAAAACCCTCATAATTTTAATTAAAGGTTATTCAAAAAAATTTCTTGAAGCAAAAGCTAAAGAATTTGCTAAATTTAAATTAGATAAATTAATTAAACCAGACATTTATTATAAAATTGAATATCATTTAGAGCATGGTCATAGTATAATACTTATAAGTGCTAATTTAGCTATTTATTTAAAATATTGGTCACAAAATCATAAATTAAATGGCGTAATTGCTACTGAAATAGAATTTATTGATGATAAATGCACAGGAAAATTAGCAACAAGAAATTGCTATGGAGAGCAAAAAGTTTTGCGCCTTAAAGAGTTTTTAGAAAAGAATCAAGATTTTAGTTTGTCATATAGCTATGGGTATGGGAATTCTAAAGGGGATTATGAGTTATTAAATTATGTAAATGAAGCTTATTGGATAAATGGGTCGGAAATAATACCTTGGGTATATTATAAATGATAGAGGATAAATATAAAGATTATTTAATTAAAGGAGTTGAACAATTAAAACTAAATTCTGTTTGTAATGAAAATAAAGTAAATCAACTATTACAATATTTAAAATTATTAAAGAAATGGAATAAAACTTATAATTTAACAGCTATAACTAACATTCAAGATATGATAAACTTTCATTTATTAGATGGTTTATCACTTTTACCGCATTTAGGAAGTAATGATAAAATACATGATATAATTGATGTAGGTAGCGGAATGGGAGTACCAGGAGTAATAATAGCTATCTGTTATCCTCAATTTAATGTAACTGTGTTAGATAGTAATAGCAAAAAGGCTGCTTTTTTACAGCAAGTTGCTATTGAGTTAAAATTAAAAAATTTAATTGTAAAATGCCAAAAAGTAGAAGAATATATACCATTAAAAAAATTTGATATAGTGGTTTCTCGTGCTTTTGCAGCAAGTAATGTATTTATCAATTTAACTAAGCATTTAGTTAAAGATTCAGGTGTACTAATTGCAATGAAAAGTAACAAAGTAGAAATAGAAGTATTAGGGTTGCCAATTGATTGTAAGTATGAATTAATTAATCTGTCTATACCTAAAATTGATGTTTCTCGTTTTTTACTAAAGATGTGGGGATTTCATGCAAGCAAAAAAAATAATAGCAGTAGTTAATCAAAAAGGTGGAGTTGGAAAAACTACCACAGTTGTCAATTTGGCCAGTGGATTTATTAAGAATAGAAAAAAAGTTTTACTTATTGATTTAGACCCTCAAGGTAATGCTACAACGGGTAGCGGTTTAGAAAAAAATAATTTAAATGGCACGATTTATGATGTATTGTTAGGGCATAAGTCTATTAATGAAGTAATAGTAGATGGAGCAAAAAAATTAGTTTATGATATTATGCCAGCTAATCGTAGTTTGACTGGGGCAGAAATTGAATTGATAGATTTTGAAAGAAGAGAATATAGATTAAAAGATGCAATTTCAGAAGTTAGTAAAAATTATGATGTAGTTTTAATAGATTGTCCGCCATCTTTAAGTATTCTTACTCTAAATGGTTTAGCTGCTGCTGAGTACTTATTAGTTCCTATGCAATGTGAATATTATGCTTTAGAAGGGCTGACAGATTTATTAAATACTGTGAATTTGTTAAAAAATAATATTAATCCAGATTTAGAGTTATTAGGTTTAATTCGTACAATGTATGATAAAAGAAATAATTTATCGCTCGAAGTTTCATCTCAACTATGCCAACATTTTAGTAATAAAGTATTTAAAACATATATTCCTCGTAATGTAAGGTTAGCAGAAGCTCCAAGTTTTGGTATGTCTGCTATTGAATTAGATAGTCATGCTCATGGTGCTAAGGCTTATATGAATTTAACTCAGGAGATTATAAAAAGATTAAAAAGGATATAAATATGGCAAAATTAAGAGGTTTAGGTAAGGGGTTAGATGCATTATTAGGTGCTTCTAATTTTATTAATCAAGAAATTACCAATGATAATGATAAAGATTTTGCTATAAAAGAAATTGAACTAACTAAAATAAAAAGAAATAAATCTCAACCACGAAAAATATTTAATAAATTAGAATTGCAGGAATTAGCAGATTCAATTTTACATAATGGAGTAATTCAACCTATTGTAGTGCGTAGGATTAAATCTGATTATGAATTAATTGCAGGTGAGAGGCGTTGGCGAGCAAGTGAAATTGCAGGAATAAAAAAGATTCCAGCAATAATAAGGGAGTTTAGTGACAAAGAGGCATTTGCTATTGCTTTAATCGAAAATATACAAAGAAAAAATTTAAGTATTATTGAAGAAGCAAATGGTTATAGAAGATTAATTGAGGAGTTTAAATTAACGCACGAACATTTAGCAAAAGTAACAGGTAGATCTAGAAGTCATATTACTAATATTTTACGTTTATTAAATTTAAATAATGATGTGCAAAATATGTTATTAAGACAAGAAATTGATATGGGGCATGCACGAGCATTATTACCATTATCTAATAGTCAGCAGCTTCTTTTAGGTCGACAAATCATAGCACAAAACCTTACTACGTTAGAAGTGGAACGTGAAGTTACTAAAATTTTACGCAATGAAAATTCTAGCAATGTGCCTATTAAAATAGTAAAAAAGCATTCTGAAATAATTAAATTAGAATCACAAATTGCTGACAAATTAGGAACTAAAGTGATTATAAAACATAACAAAAGTGGTAATGGAAAAATTACTATAAATTATGATTCTTTAGAAAATTTAAGAAGTTTTCTAGTTTTATAAAATGCAAGGTAGTAAAAATGTTTTGAGTTTCAATTAATTTTTATTACCTTGAATTAACTGATTTTATTTAATAGCTATTCTTAAAGGTTCTTCTCCTGCTGCTACCAACCCAATTTGTGTCAAGATGCCAGATGCAAGAATACTATATGTGATTACACTATCAGAATAACCATTTGTCACATATGCAAAGTTTCCTGTTGAATTGATTGATATTCCTCGAGGACCACTTTCTGTAACTGCTGTTGGCTGGCTGATTGGTGTTAAAATTCCTGAACCTGGTATACTATACATTGATACTGTATTACTATCAAAATTAGAAACATATAAAAAAGTTCCTGCTGGATTAATTGCTAACTCTCTAGGAGTATTTTGTGTAGCAATAGTTGGAGTACTAAGTGGTGTTAATATCCCTGTTGCTACTGATCTACTATACATCGATATTGTATTAGTATCTCCATTAGATACATATGCAAACGTTCCTGCTGGATTAATAACTATGTCCCAAGGTTTTCCTTGTGTTGCAACCGTTGGAGTACTAAGTGGCGTTAGTATACCTGAAGCTGGTATACTATACATCGATATCGTTTTTGAATTAAAGTTAACCACATATGCAAAATTTCCTATTATAGAAATATCATTAGGGTTAGTGCCAGTTGCAACTGTTGGAGTACTAAGTGGTGTTAGTATACCTGAAGCTTGTACACTATACATTGATACTGTGTTAGAAATTGAATTGCACACATATACAAAAGTTCCTGCTGAATTGATTGCTATTCCGCGTGGTTGAGTTTGTGTTGCAACTGTTGGAGTACTAAGTGGCGTTAGTATACCTGAAACTGGTATACTATACATTGATACTGTATTAGAACCATAATTAGTTACATATAAAAATTTTTTAGTAGGATCAATTATTATTGAACGGGGGTTAGATTCTGCGGCAATCGTTGAAGTAGCAAGTGGTGATAATGTTCCTGAAGACAATATACCAAACATTGATATATTATTAGTAGCAAAATTAGTCACATAGGCAAAATTTGTTGGTGGAGACATTGTAACTGTAACTGTATAAGTTGCAGTGGATGAATCAGCAGCTCTAACAGTATAAACAACTGGGGAGGTGAAATTATTTGTTGTTACGCCACTAATTTGAGTAACACCTCCAACAAGTACACTCGCACCAGTTGTAGTGAAAGAGGCAATTAGTCCAGTTACATTTGTTCCAAATGGCATTGTTACTGAAACTGCATTCCCAGTTATAACACCAGTAATACCATTTATTGAGTATGCAGTTATTGCTTTAGCAGACGAAGGTGCTACTGTAACTGTAACTGTATAAGTTGCAGTGGATGAATCAGCAGCTCTAACAGTATAAACAACTGGGGAGGTGAAATTATTTGTTGTTACGCCACTAATTTGAGTAACACCTCCAACAAGTACACTCGCACCAGTTGTAGTGAAAGAGGCAATTAGTCCAGTTACATTTGTTCCAAATGGCATTGTTACTGAAATTGCATTCCCAGTTATAACGCCAACTGTTCCATTAAGTGAAAATGCAGTAATAGTTTTGGATGATGCTGATGCTACTGTAACTGTAACTGTATAATTTATAGTTGATGAATCAGTAGCTGTAACAGTATAAACAACTGGGGAGGTGAAATTATTTGCAGTAACATTATTAACCTGAGTAACACCATTAATAGATACATTAGTAGTATTTGCATCGGTAGTAAAATTAGCAACTAGTGCGGTTACATTTGTTCCAAATGGCATTGTTACTGTGATTTCATGGTTAATTATGACTCCAGCGACACCATTAAGTGAATAAGAGGTAATAGTGCCTGGTAAGCTTGATAAATTAACCGTGACCGTATAATTTATAGTTTGTCCGTTTGTACCTGTAACTGCATAAATTACTGGGGAGGTGAAATTATTTGCTGTAACATCACTAACTTGAGTAACACCATTAATGGATACATTTGTTGTACTGCCACTGGTATTAAAAGAAGCTATTAGGTTGGTTACATCTGTTCCCAATGGCAGTGTTACTATAATTGTATTTCCCGTTATAACCCCAACAATTCCATTAATCGAATAATCATAAATTGCCCCAAATTCATTTGTAACTTTTACTATGACTGTATAATCTATAGTTGACCCATCTTCAGCTGTAACAGTATAAATCACTGGTGTAGTAAAATCATTTACCGAAACACCACTAACTTGTGTATTATCTATAACAGATATATATACATTTACACCCACTATACTAAAAGTAGCAACTAATTCAGTTACATCTGTTCCAGAGGGCATTGTTACTGTAATTTCTTGTCCATTTATAACTCCAGCAATACCGTTAATTGAATATGAAGTAATGGCAGCTTTTGCAGAAGTATTTTTATTGTTGTTATGATTACAACTCAGTAGGCTAGAGATTACTAAAAATACAGTTAGAAATTTAACCAACGTTTTAAACGAATTTTTTAACAATAATTTCCACATAGTAAAACCTCACGTTAATCAAAATTAAAAGAGCTATACATATATTTCTCATGTACAGCTCCTAAATAATTAAAGCACAACCGTTACCAAGCTGCCATTCCCTTAGGGTTTCCAAGATTACTTCCACCCGCACCACTACAGCTAGATATAAAACCTGTTGCCGGAGTAACAGCACATTTTGATATAAAAGTATTATAAGATACATAAATATAATTACCATAAGAGGCTAGTCCTGATAGATTTCCCCCTATACCTGTTGCCCCACTATCTGCACAATCACTTAATAAACCAGTTGAAGAATTAATTACACATCTATATATTACAGATGAAGCTTTATTCACAGTATAGAAATATCCATTGCTAAAAGTAATTCCTCCTACATTTGTCATTGTTACACCTTTACCAGTAGTTAGACAATTAGATAATGTACCATCTATAGAATTAATTATACATCGATTTATTGAGTCATTGTTAGAGGTATAGACATATCCATTATTAGTAGCAAGATCTATCCCGTTACCCCCAATACTTCCAGCGCCACTATCTATACAGGTTGATAATTTGCCATCTGAAGGGTTAATTAAACATCTTAATATATTACCACTTGAAGTAATTAAAGCATAAAAATAATTACCGCTAACTCCTACTCCATTTGGCGCTCCATTTAATCCTGAATTTAAACAATTATCTGTTTCACCAGAGGCAATCTTTACATTACAATTATATACATTACTAGTAACTAATGATACGTATTCTCTTAAATTTGAATTATTAATTTGATAAAGTGCTACCTGTCTTGTAGTAATTCCAGTAGAACTTGCAACAAAACAATTAGATAAACTACCAGTAGAAGTTATATCACATGTTACTAATGTTCCTGCACTGCTATTTGCAATATAAAGACGTGGAGTACTCACTGTCGAAGTGGTATTTCCAGATACACCACCAAGAGTAGCAGTTATTGTGCTATTTCCAGCAACAACCCCTGTTGCAACTCCTAAATTAGTTATTG
>CAYZUJ010000027.1:0-18907 GCA_964481375.1 uncultured Neisseria sp. | reverse complement strand
AAAAGGTCATATTAAACTGTCAAAAGGTCATATTAAACTGTCAAAAGGTCATATTTCGCGAAGCGCTTTCTTAGAGCCAGAATGAGTTTCACGGGCGGAAAATGTACTAAAATGTACTAAAAGTACTTAAAAGGTACTAAAACGCGCGTACGCGAGGTTACTCACATGCGGATAACTTCCACTATATTTTATAAAAATTTTTGAACAAGAAAAACCAAAATAACTTTTTTTGAATAAAGTTAGCAAATTTTGTAATAAGGGGGGCTTTGCCCCCTCACTAACGTGAGCCCCCCCCCCAGAGCAAGAGCAATAAGTAGTTCGCTAACGCTCACAGTTAAATTGAGAGCAAAAAAATATAGTAAGGTAGCTTAAGTAGTATAAAAATTAAATCTAGCCCCATTAGAAGTCAAATAAAGGGCATATAAATAACTCACTTCGTTCGTAATTTAGAACAGAACTAGTAAGGGGGTAACTTGATACCCCCTTAAACCCCCCAAGATTGTTAAAGTTTTTTAATTAACTAACAGTTTTTGTGAATATCTTACTTAAGCAGATTAGGGCAATGCTAATTAAGGTTGAGTGGATTATCTTGGAGTGTTACATATAAAATAGCTGATTCCTAGACCAGAAACCACGTCAGATTGGCATCAAATGCCCATTGGGTACTCGATTTATAATATAGTGCAATTTGACGCAGAATTTACGCCCATACTATCGGATATTATATTGATAGATATACAAATATTAACACTTGAAATCCGCCACTTAAAAATCTATAAATAGATTTTTTCAACCGTGCCCCCTGCCTAACAACATCGTAAACTTAATTATTAGGCAGGGGGCACGGTTGACGTGGCGGTAGATACAAGTCCAAAAATTACTTTATTTAGTTTTTGAAACAAACTAAATTTCTGATAAAATAAAAAATGATTAAAGGTTGTTGTTAGTTTCTCTATTTTCTTCCACACCTACCTACCTTAAGGTAATTTTTAGTAGAGCAGGCGTGGCGACGAAACCATTGGCATTCTAGCGTAAACAAGTATTGGTAATTGTTTACAGATGTAAACAGAAATTAAAAAATATAGTAAACACAATGAGTTAATTCATATAAGTTTGTTTACAATGTAAACATAAAAAAATTGATTTTAAAAGGAGATAAAAATGCAACATGAACCAAGATCGCAGGTTGTGTCAACTCGTTTGAGTATGGACATAATAAATAAAATGAATGGAGTCGTTGGTGATGGAAATAAATCTGATTTTATTTTGCAAGCAATCGAAAATGAGTTAGCTCATTCTCATGATTCTGGCAAAGAATATAGAGAGATGACCAAAAAAATAAATAAGATAGATGCTGATTCATTACATAAATCTTTGAGTGAGTTGATAGTGACAACACAGGTAATTTTTGAGGAGTTAAGAAAACAAAATGAGTTATTAAAATTGATACATAGGCGTGCAACTTTTAGTTCAGTTTTTTCAAAACATGGATTAGATGAAATTAAAAGGTCTGATGAATTGAGTAAATCAGTGAAATTAAAAGCGGTAGAGCTTACTCAAGACGAATTAAAACAACTTAAATTTTAAAAAGGTAAATAATCATGAATAAACGTAAATCATTACATGGGTATTTAGCGGGTCTACTTGACCCGGAGTACTTAACAATTAAGGCTCAACTAAAGAGCAATTCAAAAGCAGGATAGTAAATATCAGTTGCAGAATAGAAGCAATGCAGAGTTGTCAATGCGATTTTGCTCGGAGGCACGACAGCGGTTGTCCGACACTCTACGAGTGCGTTCATAACCGCATGTGCCTAAGGGTAAACCCTTAGAAACCTGAATCAATAAATTTTTTGCAATTTATCAATTAACTAAATAATGCTATCTGGTGGTAAAATGTATTACTAAAATTGCGAAAAATATAAATTTAAGAATTTCAAGGGCTATTTATGATTACTCAGCAAACAGAAATTTCAAAATTGATTGAAGATGCGGATTATAAAAAAATAAAACTCTATGTAGATTTAGGGTTTGAATTAACACTTACTGATTTAAATGGAGATTATTGTTATAAATTTGGAAACTATAATAATAAGATATTTGATTACGTAATGAATAATAATCTTGATAAGTTAAAACAACTAAATTTAAAAAGAATCAATGATATTACAAAATCGGGATATAGTATATTACATTTGGCAATTATATTACACAAGAATGATATTGTAAAATATTTATTAGAAAATAATGCTAGTATAGAAGCAACAAACATTTATAAAGAAAATGCATTTACATTAGCAGCACGCTTCAATAATAACCAAGCTATGCAACTACTATTAGAAAAAACACAAAATCAAAAAATAGTTTTTAAGAATAATTTTAGAGATTTTAATGTGCTATTATTTGCTGCATGTAATAAAAATTTTGAAATGATTGCACAATTAATTCCATATGCAACTCAAGAAATTTTATGGCAACGTAATATTTTTGGGGCTAACTGCTTACATTGGTTAGTTCATGGTACAAAATTAAACGACAACCGTAAATTATTATTGATAAAACAGTTTATAGCAATAGCAAGTAATAATGTAGATTCTCCTCAAGGACTAATAAATGGGCTATTAAATCATGTAAATGCCATCGGGTATTCACCATTGAACTGGTTAGAAAAATATAATAATCATGACTCATATATGATATTAAAAAGATATGCAGGATTAAACATATACAAATGATAACATTAAAAGAAATGAATATAATTGGTGAAGATAATAGAGGGATTACCTGTAGCTATTCACTGAACAATAAACAAGCAGATTACCTATATCTTTTCAGAAAAAAGGGTACTATATCAGGAAATGCTTATCAAAAAGGGCTACTTTCTAATATGAACCCGAAGACGTTTATTTTATTAACTGGTAAGATTTTATTATCATTCAGACAAGTAAATACAAAAGAAGTTTACACAAAAATTATATCTTCTCCAAAAATTATTGAAATAAACCCATATATAATACATACCGTTGAAGCATTAGAGGATTATGTTTTACTAGAATGTAACTCTATCAATGATGTAGAATTGGATAGAGTAAAGGAGGTTTTATGAATGAGTTTTCTAAAAGCGAATTAGTATTTTTATCTAAGTTAGATTTAGACGTTGAATTAACTGCAATACAAGATGTTGATGAAAATGGTAAGCGATATTGGTATTTACATGTTAAGGCAATTAATAATGGATTTTCACAAGAGGGCATACATTATGGATTTAGGAAAGAGATAAGAAGATTTTATCAATTAAACGCTTTATTTGATGTTTGCCAAGAAATTTTTGGAGAAAAATGCAAATATTTAAAAGTTAAATTAATAAATATAAACTCACATTAAATTTAATTAAATCAGTCAGTTCAAAAACAAAATCTTATAGCAATAATTAAAAACTGCAAATCAAAAAACAAATATCGCACAGCAATAATAAAAAATTTAGTATAATGTGCTTCTCCATTAGCTTAATTAAAGATATATTTTTATTAGGCTAAAACCTGTTCTTTTTGTGAAATTAGTTATTTATATTATGAAGGAAGTTATACGAAATGAAAAAAGTTACCTTACCGTCTAATTTTGGAAATTATGATTTTAAAGAATTAGCAAAGAAAGAGAAAAAGGCATCTCTTAAAGTGCGTTACTTAGCCTTATCGCATATTGCCTCAGGAAAAACAGTCATAGAATCTGCAACTATTGTCCATAAGAGTGCCAGAATGGTACATCGTTGGCTTAATAGGTTTGCTAAATTGGGAATTGAGGGCTTAAAAGATAAATCTGGTAGAGGTAGAATATTATGTTTACCAAAAGAAAAAGCACCTGAGTTTAAAAACATAGTTTCAATATTTTTAAAGGAAAATAAGCAAGCAAAAATTACTGGGAATGATATTAAAAAACTCTTAAAAACCCACTATACTATTGATTGTACTTTGCCTACAGCTTATAGTATTCTTAGGAGGTTAAAAATAAATTTTGCTAACCCAAAATCTAAACCTAAAGTATATATGCCACAGCAATCTACTAAGGTTATCAATAGTCTATCTAAAAACCTTAAAGTTAGAAAAGTCTGGGAGTTATTATAATATTAAAATTAATCAATAATAAGATTGACAGATTAAAATATTATAAAATAGAATTACTATTATTACGAATTATTAAAAGGGGATTACATGAAAAAAGAATTTACTATTACATTATGTGCGTTATCTGGTTTAACTTTTGCTGATATAAATATTATAGAAAAAAATTTAGTTTATAAAGATGAAATGTTAACGTTAAAAGCTGGCTCTCGATCTTTAAAAGAAAATGAGTTTCATAAAATGATTTGTCAAAAAGATGGTGCTATAGATATTACAGATACAGTTGATATTAAAGTTGGCAAAGGAGTATTAGATGTGGTAATGTGTATGTCTAAAAATAAAATGCCTGATAGCATTGGCTCTCTTTCAAATATTGAAGTTGCAAATTTAACAGCATATGCACCGAGTGGTCATACAGGAGGGGGTCCATATTGGGCTAAGGGAACTGTGTCATATTCTAATGCTAAAGTAGGGGCTGGTTTAGCAATGGATTTAGGAATTCCTGCTGATAATTGTAGGAGTTTTGGAGGAGCAGGTGTATTAACTCCAAATGGTTATAGCTATATAGAGGTAACTTGTTCTTATCCATCTGGTATAAATCCGCGCCAAAGCTATATGGAAGCCTATTTAGATGGGGGTCATAGTATAGCGTATGGTACTATATATGATTAGGGAGTATTTAAATGTTAAAGTATATTAGTTTAGTATTTTTTTTATTGACTAACTTCGTATATTCTAAGACTATTTGTAAACCAGCAAGTAATAATGGAGTTTTATGTATTTCAGATACAAACGAAAGTATGGAGGCTGGTGTGGGGGCTGTACCAGTTTCTGCTGTTAATTCAGATAATACAAATTAATATATAATTAAACCTAGTTTTTTGAGGTGTTTTTAAAGCTAGATTCTCTATTATTATGCTAATAGAGAATCATTTTTATGCTTTCTAATCTTAATAAATGTCTCGAACGTCATTCTGTTTAAGAGTGGAGTTTAATGACTATAGCTTGAAAACTTTCAAGCTTGTTTAAATTATCTATGTTTTTTAGTTCCTGTATATTTTAAATTTATTTCTATACATAACTCTTACATATAGAACAAATTGTTAATTTAAATATATAAATTAATGTCTTGAAACATTAATTTATTATTAGAATGTTTATTGATATATTTGAAAATTTGTGAGATAATAGTTCATGTTTTTAAAATTGTTTAAAAGCATGAACTATTATTTTTAAAAGGTAAATATATGGTAAATTTTCAGATAACTGAGCTTTTAATTTTATTAATCATGATATTAGCTCAGTTAAAAATTGAACATTTGCACATACTAACAGTAGAAATCAAAACTTAAAATAAGTATATTTTATACTGTTACCCGCAGCTAAACGACCATTTAACTGCGGGTTTTTTATTGTTTATACAAATAAAAATTCAATAAAAAAACCAATAATGACCAGATTGTACCATAGAATACCAATAATGACCAGATTGTATCATAGAATAATATAAGTAATTAATTGTTTTTTTACTAAATATCTATAATACTGTTATCGTTAGTTTATTATCTTAAATGATTTTAAAAAAATAAAGACTTAAATTATAATTAGATTTATAAGTAAAATTTGTGTTAATATATTGTAAAGTATTTACATGTGTTTTTTACAATTATTTACACGCGTTAACATGTAATTAACAGTTTTTAATAGGTGATATTATGAGTAAATTATCAATAAAAGAGTCTTGTCAATTAGCTCAAATTAGCCGCCCGACACTTTACAAACATATTAACAATGGAAATATATCAACTGTAAAGGAGGGTAAAAATACTTACATTGAAACCTCAGAGTTAATAAGGATGTTTCCAGATATTAAGTTAAATGATGGTAAATCAGATGTAAACAATTTACACGACTTAACATCTGAGTTGAATCATAAAGATGAGTTAATTATGATGTTAAAACAGCAGTTAAATGATAAACAAAAAGATAATGAGTTTTTAAAAGAACAGTTAACTCAAGTTAACATCAATTTTACACAGGTTAATAATTTACTTGAAGATAAAATAACTAAAAAACGTAAAAAGTTTCTAGGAATTTTTTAAATAAACCGGTTAGTTATTTTCGTAAAAGATTGTTCCTTTTTCAAAATATTGTAATGGATCACATGAATTGGCTTCATAATAAAATACGTTTTTATTCATCCAAGCACCAAAGTCTTTATCAAACCGTTCCCATCTATGTTCTGGTTTAGTTTTTCCCCATAGATATTTAAGTTGGTTGTCATCAGGAAGATCTTTAATATAAAGTTCAAATGCAAGTTTAGCTTGTTGCTCCTGACTAATTTTAGATTTAATATGAAATATAATTTTATGTACTTTACGTCCAAGTTTTATCTCTTCATATTCGATTTGAATGTCTGTGTGTAAATTGATATGCTTTTTAGACACTTCCAGTACTTTACGTTTGAAATCAGAATATAATTTATAGGCATCTTCTATTGCTAGAATTTCTCTCAGTTCATCGATAGAAAATGTTCTAGTATATAATGGTTCATATTGTTTTAGTAATTGGTAAATTTTGATAGCATAACTACTGCCTAAGCGTAATATATTTTCTAGCCTAAATGCTGTAAATTTTTCTTTTAATTCAATCAAGAAATATAATATATCTGAATTGATTTTAATAGTTAGATTTCCATTATCATATTTTATAAAATTAATGATATTAATGATTTCAAAGGATACATTTCCGTTAGAGTCAATCCGCTTCAATTTTAATTTTTTATGAATCATGGTATCTGCTAAATGTTCCATGTCTCTATATAATGAGTCAATATCAGTTTTTAAAATATCAGATAATTCTTTGACTGATATTTCAATAATTTTGTTTTGGTTATTTTTAAACAACTCAATGTCAGCTTTCTTAGTTTCAGAAACTAAGAAAGCAAATACTTTTTGTTCTCGTTCTGTCATGTGATTAGTAAAAGGAGCTTCAATTAATTCATTAGATTGTACAACCAGATTGTTGTTAAATTTTTTCATGATTTCACCTTGCATAAAGACTATATTATAATACGGGTCATATTAAACTGTCAAAAGGTCATATTAAACTGTCAAAAGGTCATATTAAACTGTCAAAAGGTCATATTAAACTGTCAAAAGGTCATATTTCGCGAAGCGCTTTCTTAGAGCCAGAATGAGTTTCACGGGCGGAAAATGTACTAAAATGTACTAAAAGTACTTAAAAGGTACTAAAACGCGCGTACGCGAGGTTACTCACATGCGGATAACTTCCACTATATTTTATAAAAATTTTTGAACAAGAAAAACCAAAATAACTTTTTTTGAATAAAGTTAGCAAATTTTGTAATAAGGGGGGCTTTGCCCCCTCACTAACGTGAGCCCCCCCCCCAGAGCAAGAGCAATAAGTAGTTCGCTAACGCTCACAGTTAAATTGAGAGCAAAAAAATATAGTAAGGTAGCTTAAGTAGTATAAAAATTAAATCTAGCCCCATTAGAAGTCAAATAAAGGGCATATAAATAACTCACTTCGTTCGTAATTTAGAACAGAACTAGTAAGGGGGTAACTTGATACCCCCTTAAACCCCCCAAGATTGTTAAAGTTTTTTAATTAACTAACAGTTTTTGTGAATATCTTACTTAAGCAGATTAGGGCAATGCTAATTAAGGTTGAGTGGATTATCTTGGAGTGTTACATATAAAATAGCTGATTCCTAGACCAGAAACCACGTCAGATTGGCATCAAATGCCCATTGGGTACTCGATTTATAATATAGTGCAATTTGACGCAGAATTTACGCCCATACTATCGGATATTATATTGATAGATATACAAATATTAACACTTGAAATCCGCCACTTAAAAATCTATAAATAGATTTTTTCAACCGTGCCCCCTGCCTAACAACATCGTAAACTTAATTATTAGGCAGGGGGCACGGTTGACGTGGCGGTAGATACAAGTCCAAAAATTACTTTATTTAGTTTTTGAAACAAACTAAATTTCTGATAAAATAAAAAATGATTAAAGGTTGTTGTTAGTTTCTCTATTTTCTTCCACACCTACCTACCTTAAGGTAATTTTTAGTAGAGCAGGCGTGGCGACGAAACCATTGGCATTCTAGCGTAAACAAGTATTGGTAATTGTTTACAGATGTAAACAGAAATTAAAAAATATAGTAAACACAATGAGTTAATTCATATAAGTTTGTTTACAATGTAAACATAAAAAAATTGATTTTAAAAGGAGATAAAAATGCAACATGAACCAAGATCGCAGGTTGTGTCAACTCGTTTGAGTATGGACATAATAAATAAAATGAATGGAGTCGTTGGTGATGGAAATAAATCTGATTTTATTTTGCAAGCAATCGAAAATGAGTTAGCTCATTCTCATGATTCTGGCAAAGAATATAGAGAGATGACCAAAAAAATAAATAAGATAGATGCTGATTCATTACATAAATCTTTGAGTGAGTTGATAGTGACAACACAGGTAATTTTTGAGGAGTTAAGAAAACAAAATGAGTTATTAAAATTGATACATAGGCGTGCAACTTTTAGTTCAGTTTTTTCAAAACATGGATTAGATGAAATTAAAAGGTCTGATGAATTGAGTAAATCAGTGAAATTAAAAGCGGTAGAGCTTACTCAAGACGAATTAAAACAACTTAAATTTTAAAAAGGTAAATAATCATGAATAAACGTAAATCATTACATCAAAAAATTAACGAATTGCAAAAGCAAGTTAAAGAACTTGAACTTCAAGAGCAACAAAAAGTTGGTAGTTTAGTTATTGGTTTTTATGAAAAAAATGAGATTAAAGATGAAACTTTAAGAATTGCTGTTGCAAAAGTTTTAGGTGATTCTGTGGATAAAAAATATGAGTAAGATGATAACTAACTTTGCAACTAAATTATTGCAGATAAAAATGTTTTCTAAATTTTTTATACGATTATGTTTTGTAATTTTTGCAGTACAGTTGTTAGTTATATTTATTTATAACGCTTGGTTTAATTATTTATGGGAATCGACTAAGCATATGTTTTCAGAAGGAATAGGTATAGCAGGGCATTTATTTAGCTCAGGGGAATTTAAAGCCGGAGCTAAAGTTTTGAAAAATACTTTTGGTGGATTTTATGAATTACAAAAATTTGTATTTACAAAAAGTTTATGGTCATGGTTGTTGCTTCCAATGATAATGATATACATATATTTATTTGATGAGGAGGATGTAAGTCGGGATTATATTCAAGGGAGGAGATATATTACCCCAGAAGCATTAAATAAATTATCTCATAAAATTAGAATTCCATTTTTGCTTCAAAAGTGTATTCCATTTGGGGAAGTATATTTACCAAGACCTGATGAAATTAAACAAACATTTGTAGTGGGCAAACCAGGGAGTGGTAAGACCAATGCATTTAATCAGATGATAGAAAAAATTCGAAAGAGAGAACAAAAATTAATTGTGCATGATTTTAAGGGTGATTATGTTGAAAAGTTCTATACCAAAAATGATTTAATATTTAACCCGCTAGATGTGCGAAGTATTGGTTGGTGTTTATTTAATGATTGTAAATCAATTATGGATATTGATGGATTTGTGGCAGCTTTAATTCCTGATTCCGTTGGAAGTGAACCATTTTGGAATAATGCAGCACGTGATGTGATGGTAGGTATATTACGTTATTGTTACTCTAACAATTTAAAAACTAATCGTGATATTTGGGAAACTGCAATATTGCCAAATAGTAACTTATTGGATTTGTTAAAAGCAACAAACGGAGGGGAACGTGGAGCTAAACATTTACAAGATCCTACTGGTCGAACAGCAATGAGTGTCACTTCTAATTTAATGCAGTATATAAAAGTATTTGAGTATATGGCTTCGATGCAGGGAGATTTTTCCATTACTGATTGGGTAATAAATAATAAATCCTCTACAATATTTATTACAAATTATGCGAAATTACAACATACATTATCTCCAATGATTTCATTATTTGTACAAACAGTAGGAAATATATTATTATCACAATCTGATAACTTAAAGAATAGAATTTATATATTTTTAGATGAATTTGGTCAATTGCCTAATATGATGACTATTCAAAATTTGATGACGGCATCACGTTCGAAGGGTGGGGCGGTGTTTATTGGAGTGCAGGATATAGGACAGATTGATAAAATATATAAAAAAGATGTGAGAACTTCAATTTTAAATTCTGCATCAAATAGAATTGTATTTAATTGTAAAGATCATGATACTGCAAAATTTTTTAGTCAAGATATTGGAGAGACTGAGTATTATGAAAATACGGAAAGTCAATCACTAGGTATGAGTAATGGTGATAGAATTAATACAAGTCGCCAGCGGCGTAAAGAAGCATTAGTAACACCAGAGGATATTCAATCATTACCTGATTTAACTGCATTTGTTAGTATTGGTCACTACGATATTACTTTAAGTAAATTTAAATATAAAAAACTTAAAAAACGAGCAGAAGCTTTCATTCAACGTCCAGAACTGGATTTAAGCCATGCTGAAGATTTAATTCCTACAGCGAAGAATATGAGCATTATTCCGAATGAAAATATAGTAATTGAACCAGATTTAGTAGGAGGTGCAGTTTAATGTTAAGTATAACAAGGGTAAATGCAGGGCAAGCTGGCACATATTATACGGCTGATGATTATTATTTGCAAGATGTTGGGGAATGGCATGGAGAATTAGCTTCTGCATTAGGGTATATGGGTGCAATTCAAGAGAAAGATTTTCAGAGTCTGATAATGGGGGTTGATCCAAAAGAACGCTTTACGATACAAAATGGAGGGAAGGAGCATATACATACGGCAGGAGTTGATTTAACTTTTAGTGCTCCAAAGTCTGTGAGTATAGCAGGATTAGTATTGGATGATAAAAGGATTATTCAAGCACATAATAAAGCGGTTAGTGACACATTGGATTATATAGAAAAACATTATGCGAATGTCAGAATTAAAGAGAATGGTAAAGTGCATACTGAGTATACCGGAAATATGCTGGCTGCAAAATTTCAGCATATTAGTAGTCGTGAGTTAGACCCACAATTGCACACGCATTGTTTAGTATTAAACTTTACAGCTAAAGAAAATGGTGATATTCGAGCAATGGATTTTAAAGAGATATATGATTCAAAGATGCTACTTGGGCAAATTTATCGTTCCGAATTAGCGTGTAATATAAAAGAACTTGGTTATCAGATTGTCCCAGATAGTAAAGGGATTTTTGAAATTAAAGGAATGCCTCCTGAGTTGCTTAAGGAATTTTCAACAAGAAGTGAGCAAATTAAAGAGAGATTTGAGGAACTTAAACAACAGTTTCCAACTGCAAATCAAGCAGAATTGAAATCAATAGCAACAATAGATACTAGAAAAGTAAAAGATGAGCCAAGTATGGATGAGTTAAAAATATCTTGGGATGGGCGTGTACAAGGAATTAATAAGCAAAAATTAGCACATGAGTTAACTTTAAATAAAGAAAAAGTTAAACCTGATATTAATAAGATTATTAATAGATCGATAAATATTGCAACTGAGCATGAAGCTATTGCAAAGCGAGATGATATTTTACGTGTAGCTACTAAAATTAGCCTTGGGGAATATAGAATGAATGAACTACAAAAGGCTTTAGATAAAAATGAGAATATAATAAAGTTGGATGAAAAAAGTTATACCACATTGGAAATAGCTAACTTGGAAAGAAAAATAGTTGACCAGGTTCTTGATGGACGTGGAAAGATTGAGGGAGTCCAGGAGCTACAGATACAAAGTGGTATCCATCATTATGAAGCAAATAAAGGATTTAAATTAACTGATTGTCAAAAGAAAGCTGTGTTGCATGTATTCAAATCAGAAAATTGTATTATTGCAATACAGGGGGATGCAGGCACAGGTAAAACCACGATGTTGGATGTTGTTCGAACTATAGCAGAAAAAGAAAATAAAGAGATAGTAGGGCTATCATTTACAGGTAAAGCAGCTAGTGAGATTGAACAAGCAAGTCAAATCAAGTCACAAACTATTGCAAATTTTATTGGGAGTAGTAAAAATTTAAATGGCAAATTAGTTATGATTGATGAAGCATCAATGTTATCCATTAAGGATATAGATGCTTTATTACAAAGATGCGATTCTAGTAGTAAGGTCGTATTAATTGGTGATACTAAGCAATTGCAGACTATAGGGCAAGGTAAAATATTTACCAGTCTTCAAGAAAAAGGTGTAATTGATGTGGTTCGCATGTCTGAAGTACAACGACAAAAAGACCCTGAATATAAAGATATTGTTGATATGTTGGGAGCTAAACAAATTGAGAAAGCTTTTACTCGATTAGTCGATAAAGGCATGGTCCATGAAATTAGTAATAGAGATGAACGCTTAGCTAATATTATGCAGGATTATCTACAAAAGCCTAAAGATACTATTATTGTAACTGCTTTAAATAAAGATCGTGAAGAATTAAATCAGATGATACGAGAACAGTTAAAGCAAAATAATATAGTTAGAAATAATGAAGTTGGGTATGTAACTCGAGATATTAAGAGTTTGCGTGGAGAAGAGAAGTTTTATGCTGAAAATTATGCCGTTGGAAATATTGTAGTTTGTAATAAAGCTGATATTATTGGTAAAGCTGGAGCTGAAGCAAAGATTTTAGAGGTAGATGCTACTAAAAATACTATTAGGTTGCATTCATTTAATGATAATAAAAAATTTAATATTGATCTTAAGCAACATGGCAGTGATTTGCAGCTTTATACAGAAAAAACTAAAGCCTTTGCTGAGGGAGATAAAATTCTGTTCCTAAAAAATGATAAAGGTCTTGGAGTAAAAAATGGGCAGACAGGTTATATTACTCAAATTGATAATAGCATGAAGGTTAAAATGGATAATGGAAAAGAATTGCAGTTTAACCCAAATACGCAATATAAATATATTGAATATGGATATGCTTTAACTGATTATAAAAGCCAAGGACAAACAGAGAAACATGTAATTTATCATGCTGATACTAATAAAGGTGTTAATTTTAACCAAGCTTATGTAGGAATCACTCGCGGAAAAGAAACTGTTGCAATTTATACCAATGATAAAGCAATGTTTTTAGAAAATATTAAAAAAGAACAACAAAAAACAACCACATTGGACTATAATTTACAATTTACAAAAGAAAATAATAAAGAAGGGATTGTTATCTCTTTAATGGATAGCCCTGTAAAAATCAATAACAACGATAAAGAACTTATTAAAATGAATGAACCAGTTATTCACAAAGATAAATTATTTGAACGTTAAAAACTTTAAAAGGAAAAAATAATAATGTTTGCAATAAGTAAAGAGTACACCCCAATATTTAATAGTATTTTAAAGATTTCTGAATCCAATGGAAAACTGATTACTAATATGAAATTAACTAAATCTGAAATTCAGTTTAATATTAAAAATGATGATGTTTTTGCAATTTGTGAATTTTTAGATGAAGAGCAAGTTATGAATTGGGTTATTATTATTGAAAATATAAAAACTTTCTAGGAACCAAAGGCCATCCCAATTTGCTGCAGAAAATTTTCATCTACTAATACAAGATTATACTGTCTTAAAATTTTATCCCACCCCCTATGTTTGCATGCCTCGAGCACTAAGAGAAACTAGAAAAAGTTGCTTCTTTAGTCTATTTTTACTAATCAATCACAAGAGTTAAATATTTATTTCCATAAATATTTTGCTACCATATCTTTTTTTGTTCAATAAATGAAGTTATTTTGAAAATGTGCTTCACATTTCCAATATTTTTTGTTTAACACAAAAAATATCATCACTAATCATTTCTTTCACCTAAAAAAAGCTACAGCAGCAACACTTCTAAGTGCTTGATAAAAATAGACTAAAGAAGCAACTTTTAAGTTTCTCTAATAAAAAAATCTTTTTTGCATTTTTTATTAATACTAAAAAATAAAAAAGATTTTGGTTTATGTTCCAGTGCTTTTCTGCATGCCAAATAGGGGGTGGGTAGGGCAGAAAGCCGTTTAATTAGCTCTTTAAAAAATAGATAACTCAAAGATGACTGCGAAATCGGGGGAGCAGACCCAGGGTAAATATTTATATTTAATTTTTTAAAGGGTGGAATTATGGAAATTATAAATTTAAATGATAATCAAGTGATTGATTGTGATAATGATTTAATAAAACTAACAATTGGTGAGTATGACGGGTGTTGGGTTGATAAAAGTTTAACAATAATTTTAGAAAGTCAGGAAATTTGCTTAAGCAGTGAGGCTCATAATGTTGGAGGCTTGTATTTTCATGAGGAAGAGTTTGAAGAAAAAGAGATTGTGTACGACAATTTAAACGAATGCTATGAGTTTGAACAAAATTGTTATTATGGATATATTAATTATGATGAGAAAGGATTTTTTTATAAAGATGCATATTGTATAAAATTTAATGGTATTTATTATATGGATTTAGCAGTAGCAGGTAGGTTTGGTGTTTATATTTGTGACACTTGCGAGATAACATATTATGAATATGATGGTTGTGAGTGTAATTATGATAATGACGATGATGAAAATAATAATTATTGTTTTGATTGTCATAGTAAAACTCGTAAAGATTTTAGCGATGATAGTAATTTTAAAATTGGCTTTGAAGTTGAAAAAGAAGACCAAGAAATTTTAACAAATGAATTGCCAAATCTCGTTTATGAGAGGACTGGTTGGGTTAAAGAAAAAGACGGGAGCTTAAATAACTCTGGTTTTGAATTAGTAAGCCCCATCTTGCCGCTAAATTTAGCCACTTCAATATATGAACAAAACATATTAATTAATGCTATTAATGATGTCAAAAGCTATATAAATGCTGATTACTCAGGCCGTTGCGGGGGGCATATTAATATATCAAGTAAAGACTTGAGTAGTCAAGAATTATTACAAAAAATAAGCGGATATTTACCTTTATTTTATGCAATATACCAAAGTAGAATTGATAATAATTTTGCAGAAGTTAAAAATTTAAATAAATATATAACGCTTCCTGCTAAATATACCGCATTTCATTGTAAGAGCAATGGAATTCTTGAAGTTCGCATTTTTCCTGCTGTTAAAAATACAAATAATCTTTTGTGGCGAACAGAATTATTACGCTTAATTTTAAATAATCCTACAAGAAGTTATAAAAGAGCGTTGCAAATTATAGCAAACCCAAAAGATGAGTTGCATCAACATTTACGCAAAATATTTAACCAGTCTAAATTATTAGAAAAAGTTAAACTTTTTGCACATTTTACAAAATGTATTGAAAATGTCCAATTCAAGCAAAAAACAGTTAATCGTAGTTTAGTAAAAATTTTATCAGTAGCTTAAATGTTCTAAGGGTGGTTATTGACCACCCTTTTTATAAAGGAAAAAATTAATGTGTGGAATTTTTGGATTTTCTGGTACGAAAGCTAACAATAATAAACTAAAAATTTTAGCTTTATATAATGAGAGTAGGGGGGGCGATGCTACGGGGATATACTCAGACAAAATTGGGATAGTAAAAGATAAATTACCTGCAGATGAGTTTATTTCTTATTATTCTAATGAATTTAAGGCAAATAATATATTTATGGGGCATACACGTTTTAAAACTCATGGTGCAAATACTATTCAAAATGCGCACCCTTTTATTTATAACGATGTAATTGGTATACATAATGGGGTCATTTGTAATTATAAAGAAATAGCACAAGCATATAATCAAAAAATTGAAGTTGATAGTCAATGCATTTTTTTAGCAATCGCTAATAATTCAAAGAATGAGGAGATTATATTACCTGAAATAATTGGAGCTATGGCAATTGGTTATACAAAAAGTGATGGGCTTTTATATTTATATAGGCGAATTAATCCAATTTTTATTGGTTATTCTAAATATGGTATGTATTTTAGCAGTATTGAAGAGAGTTTAATTGCAATAGAATGTAGCAAAATTAGATTACTTTCAGAGCATATAATATATATCATCAACAATGGCAAAATTATTAATCAAATAAATGTAAATAAGCCAAAAATTGAAGAGTATTATAACTGGTATGACTACCAAATTGATGAGGATGAGATTGGATATGATTATGAAAGTTTAATAGAGTTAGGGCTTACTGACAATCAAATCCGTAAAATAGAAAAGTTAAATTTTTATGAACAAGAGGAGTATTTAATTAAATATGGATTTATAATAGATGATAAATTATCAGAGTTTGATTTTGATAACAGTAAATCTTATAGACATTAATTTATAAGTAAAGCAAGTTTTTAATGAGCTTTACTTATATAGAAAAATAATTCGCACAGCCACCATATTATGGTGGCTCCCTCCCACCCTTCTTTAAATTATATGGCAATGAAAAAAGCTTATAAGTTGTGTGAAAACACAACTTACATAAATTTTTACTTATTTTTTGTAGCAAATTTTTGAGGCTAGACAAAAAATAAGTAAAAATTTAACGCATTAAATTCATTGCCATATGGTAATACATTCCCAATGTGCGACAAGCTTCGCTAGTTTAATGGCTAAAGCCATATTTCCTGGCATAGCCTATTATTCGAGTAGAACACAAAGCGGAAAGTTAGAGTCAAGGGTTAAGTAAACGACAATAAGCAAAATCAGTCGCTGCAAGCAGCTCTTATTTTGCTAATTGCACAAAACTTTTCAATTTCTTTTATTCCGTAAACTCCATAAAACAAATTTAAAACTTTTCTGTTAAGCGTAATCGCCCTTGACTCTAACTTTCCGTTGTGTTTTTTAGCGCCATAGGCATTGCCAGGAAAAATAATTTTTATAATGAATAATTTAAGCTAGTAACTCTTATAACTAAAGTTAAGGAGTTTGTCGCCCTAGACGTTGCTAAGGGCTACAGTAAAAATAGTTCTTTAACAATTTGAATGACTCAAAGATGACTGCGGAATTAGGGGAGCAGACCCAGAGTAAATATTTATAGCTAAAAATTGAAATGTTTTAATGAGGTGATAAAAATGGAATGTATTTATAAATATACAAGAGCTCAAGCTATAGCTGATGGATATCAATATAAGGTTGATGATTTGGTAAAAGACTTAAGTAAAGAGGCCGGTATTATATATCCAGTATTTATTACTGCATCAGTTAAAGAGATTATATATGAATCTTTAAATTATGGATGCAATGATTTAGAAGGAGTTTTATGGGATATTTTTACTATGTTTAAATTGAAAGCAAAGAATACTCAAGAATCATTTTTAAATTTTGAGGTGTTTATAAATTGGAAAAATAATAAACCTAATAAATTTAAATTCTGGGCTGAGATTGGAGCTACAGATTTTGATAATGCAGAACCATCAATAACAATAATGACAGATGAGGATTTGTAAATTACTTTTTAAAGGATTTTTAGAATGAAAATTTTAGATATTCAAGCGCGGATTGAATCAATAATGAGGAATGTTGGATCTAGTATAATAATCTTTATTATTCCTGCTCGAATTATTGATTTAATTACTATGCAAGAATTAAAAGTGAGTGTGTTAGGAGGAGCTACTTTGCTAATAACAGCTTTTATAATAAGTAAAATAAAATAGAGTAATTTTAATTGCTTAACAGTGAGAATTTTAACACTGTTAAGTATATTTAGTAATAAATTTTAAGGAAAAATTATGGATAAATGTTGGTATATGTTATCTGGTGGCGGTTTTCTAATGGAAATGGTATAATTATGGATATGATAAAAAAAATACATAATTTACCTACGATTGTTAAAAAATCTGTTGCCGACCAAATAAAGCTGCTTGCTTGGGCTTTTGGCGGTATTAATGGGTATTTTAGGCATGTATTTGGAGATTTTGGTGGCATATTGTTTGTAGTAATATGGTGGGGAGTTTTCCAATTTTTTGCACATTACTTATTATATTATACAAAGAAAGATGAGAAGGAGTAAAAAATGACTGCTATACAATTAATTTTGCTAAATGTTATCGTAGCTGGAAGTGTCGGGTTGCTTGTATATGCAATGACTCACGGTGGTAAAGATAATAAAAAAAACAAACGTGTTAAACATCAGCATTAAAAATGATTTTTAGTAAAACCCACAAATTTTGTGGGTTTTTTAAAAAGTTATTATAAATTGAATATTTAAAGAAGGTTTTTATAATGCAATCAACATTAAGAGGAACAATAATAATTCCTAAGGGTAGTTATGAAGGAAGTGGCGAAGCTTTTTTGTTTTTGCGAAAAGATAATCAAAATATATGTGATAAGGTGGTTTATATATACACAGATTCAAATGGAGAATTTGAATCTGATCAATTTCACCACCCCCTTAAAGTTATGATGTCTTGTTGGCAGGCATGCATTCCTAGCCTCAAAATACATTATGATTTAAAAGAGAAGGAAGATTAAATAGGGGTTGTAACCGAGAAGCAGATTTTTTTCCGTCAGCCTAATTATCAATAAAAATAAGTAAACAAAACGTTCGTATTCTTTACTTTGAGGCCCATCATAAAAATTAGTTGATTAGCTAATAAATGAGATTAATTAACTAAGTAAATTAATCTATGTTAACAAAAAACTTCAATTTTTTGAGAATATTTACTATGTATAAAGCTCTTCACAGAAAAAAATCTGCTTCTCGGTTACAACCCCTAACTGGTCTGCTTGACCCGCAGTACTTAACAATTAAGGCTCAACTAAAGAGCAATTCAAAAGCAGGATAGTAAAT
>CAYZUJ010000026.1:17088-19070 GCA_964481375.1 uncultured Neisseria sp. | reverse complement strand
ACATCTAACCTTCTTTATTTCCAAATTTGTCTTACCTTATTTTACAACTTACGATATTAATTTTTAATTTTACTAGTAATAAATTTATATTATGTTATACTTAACTATATTTATTTGCCCTTTAGAATAGTTATAAATAATAGAGGTAGTTGATGAATAGAATTTTAATATTTTATTTAATTTATGCATGTTTTTTATCTAATACAGCAATTGCTAAAGATTTAAGAGATAATAATAAAATAAAATTAACTCATGAAATAAACAATATTATGTTGGAAGCTAAATTTAAATATAATTTTACTGCAGGAGAAGTAAGCGTATTATTCCCTTATATAAGCCATAATCCTATAAATACTTATTACGGGTATACTTCTAAATCATCAATAGAGCTTATAAATTCATATAATGTTTTCCAAATAGGCAGTATTACAAAAACATTTACTGCTTTAGCCATTTTAAAACTTATTAAAGAACATAAAATTAAGTTAACAGATACTATTGATAAATTCCTTCCACAATATAAATTATGGAATAATATTACAATTATTCAACTTTTAAATCAAACTAGTGGAATATATGATTATAGTGATTCTTTTTTATGGTGGTTTAGATTGTTCATTTTTTCTAATAATTGGAGTTCAAATGAACTATTAAAAATTGCTTATGGAAAAAGTTATTTTAAACCAGAAAAATCTTGGCATTATTCAAATATAAATTATGTGATTTTAGGTTTAATTATTGAAAAAGTTACCCAAAAAAATTTGGGTGAATATTTTCGGGAAAATTTTTTGAATAATTTAAATAATACTTTTTATGTGCCAAATAGTCCAGAAAATGAAATTAAAAGTAAATTAGTACATGGATATTATAAAAATCATACTGATATGACTAATGTAAATATGTCGTGGTTACAAGCAGCAGGAGCTATGCTTTCTAATGCTAATGATTTATCTATATGGTATTTATTTTTTATCCAGGAAATAATGACAAATAAAATAATTTTAAATTCATTTGTAAATATAAATGATGGAAAAAAATTAGATGATTTATCTAATATAGGCTATGGTTTTGCAGTTTTTTCTATGCCAACACCTTATGGATTACTTTTATTTACTCCAGGGTTAACACCCGGATATACTGCATTGACTGGATATTTACCATGTGAGAATATAAGTTTTTCTTATATTTTAAACAATAATTTTAATAAACAAAATATCCATCAATATTTATTAGAAAAAATTTTACCAATTATTGTAAACTATAAAAATATAAATAAAAAAGTAAAGTGTAAAAAAGAGACATTATCAAATAAAATAGTTTTTCCTGATTTTTGATTTGCCTTTAAATTTGCTCTAATGTATGTTACAATTCATATAAATTAATTGTATTTTGGAATTGATAAAATGTACAATAAAAGAAATATAATATTATTTACTATATTTTTTGTTCTTTATGAAACTGTAACCTATTTATCTAATGATATGATAATGCCGGCTATGTTATCAGTTGTTAATCAATTTCATGCACCAGTTTCTAGTATTGCTAAATCACTTAGTTTTTTCATTGTTGGTGGAAGTTTATTACAAATCTTTTTAGGACCTATTGCTGATAGGTTTGGTAAGAGAAATGTAATGTTATTTGGTAATTTATTATTTTTATTAGCAACAGTATTAATTCCATTTTCTAGTTCTATGAATCAATTTTTATTAGCCAGGTTATTTCAGGGCATGGGAATGTGCTTTATCTTTATTGGTTATGCTATGATTCATGAATTATTAAATGACGTTCAAGCGGTAAGGGCAACTTCAATTATGGCCAATATTACAATTTTTGCTCCATTAGTTGGTCCAATTATTGGGAGTGTGATTACTAATATAAGCTCATGGGAATATGTTTTTATTGTAACGTGGATACTAGGGTTAGTTAGTTTATGTGGTTTATTTATTTATATGCCACGAGGAAAAATTTTAACAAAAGAGCTT
>CAYZUJ010000026.1:14304-17078 GCA_964481375.1 uncultured Neisseria sp. | reverse complement strand
AAATGGATATAAAAATATTTTTTCAAATAAAAATTTTCTTTTGGGTATAGGTTTAAGTAGCATTTCTTTAGTTCCTATTATTTCTTGGATTGGCTTATCGCCGATAATAATTGTTAAAAGCATGCACAACTCTTTTTCAGTTTATTTAGTATATCAATCAATAATTTTTGCAGGATTTATTTTAAGTAGTGTATTAATGCAAATAATAGCAGGTAGGTTTAGTTTTTATAATTTAATAATTTATGGCAGTACAATAGCGGTTTTAGGTTTATTAATCACGTTAGTATTTAATAGAAGTGGCAATTTATTTATTGTAGGAATGTTTATTTCGGCTTTTGGTATTGGAATTTATAATGGGCCAACAATTCGCTTAGCTATGAAAGCCACTCAGGAATCAATTAATTTGAATTCAGCAACAATGTGTTTGGTAAACGGTTTATTTTTAGCAGTAGGCTTAGAAATTTCAAATATATTATGTGATCATTACAGTTATTCTTTAAAAACATTTTCTATAATAAATATTTTTATTGGTGTATTAATTATAATATTGTCATCAATATTTGCTAAGCAGTATAAAACACGTGAATGGGTAGTGTAAGCCTACTCATTTAGTTTTAATTTATTTTCATATTTAATTCTTAATAGAGCGAGAGTATTATACTCTCGCTCTATTATTATTTTAATCTAAGTTTAATTTCTTCCAATAAATTTTTATAAATAAGCAATAAGTTTTTCGAAAAATACATATTTTTGCATTAGAGCTTAATAATATTTAATATATTTTGAATTTTATTTAAAAAAGATTTGATTTTATTAATATAGCGTGTTATAATATCGGCATATGGTTATTTTAATAATATAAAATAGCCGATTAATTTTTTAAAGAGAATTTTATGAAAACGAAAATTATTACGATAGCATGGGCAGTAAGTATAGCTTTGGGTATAACTTTAACTACTGGATGCGCAACAGTTACCAGTGGAACCACGCAAAAATTGCAAATAACAGCGAAACATGGTAATAAAACTATTGATAATGTAACTTGTACAATACAAAATAGTAAAGGTAATTGGACTCTAAATTCATCACATACAATTACTATCCCTCGCGATAGCGAAGCTCTTGATGTTGTATGCATCAGTGAAAATAAAAAATATAGTGGTACTGCTACTATTATGCCTAGTTACAATAAAAATAACTTATGGAATATTGCACTATTACCATTGGGTATAGTTCCAGGTGTTGTAGGTTTTGCAGCAGATGCTAGTACAGATGCGCAATCTAAATATCCGAACTCAGTAAATGTAACTATGCAAATAATAAACTAAATAACAAATTTTAATTTAAGGAGAATGTTTTGAATAAGATCAATAAACTCGTATTAATTATGGCAATAAGTGCAAGTATACTTGTTGCTTGTGGAGCTGGCAATACTAATAGTAATAACCAAGATGTTAATAAACAAGATGATAAATCTAGGTTTTTTATAAAACCAACTGGGCAATATGGAGTTGGATTTCAAGATTTCCATTGGATTAATAAAGATGGTGGAACAGATTTTAATTATGATGGCACAAATAATGATGATTTTAGCCCTGATAATCAGGAACATCATTATCATGAAATAGTAACTCGTATTTATTACCCAACCGTACAAATGGGTGCAGGTTCAGAATTTTTCAAGCCAACTATAAAAGTAGACCAAGATCTTTTAAGTAAAATACCAGGAATTACAGCAGGACAGTTGCAACAGTTGGACACATTAAGAAGTTACGCAACCAAAGAGATGCCGATTGTTGCAGATAAAGCATTTCCTGTGGTTCTTTTTGGTCCTGGACAGAGTGAGCCAATTGAGAATTATGAAAATACGATTACTGAATTAGTTAGCCATGGTTACATTGTAGTAGGCTATAGTGGCGCATTTATACATTTGCTTGAGCTGCCCAATGGTCATGTTGTGCAACCAAGAAGTAGATTTAAAGAATGTGATCATTTTGAAGATCCCAAAGATAAGGGAATGTGTATCATGCAGATTATTGAGAACAAAATGAGACCACTAGGAATAGCAGATATGTCTTATATATTAAATAAAATTAAAGATTCGTCAATACATAATTCAACACCTATATTTTCTGCAATGGATTTAGAACATATTGGTGCATTTGGTCATTCCATTAATGGTACTAATACAATAGATGTTGCACATGCACATCCTGAATGGCTTAAAGCGGCAGTATCTCTTGATGCTGGACCCGAAAATGCATTAAACCCAAGGACGACATACACATTCACTAAATTTGCAATACCATTTATGCATATGATTGCTGCAAATCGTCAGATTATAAATGTTGGTAGAACCTTTAAAGTTGAGATGGGGGATGAGAATTACTTAGTTGGTATTGCACCAAATGAACAAAATCATGATTATAGCGAACACAGCAGCTTCTCTTGTTATTCGACGTGGCAATATTTACCTGCATGGAAAATTTATAAAAAATATTATGACGAACAAGGCATGCATAAAATGTCAATGCTTCAAGTTGGTAATGGTGACGGTTGGGAAATTGCCCATTCTGTAAATACATACATTGTGAAATTCTTTGATACTTATTTGAAAAATGAAAAAGACCCAAGATTTAAACAATGTACAGCATTATCAAATAATACATTTATGAAATGTGGTCCATCAGTATGGCCAGCACAATAATTTTAATTAAGGAAGTGGATTTTTATAATGAACACAAAAATATTTAAACAATTAGTAATAGTATCTA
>CAYZUJ010000026.1:0-14294 GCA_964481375.1 uncultured Neisseria sp. | reverse complement strand
TATGAAATGTGGTCCATCAGTATGGCCAGCATCGCCTTTTCCCAAATGAAGTGCACAACTGTTGTAAAATATAGTCTGCCTGAAATTTTTTGAAAAATATTTTCGGGTATACATATTTGTTACTAGGTTTTTATAATGAATACAAAAATATTTAACCAATTATTAATAGTATCTTTTATTGGAGTATCGTTAGGTGGCTGCCTAGGCAGCAAACCTAACAATTTGGTAAATTCTAATACAGAAGAACAAAAAGCACAATCTGATATTCAAGAGTTTGCTAATAATTACATAAAGCATAAAGAGGATGACGGATTCTCGGCAATCTCAGTTACAGCACAATGCAATGGTTTTAATGATTCTCAGCCTGCAACAGCATATGCTGGTATTATGGGGCGTGATGATAACCGCCCTATACAAAGTAATAGTGTATGGCAGATTGCTAGCAATACTAAATCATTTACCTCTATAGTAATAATACAGTTAGCAGATGAATATAAAGATACATTTAGTATTGAAGATGATATTACAAAATGGTTTCCTGAATATACATATTGGCAAGACCCAATTACACATAAAGGACCAACTGTACATCAATTAATGAATATGACTAGTGGTATTCCAAATAATAATACTGCTGAATTTTTTAAGTATTATGCAGACCATCCATATGCCTACATATCGCCCGTTGAGGTAATTACGTATTCTAAGAAATCACTAGATTTTGCATCTGGTAGTAATTGGAGGTATTCAAATACTGGATACAATATTTTAAGTCAATTAATTCCAAGAGTAACAGGTAAAAATTACCACGGTCAAGATCCATACCAAGTAGAAGTAACTAATAGGATTATCAATAAACTTGGTCTTAAACATACTTATGTTGTGCAAAACATATCAACAGAATTTACTGATAAAAGTAATATCGTGCATGGTTATTTTAATGTCGATAATTCAGTATTACCAAAAGGATTAGACTATTCTTTATGGGCATTATCCTGGTCGACAGGTAGTGGAAACATTATTTCAACAACTGAGGATATGACTACATATTATCGTGCTTTGTATGAATCAGATAAACTATTGAATGAGGCTCAATTTAAAAAGCTGTCATCATTTGTAGAAGGTAATGGAGGGGAACATCCAAGTCAACCGGTTGATTCACCCGATAAATCCAGCACTCATGGAGCATATGCTCTAGGAATTGGAGCGTTTAGTTTTACAGTAGAAAAAGCAAAAGATTATGCTAATATTACAAAACATCTTGATAAATACAATTTGGTTTATAGTTACCTTGGTTCACAACCTGGATTTTTCTTTTATTATGTATATAACAAAGCTAATGCTACATCTGTAGTTGTATCAGTAAATAGCTCAACGCGAAGTGATAATATTCAACGCTTAACATATAGTGTATTAGATTATTTAGATGATAAATGTAAATGAAAAATTTAGTAATAAATAAATTTGTAAAAACACTATTAATGCTTATAGATTATAACTTAAATGTTATTGTCTTCACATGTATAATAAAATTAATTATGCAATTATAGAGGTATCGTGCTAAGTTAGGATATTAGGTTTATGATATAATAATACTATGTAAAATATAGTTACACTCTTTATAAGAAAGGTTGCATTTAGATGAGTAAAATCATCACACAGTGTCCATCATGCAAAAGTACGGCATTGAGTGTTATAAAAATTGAATGCAATAATTGCCATACTAAATTCGAAGGGGATTTTACTATTCCAAAATTACTCAAATTGACAGATGATGAGTTACAATTTGTGATTGATTTTGTAAAGTATTCTGGAAGTCTTAAAAGTATGGCACAACAACATGGTATTTCTTATCCCACATTAAGAAATAAACTTAATCATCTAATTGAAGCACTTGAAAAATTAGAAGCAGTACACCAAAAAAAGCAATCTGGTAATATGGATAAACAACATATCTTGGAATTGCTTGAAAATGGTAAAATTACAGCAGCTGAGGCAGCGAAAATGCTAAATAAACTATAATAATGAAGAGGTTTATATGGATAGCGAACAAGAACGTTTATTAAATTTATTGCATTCAAATAAAATATCTAGCGATGAATATAAATTATTATCAAATGCTTTAAATAAAAAATCAAGAATAAGCACTATATATAACCATATAATAAATCCCTTCCGCACAATAGCTGGTGTACGTGCGCTCATATGGGGTATTGTTGTAATATTAATAATGAGCTATTTAGCAGTAAGAATACCAATTCATTTTCCAGGTTTATTAAATTATGCAATTAATCCCAATATTAACAAAATAAAAATAAACTTTTGTATAATTTTTGGACAGAATATCGTATCATGCTTAATTTTGAGCATGGTATTTTTTATTAGTGCCAAAATCATACGCCAAAAAAACTTGCGAATTATTGATTTTCTCGGGATGGTGCTATTATCTCGTTATGCATATCTTACCATAACAATTATATTTTTTATTACTAATAAAATAAATAATAATATATTTATTGCAAAACAAGCACCTTTCGTGTATTCCATGTTTATAATGTTAGTTGTTTTTACCGGAGTGATATGGCAAATGGTGCTTTTCTTTAGCGCTTTCAAAGAATCATCCGGAATTACAGGAACTAAACTATGGATTAGCTTTATTATTTCTATGATAATTAGTACAGCACTTTCAAATTATTTAATTAGTGAATACCTATCCGTTGCTATTTAATTGAATTTCCAGATAGGTTCCTAATTACATATTTTTTATAATTGCATTGCCAAAATTAGAACATGATACTTCTTGAGCATCTTTCATTAGCCTAGCAAAATCATAAGTTACGATTTTTTCCTTAATGGTTTTTTCCATACCACTAATAATTAAATCAGCTGCTTCGTGCCATTTCATATAACGTAACATCATTTCTGCAGATAGAATAATAGAGCCGGGGTTTACTTTATCTTTTCCAGCATATTTTGGTGCTGTTCCATGAGTTGCTTCAAAAATAGCATAAAAATCTGATAAATTAGCGCCAGGGGCAATACCAATTCCACCAACTTGAGCAGCTAATGCATCCGAAATATAATCACCGTTTAAGTTTAATGTAGCAACAACATCGTATTCTTCAGGTCTAAGTAAGATTTGTTGTAAAAATGCATCGGCAATTACATCTTTAATTATTATACCGTTAGGTAGTTTTAACCAAGGTCCGCCATCAATCTCTACTCCACCAAATTTTTGCTTAGCAACTTCGTATCCCCATGTTCTAAAGCCACCTTCGGTAAATTTCATAATATTACCTTTATGGACTAAAGTAACAGATTTACGATTATTATCTATCGCATATTGAATAGCATTTTGTACTAATCTTTGTGTACCTTCAATTGATACTGGTTTTATACCAATTGAAGAAGTATTAGGAAAGCGTATTTTTGTAACATTCATATCATGTTGTAAAAAATGAATAACTTTTTTACATTCAGGAGTTCCTTCATCCCATTCAATTCCAGCATAAATATCTTCAGTATTTTCACGAAAAATAACCATATCAGTTAATTCAGGATTTTTTAGAGGACTTGGAACCCCATTAAAATACCTAACTGGACGTAAGCAAACATAAAGGTCTAATTCTTGACGAAGAGCTACATTTAAAGAACGAATTCCGCCACCAACTGGGGTCCCCATAGGACCTTTTATGGCAATTTTATATTTTCTGAGGGCTTCCATAGTTTCTGAAGGAAGATATTGGCTTTTTCCATATACGGTAGTTGCTTTTTCTCCAGCAAATACTTCAAGCCAATGAATTTGTTTATGATTATTATAGGCTTTCTTTATTGCAGCATTAACAACTTTAATCATAACAGGAGTAATATCAACACCAATCCCATCTCCTTCAATAAAAGGAATTATTGGGTTATTAGGAATATTTTTAACATCATTAATTATTTGACCATCTGTAGGTACATTTATGTGAGACATCTTTTTAACCTTAAACATAAAATTTAGGCAAGTATTATATCATTGAAAAAGCACAATATTATTGTTTTATATTTAATCAGCTCTATTATACAATATTTGACTAATATTTTATTATAGGATTTATTAAATTTTGAAGAGGAGTATTTAAAGTGTTTATATATACGGTAAAACTATTAGTTAATGAACATTCAAAAGAATTATTTATAAAATATTTGCATGAAGAGCATTTGCCAGATGTGGTTAATACTGGCTGTTTTCTTAATTATAGTTTAGAAAGTGATATTGAAAAAAACGAGATTATAGCTCGATATAAATGTGCAGATCAACAAATATTTGATAAATATTTGCTGGAATTTGCAGACACTATGCGTAATGAAGTATTAAAGAAGTTTCCAGGGATGATTATTAAAGCTGAGCGTAATTTTTGTAAAATTGTAAATTGATAAGAAAAACCCCGAAAAATTCGGGGTTTATTTAAAAAGCTAATTTTAGTAACATGCTCTTAATCGAATTGAAAAATGTTGTAATTTTTCAATTCCACTAGCTTCTGCTTTTTTACACCAGTTTTGTAAAGAAGTAATTAACTCTTCTTTAGTTAAACTTGAACGTTGCCATAGTGTTGTAAGTTCAGCACGCATTGAGAAAATTTTACGCAACTTCTGACTATTTTCAGACACATTTTCTAAAATAGTTTTTTCTTCAGTTGTCAAATTTTCATGATCTTTAGCTAAAATATTTTTTAATTTAGTCCAATTAATACTATCACGTAAACTTGATTTAAGAGTTTTAAGCTCTTTTTTACAATCTTGTTTCAAAATTGTAACGTAACGAACAACCAAATTATACCTATTACTAACGATAGCTTCTAAGGTTTGAACATCTGGCATTGCTTTTGGTGTTTTTGCTATGCCTAAAACTGGTATTGTTTTTTTAACCTTAGCTAGACCTAAATAGGAAAATAATTTTATCCAAGCCCAACCTAAATCAAACTCATACCATTTTGAAGATAATTTTGCACTTGTTGCAAAAGTATGATGGTTATTATGTAATTCTTCACCACCGATTAAAATCCCAAAAGGAATTATGTTTCTTGCATTATCAGTATTATGAAAGTTACGATAACCCCAAAAATGGCCTATACCATTAATAATACCGGCTGCGTTAATTGGTGTCCACATCATTTGTATTGCCCAAATTGTTAATCCAATTGGACCAAATAAAATAATGTTAATAATTAACATTAATGAAACTCCAAGTTTATGATATTTAGTATAGACATTTTTTTCCATCCAATCATCAGGGGTTCCATAACCGTATTTTTTTAAAGTTTCAAGGTTTTTACTTTCAATTTGATATAATTCTGCACCTTCTGTTAAAACCTTTTTAATACCGAATATTAGAGGAGAATGCGGGTCTCCTTCTTTATCTGAAAAAGCATGATGCTTACGATGGATTGCTGCCCATTCTTTTGTTACCATTCCTGTAGTCATCCATAACCAAAAACGGAAAAAATGACTAATAATAGGGTGTAACTCTAATGCTCGATGTGCCTGATGGCGATGTAAATATATAGTAATTGATAAAATTGTAATATGTGTTACTATAAACGTATATAATAAATATCCCCACCAAGGTAAATCTATTAAACCGTGCGATATAAAACTAATAAAATTCATAAATCTCACTTCCTTTGTTTAAGCTCATATTATTTATACGAGACATTTATTATAACTTATTTTCAACTATTTAGGTACATTTATTTCAAATTTGTTGTTTTCGAAGGTAACATAGCCTCCTGGGGTATGGTCACTCCAATCTGGGATTTCCACACGCTCTATTATACCATATGTAGAGTTTATTTTATAAATTCCGGGGTTATGGGTATGGCCATGAATTACAGTTTTAACATTATATTTTTTAGCATATTTTATAATAGTATTATCAACTATATGGTATGTTTCTTTTGTTTTAGTATTAAAAGATTTAGATGCATTATGAGATAACTTCTCTTTAAGATTATGACGAAATTTTAAGGAAGTTCTACGAAGTATGAATAAAGTTAAGGAATTAGTAAGAATCATTTTCATTTTTTGATAAGTTTTATCTAGGGTGCAAAATGCATCACCATGAGCAAGAAGAATTCTTTTATTATTTATTGTAATTACTGAACAGTCTTTTAAAAGAGTAATACCTGTTTCTTGAGCAAAAATTTTACCGATTGCAAAATCGTGATTACCTACAATAAAATAAATTGGTTTAATTTTAGTAAAATTAGAAAAGGCATTTTTTATAGATTCAATAAAGTCATTGTTATCATCATCGCCAAGCCAATAGTCAAAAAAATCTCCTAAGATATATAATGCATCAATTTCATTTTGTAATTTTTTTAGCAAGTCAAAAAATAATTGATTACTTTCTTTAGTATTAAAAGATAAATGCAAATCAGACATAAAAGCTAATTTCATAAATTACTTTCGTTTTATGTTAAAATCAAGGGTATTTAGTGAGTTATTATAACCTTTTATTGGCTATTAAAATCAGGAAAATTTATTTAAAAGAATATATGCAGATAGGGAATTAAAAAGATGGTAGAAAGTCCGGTTGTAGCGCAAAATTTTATCCGTAATATAATAGAAGAAGATTTAAAATTAGGAAAGCATACCTCAATTGTTATGAGGTTTCCTCCAGAACCAAATGGATATTTACATATTGGACATGCAAAAGCAATATGTCTTAATTTTGGCTTAAGTCAAGAATTTAGCGGGAAATGTAATTTAAGATTTGATGATACAAATCCGGAAAAAGAAAGTAATGAATATGTGCAAAGTATCATAGATAATATTCGTTGGCTAGGTTTTATGTGGGATGGTGAAGTAAAATATGCATCTGATTATTTTGATAAGCTTTTTGAATTTGCTCAGTTTTTTATAAAAAATAGTTTAGCTTATGTTTGTGATTTAACATTTGAAGAGTTACGCGAGTATAGAGGTACATTAACTGAAGCCGGAACAAACAGTCCTTATAGAGAAAGAACTGTAGATGAAAATTTAGATTTATTTCAACGTATGTATAAAGGTGAATTTGCAGATGGTAGCAAGACTCTACGCTTAAAAATTGATATGAGTTCACCTAACATTAATATGCGCGATCCTATAATTTATCGTATAAAAAGAGCACATCATATACGAACAGGGGATAAATGGTGTATTTATCCTATGTATGATTATACTCATTGTATTTCTGATGCGCTAGAAAAAATTACTCATTCCTGTTGTTCATTAGAATTTGAAAACCATAGACCATTATATGATTGGGTAATTGAGCATTTAGTTAGAGCTAAGTTATTAGCCTGTCATCCGCGCCAAATTGAATTTTCTCGTTTAGAGTTACAATATACAGTAACTAGTAAACGAAAACTTAATGAATTAGTTGTTAATGGTTTTGTTTCAGGTTGGGATGATCCACGGATGCCTACTATTTCTGGTATGCAAAGAAGAGGGTATACGCCTAGTGGTATAAAGTTATTCATACAGCGTTGTGGAGTATCAAAGTCTCCTAATAATGTAGATATTTCGCTTTTAGAGAACTCTATTCGTGAAGAGTTAGAAGCTAATACTCCAAGGATAATGGCAGTATTAAAACCAATAAAAATAGTTTTGACAAATTTTACAGAGCAAATAAATAGTAGAAACTCTTCTTTTCACCCACAAAGACCTGAATTTGGCGAAAGATTGGTAGAATTAACTAGGGAAATTTATATTGAAGAAGACGATTTTATGGAAGATCCAATAAAAGGTTATCAACGTTTAACTTTGGGGGGTGAAGTTAGGTTAAGACACAGTTATATTATAAAATGTGATCAAGCGATTAAAGATGATAAAGGTAATATAATTGAATTACATTGTAGCCTGGATAAAGAAACTTTAGGAAAAAATCCAGAAGGGCGTAAAGTTAAAGGGGTAATTCATTGGGTAAGTATTGAAAAAGCTATAGATATTGAAGTTAGATTATATGATAGGTTATTTACAGAAGCAATGCCTGACTCAGTAGGGCATGATTTTAAGCAATTTATAAACCCAGATTCTTTAAAAGTAATTAATGCTTATATAGAACCAGCAATTGCCTTAATGGTTAATGAAACCCGCTTTCAGTTTGAAAGGTTAGGTTATTTTGCTATCGATAGTTTTGATTCGGATAAAAATAATAGCAAATTTGTTTTTAATAAAATAGTTAGTTTAAGGGATACATGGAGTAAATAAAATTTATTTTAAAAGGATGTTTTATGAAATTTTTTCCCCAAGTTAATTATTTAAAATGCAAAAATGATGCTGAAGAATATAGAATGTTTTATACAGCTTGGGGTAATCAGGAGAATGTTAATAAAACTCTTTTATGTTTACATGGCTTAAATAGAAATAGCCGTGACTGGGATTTTATTGGTCAATATTTTGCAGCAAGAGGTTATTATGTTATTGCTCCAGACTTAGTAGGCAGGGGCAATAGCGATTATTTATCTAATTCAGACGGTTATAATATTCCTTTTTATGTAGGCGATATATTCCGTTTAATTCAGACTTTGGATTTGTCGAATATTCATTTTATAGGCACTTCTTTAGGTGGTTTGATAGGAATGTTAATTGCTTCAAATTTTAATCATCCAATACAAAAATTAGTTATGAATGATATTGGGGCAGAGATAGATAAGAGAGGGTTAGAGCGTATTGGTGCTTATACGTCAATCCAATTAGAGTTTAATACTATGAAAGAAGCAAGTGAGTATTTATTAAGTATAAGCCAAGAGTGTGTAGCCTTAGATCCAGAAGTTTTTAATTTTATTGTGCAAAATTCATTTCAAAAAAATGCTAATGGAAAGTATGAATTAAAACGAGATTTAAACTTATCAAAATCACTAGCCCCTAATATCTCTTCTAATGAAAATATAAAATTATGGGATATTTGGGAAAAAGTTAATATACCTGCATTAGTAATACATGGGACAAAGTCAGATATACTTATCCCTGAAACTATAGATAAAATGAAACAAATAAAAAGTTCTCTTCAAGTTTTAGAAGTGCCAAACACAGGGCATTCGCCTTTTTTGTGTAGTGAAGAACATTTTATAATTATAGAAAAATTTTTTCAAGAAGAACAATGATAAAAAAAATATGTATATTGCTAATATATGTTACTTGTTATGCTGATTGTGAATTTCAAGTGGTAAATTATTCTAGTGAAGTAATAAAAGTAGAAGCTGGTTTTCATAAGCATAATAATGAAGTAACTTCTTTTGAGGTTCCAAAAATCCAGACTAAAGTGGCTTTAATTAAATCTATTGCATTATGTAATGATATTGAGCCTTCAGGTCTAGGTACTGCATATATTAATTTAGTTGGTGGAAAAAGTAAGGGTGGTTTTATTTATTCTCCTCAAAATAACACAATTAATGCAGTTGGTATTTCTTCATTAAGAATAGATGGAGTTTTTGGTTACGCACCTAATGGTAATACTCTTTGGCTACAAAATAATTACAAACCTAAAAGCGATATTTTTCAAGTTGTAATTAGTAAAGCAGACCGTAATACTTCAAAGCCAAGCTCATTAAATCCAAATTGACAAAATATGTTAATTTATGTTAGAATTGCCCCCTTATTGTATTAAGTATAATATTTTTAAATATAAAATTAAGGTCTTTTAATTAGGAGTTTTTCGATGTATGCGGTAATAAAAACTGGCGGCAAACAATATAAAGTTGCTGTTGGCGATAAATTAAAAATAGAAGCGATACCAGCAGACATTGGCAGCAAAATCACTATTCCCGAAGTATTGATGGTAGCTGACGGTGATAATATAGTTGTGGGTAATCCAGTAGTAGATGGCGCTAGCGTTTCTGCCTTAGTATTAACAGAAGGCCGGCATAAGAAAATACGTATTTTTAAATTACGTAGACGTAAACATTATCAAAAGCATCAAGGGCACCGTCAGAATTATACTGAAATCCAGATTGATGCAATTAATAAGTAATAAAAGGAAGTAAAAAATGGCAACGAAAAAGGCCGGTGGTAGTTCCAGAAATGGTCGCGACTCCAATCCTAAAATGTTAGGTGTTAAAGTATTTGGTGGTGAATTAGCGGGTGCTGGTAGCATAATAGTAAGACAACGTGGAACAAAGTTTCATCCTGGAAAAAATGTTGGTATTGGTAAAGATCATACATTATATGCAAAAGAAACTGGTATTGTTCAGTTTTCAGTTGGTGGTGAATTTAAACGTAGTATAGTAAGTATTGTTCCTGCATAATTTATATTATGCTTAATAATAACTTTTGACTTTATGCCCTGCTAATTAAAATAGTAGGGCTTTTTTTTAGGTATTTTTTATTATGAAGTTTATTGATGAAGCTAAAATTGAAGTTATTGCAGGTGATGGTGGTAATGGCTCAGCATCATTTAGACGAGAAAAGTTTATTGAAAGAGGGGGTCCTGATGGAGGAGACGGAGGTAGGGGCGGTAGTATTATTTTAGTTGCAGATGAAAATATTAATACCTTAGTGGATTATAGGTTTGTTAAAAAATATGTTGCTAAAAAAGGAGAGAATGGTCGGGGAGCTGACCGTTATGGGCATGGTGGAGAAGATATTTATTTAAGAGTTCCTGTTGGTACGGTAATAATAGATTATGAATCGGGGGTAACGTTAATTGATATGGACTCACATAATCAAGAATATATAGTAGCTAAAGGTGGTAAGGGTGGTTTGGGTAACTTACATTTTAAATCTTCAACTAATAGGGCTCCGAGAAAAACTACACTGGGAGAAAAAGGCGAACATAAGACTTTAAAGTTAGAGTTAAAAGTATTAGCAGATGTAGGGTTATTGGGGTTACCAAATGCCGGAAAATCTACTTTTATTCGTGCAGTATCAGCAGCAAGGCCAAGAGTAGCTGACTATCCATTTACTACATTGCACCCTAATTTAGGAGTAGTTAGGGTAGATAATGCTAGAAGTTTTGTGATTGCAGATATTCCAGGGTTAATAGAAGGAGCCTCCGAGGGAGTTGGATTAGGTTTTAAATTTTTACGCCATTTACAAAGAACAAAGGTATTATTACATTTAGTAGATATTTTTCCTATTGATGAATCAATTAATGTAGTAACTAGTGCAGTAGCAATTACTCAAGAATTAAAAAAATATGATGAAGATCTTTATAATAAGCCTAGATATCTAGTAATTAATAAGATTGATTTAATACCTATTGAAGAACGTAATAAATATGTTGATAATTTTATTATTGAATTTAAAAAGTATTCTACAAATACTGATTTTAGCAAAATTTTTGTGATTTCTGGTATAAATGGCGAAGGTTGTAAAGAACTATGCTATGATTTGATGAATTTATTAGAAAAATAAGAATATAGGAATATTAATATTAACTATTTTCATTATTAATGCTTGTATATAAAAGTGCTTTACTCATTCGTTTATCGGCAAAATCTTGGGTTAAACTATTTAATTCATTACTAAGATTGTTAATTAATTCAGTTTTTATTTTTATTTCTAAATCTTTGATTATCGTTACTTTTAATTCAGAAAGTTTATTTTCGATTTTAGTTATCTCATTCTCTGATAATAAAGCACTGTCTTCATTTATAGCTTTTGAGATTGCCTTTATTAAATCTTTTGCCTTTATAATAGATTCTGACAGTTGTCGAATTAATATATCATCTTTAGCATGAGTTATTGAAGATTGTAGCATATTTGATATTTGTTCATTATTTAAACCAAAGCTTGGTTTTACTTCTATAGAGCTTATAACGCCTGTAGTAGTTTCTTGGGCACTAACAGAAAGCAAGCCATCAGCATCAATCTGAAAAGTAATGCGGATTTTTGCAATGCCAGCGGCTAATGGGGGGATACCATTAAGGGCAAATTTAGCAAGACTACGGCAATCTGAAACCATTTCCCTTTCACCTTGTAATACATGAATAGACATTGCTGTTTGACCATCTTTATAAGTTGTGAAATCTTGTGCTCGTGTTATAGGAATAGTTGAATTTCGAGGAATTATTTTTTCTACTAGCCCTCCCATGGTTTCAATTCCTAATGACAAGGGGGTTACATCCAATAATAACCAATCATCTCTTCTATTACCAGCTAAAATATCCGCTTGTATTGCCGCACCAATAGCAACAACTTTATCAGGATCAATTTCAGTATGTAGTGGTTTATGAAAAAGTTTTTCTACTGCATGACGAATATTTGGCATTCTACTAGAGCCACCTACCATAATAATTTCATCGATTTGCTCTAAATTTAATTGAGCATCGCGAATAGCTTTTTTTATAGGTAATAATGCACTAGCTACTAAATGGTGACTTATTTCAAAAAATTCTTTTTGAGTTATAATAGTTTTAATTAATAATCCATTTGATAAAGAAGTATTAATTTCAATTTCTTCTTGAAAACTTAGTTGTTCTTTTACAAATTTGGCAATATTTAGTAATTGTGCCTTATCTTTTTTTGAAATTGTTTTATTTATTTTAGATTTTTTTAAAATATGATTATAAACAAGGTAATCAAAATCATCTCCACCTAAATTAGAATTACCACTTACAGCTAAAACTTCAAAAACCCCCTTATAAAGATTTAGAATTGATACATCTAGAGTGCCACCGCCTAAATCATAAACTAAAAATTTACCTTCATTTTTACTATCTAAACCATAAGCGATTGCTGCAGCTGTAGGTTCATTAAGGAGGCGAAGAACTTTTAAGCCCGCTAATTGAGCAGCATGTTTTGTTGCTTGACGTCCAGCATCATCTAAATACGCAGGAACAGTAATAACTGCACCGCTTGGGCTTTCACCTAAATTATTAATAGCAATATTTTTAAGATATTTTAGTATTTCGCTAGATACATCAATTGGATTTTTATTGCCTTGATTAGTTTTAATTTCAATTAACTTATTATTATCAGAAAATTTATAGGGATATTTTGAAGTATCAATATCAAGCGATGATTTTCCCATAAAACGCTTTATTGATACAATTGTATTTTCAGGGTCAATTACTCTTTGTGATAATGCATTTTTTCCTACAGTTATGGTTTTATTTTTATCATAATGAACTACTGAAGGTGTTAATAAATCATTAGTTTCATTGGCTAACACAACAGCTTCTTTATTTTTAACAGTAGCTACTAAAGAATTAGTTGTGCCAAGGTCAATGCCGATGGCAATATTTTTTTTAGGAGGTTTATTATTAATATCAGGTTCAGAAATTTGTAATAGAGCCATTTTCACATCCTTGATTTTATATTATATCGTGTATACTATTATTTACTAAATGTTCTAATTTATCATAAAAAGCTAATTGTTTAATTAATTTTCTAATTTCTTGGTAATCATTACCATTATTTTGTTTAGAAATATGTGTAAAAGCAATATTTAAATTATCTATAATAATATTTTTTTTAGTTTTAATTTTTTGCTCAATATTTTCTAAAGCTACTAGATTCTTAGCTATTTTTGCATCTTCAATTTCTTCATGTATTTCCATTTGTTCTATAATAAATGTTTCAGAAATTGAATTATCATTATTAAGGCTATATGTAATATCATGTAAATTAAGCAGTAAAATTGCTCTTGATAAAGGATTAAGTAAGGTTTTATAAGCATTATTTATATGGCTAGATATAGCTAAAGTGATATCTTTATTGATAGTTAAATTTTTATCAGATATACAATAATCAGGATGAAATTGTTTTTGTAATTTTAGATAAGCTTCACGCAAGGTTTCAGTATTAATTAAAAAGCTTTCCTTAAAACCAAATACTTCAAAACAGTTTTGATTAAGAATATGCTGAGATTCTTGATTTTTTATGGTGAGCCTCATATTTGATAGATAATTTAAATGGTAAAACTTTCACCACAGCCACATTCACCTTTCACATTTGGATTAGTAAATTTAAACCCTTCTTGAAAACCATCTTTAGTATAATCTAATTCTGTACCATCAAGATATTGCAGGCTTTTTTTATCTACAAAAATTAAAATGCCATTAGATTCAAACTCTTCATCATCTATATTTTTTGCATCTACAAATTCTAATTTATAGGCTAAACCCGAGCAACCCGTAGTTTTAACGCCTAAACGTAAGCCAATTCCTTTACCACGGTTAAGTATATAATCTTTAACTCGTTTAGCAGCTATTTCTGTAGCAGTAATTGCCATATTTCTAACTCACTTTTTGTTTATTTTTAAAATCATTAATCGCAGCTTTTATTGCATCCTCGGCAAGCACGGAACAATGTATTTTAACAGGAGG
>CAYZUJ010000025.1:10964-19326 GCA_964481375.1 uncultured Neisseria sp. | reverse complement strand
CCTAATTATATCTTAAAAATACATCATATAAAATGCTTTTTTTTATATTAATTTACTCATTATGAAAATTTATATTTTATTATTAAATAAAAATATAATCATATTTGGTATAATAATCAACTTTCTTAAAATAAGAATATAAATATATTTATAAAATATATTATTATCAATACAATTCAGATAATAAAATTAAAAATTATTATAAAAATGGTGCTGAATCTTAATGAATAAAAAGTTATTTGTTTTTCTAATTAGTATAATTTCTACTACTTTTGCTTTTGAAAATGATAAATTTCGAAGATTTGACAATAAAGTTTCAATAGGCTATAGTTATAGTTCAAGCACCTTATACAATAAAGCAAATATGAATTTGCAACAGACTATTAATAATAATTCATTTAATTTAAATATTGAAAAATTGTTTAATAATGGTATATGGTTTGATATTAATGGTTTATTTGTATTTAGTTCTACTATATCAAATATAAATAATTTCGCTAATAATATTCAAAGTTTAGGATTACCTGCGGCTTTAACTCTTAAAACTGGTTATTCATTTCCTTTATTAAATCAACAATTACAATTAACTCCATACTTGGCTATAGGTAAACAGTTAAATTATAATGGAGTATCAATTATTGCTGCTGGTTTTAATAATAGCTTTTATTATTTATTTGGAGGCGGTGGCAGAATTGAATATATGATTAATAATGGCATTTTATTATACTTTGATCAATTAATAGGTTACTTAAATGATAGAAGTAAAGGCAATATTGATTTAAGTGCATTAAATCTAACGTCAGTAATTGGAGCAAAATTTAATTTAACTGATAGTTTTCAACTAGGTTTAGAGGGTTTTTATAATCAAATAAATATTTTAGATTCAAATACAGGTTATAACCCTATTTCTTATACATATAGAAATATAAATCAAAGTACTTTTGGTGGATTGTTATCAATTGCTTACGCATATGATGCAAAAAATTTACACCCTAATATTTTAGATGGCAATTTTGTCGGAGAAAAATTTCTCGATTTTGATAATATGTATTTATTAGGCTTAGGATTTACTACTTCATCATCATACAATTCAAATAACCCAACTCAAAACAAAATAGGCACTACTACAAACTATGTTGATTTAAATGTTACTCATCTATGGGATTATGGATTATGGCTATTTATTGACGCTCAATTAATTAACAGTATTACTCAAGCTAATATTTCACCCTCTAAATTAAATAATTATGCTCCTACTTTTTTAACTTTTCCCGGTAATGCAACTGTTTCTTTAGGTTATGCATTTCCCTTGGTTAATAACTATTTACAAATTATTCCTTATGTTAATTCAGGTTTAATAATGAATATTAATACATATACAATTTCTCAAAATTCAACATTACTTTATCAATTATCACGTGACATGTATATTCAATATGGTGGTGGTGTTCAATTAGAATATTTAGTGAATGATAAAATTCAAATATATTTTAGTCAATTATTAGCAAATATGTTCGATAGCTCTCAATTAGGTTTAGGAACGTGGCGAAGTACTTCTACTATTGGTGCAAAATTGAATTTATATGATTCATTAATTTTAGGTTTTAATACTTATTATGATCAAATTATGCCTAGTTCAGGCAGTTCTACTAATGCAATAAATAACATATATTATAATTTAAATCAAAATACATTTGGAGGCATGCTGTCAGTTGGATTAAAATACTAAAATCTTTAATATTTATTTTAATAGCATAAAAGCAATAAAAATACTCATATAACTTCTATCATAAAATATACCAAAAGTTTTAATAATCTGTTATAATCTTTGCTATTTATTTTGTTGCCGTGGCTTCCTGTTAGACAAAATAACTGGCTATTTTGCTTTATTGATTAATTTGCAAAAATATGTAAAAATAACTAAATGTTTAAAATATTTATTTAAGGATATTATTTAATGAATTTAAAATTACCTCAGCAAAACTCTACTAGAATTTTTCAAATGTTAATAAACGTAATGCCTTATATATTTTGGAAAGATATTAATGGGGTATATCAAGGAGGAAATTGGAATCAAGCAGTTAATTTTGGTTTTTCAAGCCCAACAGAATTTATAGGAAAGACTATCTTTCAAATACTTGAAGATCAAGCAGCCGCTCAAAAAATTGAAGATATAGATAATCAGGTAATGAGAGAAAAAAAACTTTTACGAATTGAAGAAAATTTTAAGAATATTAAAGGTGATAGGTTCTTTATTTCTCAGAAACAACCTATTTTAAATAGTAATGGCGATGTAATTGGTATGTTAGGCTTTGCTATAGATATTACAGATTTTGAAAATGAAAAACAAGCCTTATTAAAAGAAAAAGAAAAAACTATTAAATCTAATTTAGATAAATTTTCCACTATAAATTCTAAAGTTACTAGTTTAATAAACCTTATGAAATCTTCTGATAAAGTTGATCAAAGCCAACGCGATATTATATTAAACAATCTAGACTCTATAGCAAAACTCATAAGTGAAAACTCAACCAGGTAATTAGTATGATATATATTTTTTTATATAATGTTATTTATATTAAGTGTGATATTTCAAAAATTCCTCATGCAAAAAAAATGATTCTTATTGCAAGTCAATATTGCCTAAATAGATTAAGTGAGAAGAATAGAGACTGTTTTGATGAAATATATAAAATTAGTAGAAACTTTCAATCTATTGATTTAACTGAAGTAGAAAATATAGTAAAAAATTGTGTAAAAATATATGGTGCCTCTAATATTGTATTAATTTCCAATGAAGATAGTACCCATTTAACTTGTAGTTATTTGCGTGAAAAATATAAAATTAATGGGCCTCTTTTAAATGAATTATTACCTTTTGTAAATAAAGTAATTTCTAAAGAAAAATTAGAAAATATAGTTAGAATTCCTCAATTTTCTAAATTTGATAAAATTGAATATTTAAAGGATAAAGAGGTTTATTTAAATAATCTCATTAATATGTTAAATTTTCCTATGTTTATAAAGCCAATTGACCTTGTTAGTAGTATTGAAACTCACTACATTCCTAATAAAGATGTTTTATATAATGTAACAGAAAAACTAATAAATATCCCTTATGAATTTGAAGTTGATGAATTCATTGATGGTGAACTATTTCATTGTGATGCAATAATTATAAAGGGAAATCTTGAATTTTTTATGGTGGGTAAATGTAGCTATGCTTTAGCTAGGTTTTTTGAAGGTAAACCAGTAGGTAGTATTCCCATTAAAGATCAAAAATTATTTAATGATTTAGAATTATTTTGTCAAAAAGTTTTTAAAAAATTAAATTGTAAAGCAGGTGTTTATCATTTAGAAGCTTTTTTAGAAAAAGGATCTAATGAGCTTGTGTTTCTAGAAATTGCAGCAAGGAGTGGCGGAGCTCTTCTTACAAGGGTATATGAAAAATCTTTTGGAATCAATATCGAAGAAATTAATATCCTTATTCAATTAGGGTTAATTAATCAGTTGAAAATTATAGATAGTAAAGTTTTTGTAGGTTTTTTAAATTTTCCCAACATAGAAGGGCAAATTGTTGAAATAATAAAACCACATATTGATATTGACCATGAATTTATTGAGTTTGCTAAGATAAAAGAAAATTTATCTACCCCTAAGAACTTGCTTGATATTGCATGTAGTGTTATATTTTGGAGTCCCACATATTCAGAAGTAGTTAATACTTTTGAATTTCTTAGAAATTTTCAACCTTTAGTTTTAAAAAAATAATTTGTTAACAATTTATTTTTTGCACTGCATATATCATTAATAGCACTATTCTGCTACAATAGTCATGTTTAAATAATATTAAAATCTTATTTTTTATGGAGATTTAGCAACATTATGGCCAATCAAATAATTAAATCACAACATTCTTTTTTATATGTTATATTTGCTTCGATTATTGCAGGAATGTCGGGAATTCTATTTGGGTATGATACGGGAGTTATTTCAGGAGCATTGATTTTTTTAAAAAAAGATTTTGTAATTAACCCCAACCAAGAAGGAATTATTGTTAGTATATTACTATTTGGGGCAGCCATTGGTGCTCTTGGAGTTTCTAAAATTGCTGATAAAGTAGGAAGAAAAAAATTACTTATTATAACAGGAGTACTTTTTATTCTTGGAACATATGGTTTAGCAAAAAGTTCAACAATAAATGAATTATACATTTATCGCTTTATACTAGGATTATCTATAGGTATTGCCTCATTTGCAGCACCCAATTATATTTCTGAAATTGCACCTTCTCATTTAAGAGGTAGATTAGTATCTTTTTTCCAGTTAGCTATAGTTATTGGTATTTTGTTAACTTATATAGTTAACTATTATTTAGCAACTTCAACTAACCCATGGAGAGAAATGTTTTTATATGGAACAATACCTGCTATAATTTTATTAATTGGCTTATTTTTTATGCCTGATAGTCCGAGGTGGCTATTATCGCAAGGAAAAGAGGAAGCTGCTATCAAATCATTAAGAAAATTACGTGGCAATAAATTTCAAAATGAGCTTGAAGAAATAAAGGCTACTCTTAACTTAGAGCATAATAAATCAAATTGGAATGAATTATTTAATAAAAAAAATCTTCCAATTATAGCTATTGCTATAATAATTATGTTTTTTCAACAATTAAGCGGAATAAATGCCATAATATATTATGCACCTAAAATTTTCTTGTATGCAGGATTAGGAATAAATAACTCTTTTCTTAGTACTATATTAGTGGGGTTAGTAAATTTAATATCAACTATTATTGGTTTATTATTATTAGATAAACTAGGAAGAAGGCCATTAATGATTGGCGGTAGTTTATTAATGGCAGTTGCACTAGCGATGGTTGCTTTAACTTTTCATGAAAACATGTCTAATGTAGAATCTATGATAGGGGTTGGTTCTATTTTGACTTATATTTTTGCCTTTGCTATTTCTACTGGGTTATTTGGCTGGTTAATTATTTCAGAAATTTTCCCCTTAAGTGTACGTGGTGAAGGAGCTGCAATCGGTGCTACTGCTAATTGGATTTTCAATATTATGGTTTCTTTCTCTTTTCCAGTTTTATTAAACATATTTGGAATTAATATTATTTTTGCATTTTTTGCAGTTGTTTGTTTAATAAGTTTTTGGTATTGTATTAAATACTTACCAGAAACTAAAGGGATTTCTTTAGAAACAATAGAAAATCATTTGCTACAAGGAGTAAAATCACGAAATTTGGGGGTAAAAGAGTAAATTTAAAATATTTTTAAATTGGAGATTTTATTGTGCGTTTATTAATTTCAAAACATAATTTAGGAAAATGGGCAGCCTATTATGTATATAAAAAAATTACTGAATTTAAACCTACAGAATCTAACCCATTTGTTTTAGGGCTGCCTACAGGATCTACTCCATTTGATATGTACAAGGAGTTAATCAATTTATATAAAAAAAAATTGATTAGTTTTAAAAATGTTGTAACGTTTAATATGGATGATTATGTAGGTTTACCAGATGATCATCCTCAATCTTTTAAAAATTATATGCATAGTCATTTTTTTAAACATGTTGATATAAATCCAAAAAATATACACATGCTAAATGGTAATGCAACTTATTTGGATTATGAATGCAAAGTATTTGAAGAAAATATTAAAACTTTAGGTGGTATTCATTTATTAATTGGTGGCATTGGCGAAGATGGTCATATAGCGTTTAATGAACCAGGATCATCTTTAAGTTCTAGAACTAGAGTTAAAACTTTAAATTATAGTACAATTTTAGCAAATTCTAGATTCTTTGAACATAGCATAGAAAATACGCCGACCGTAGTATTAACTATGGGAATTCAAACTATTCTTGAATGTCAGGAAATTGTAATTTTAGCTAAAGGATTAAATAAATCAAATGCAGTAGCACAAACAATTGAAGGGGGAATATCAAGTTTATGTCCGGCAACTTCTTTACAGTTTCATAAAAAAGCATTAATGCTTTGTGATGAATATGCCGCTTATAATTTAAAGCTAAAAACTATACGCTATTTTGAAAATCTTAATGATGAATATATTGCACTTGATAATGAAATTACTACCGAAGGATTTACAGAATAAGTATTAATAAAGAGACATAATGAGTAATACATATAAACCTTTAGAAAAATTTAAAGACCAAGCAAATTTAAATAGTAAAGAATATGCTGTTTTAATAGAAAAAGCGCAAAGTGATTATTCTAAATTTTGGGCAGATTTAGCAAAAGAAAAAATTAGCTGGCAAAAAAATTTTACTAAAGCACTTGATGACGAAAAAGCACCATTTTATAAATGGTTTGAAGGCGGAATTTTAAACGTATCATATAACTGTTTAGATAAACATCTAGATAAAATACCCAATAAAACTGCAATAATATTTGAATCGGATGATGGTAAAATAGAAACAATAAGTTATAGAGAGCTCTATTATAAAGTTTGTAAATTTGCTAATGGACTAAAATCTTTAGGAATTAAAAAAGGCGATAGAGTAATTATTTATATGCCGCATGGTATTGAAGCTATTATTGCTATGCAATCCTGTGCTAGAATTGGTGCAATACATTCTGTAGTATTCGCTGGTTTTTCAGCTAAATCAGTTTCTGATAGAATTATAGATGCAGGAGCAAAGTTTTTAATAACTTCAAATGCAAGTAGGCGTGGTGGTAAAATTATACCTCTTAAAGATGGCGTAGATAATGCTATCGAATTATTAGGTGATAATAATACTATTCTCAAGGTTATCATTTATAATAAAATCGACCATAAAATAGATTTAGTAAAAGACCGTGATATTTGGTGGCATGATCTAGTTACAAATCAATCAGATAATTGTCCACCGGAAATGTTAGAGAGCGAACATCCTTTATTTATATTGTATACTTCTGGTTCTACAGGTAAACCCAAAGGAGTTCAGCATTCTAGTGCTGGTTATTTACTAGGTAGTATATTAACAATGCAATGGATATTTGATATTAAAGAATCAGATATTTTTTGGTGTACCGCTGATGTAGGCTGGATAACTGGTCACACTTATGTCTGTTATGGCCCGTTAGCAACAGGAGCAACTCAAGTTATTTATGAAGGCATTCCTACTTATCCTGATGCATCTCGTTTTTGGCAAATTATTGATAAGCATAAAGTTTCAATTTTTTATACTGCACCAACAGCTATAAGATCGTTAATAAAAATTGATGCAAATTTACCTAATAAATTTGATTTATCATCACTACGTTTGCTAGGTTCAGTAGGAGAGCCGATTAATCCTGCAGCTTGGCTATGGTATTATGAAAAAGTTGGTAAAAAAAATTGTCCAATCGTTGATACATGGTGGCAAACTGAGACTGGTAGTATTATGCTTTCTCCCATTCCAGGAATAGCCAATTTAAAAGCTGGTTCTTGTACTTTTCCTATACCTGGTATTTTTGCTGATATTGTAGATGAACATGGAAATGAAGTTAAAAATAATAAGGGTGGTTATTTAGTCATAAAAAAACCTTTTCCGATGCAGTTGCGTAATATTTGGAATAATTCAAATCGTTATCTTGAAGCTTATTATCCTAAAAATATTATGCAGGGTAAGTATTATGTGGCAGGAGACTATGCTTGTAAAGATAAAGAAGGATATTTTTGGATTTTAGGTAGAACTGATGATATTATTAAAGTTTCAGGGCATAGGTTAAGTACTATGGAAATTGAATCTTCATTAAATTCACATCCTGAAATTGCAGAATCAGCGGTAGTTGGTATGCCAGATGAAATAAAAGGGGAATCAATTTGTGCTTTTGTTGTTTGCAAAGGTGCTACAATTTGTAATAAAGAAGACTCTATAAATTTAGCCAAAGAGTTGCAAGAATGGGTTAAACAGAAAATTGGACCAATTGCTAAACCTGATGAAATTAGATTTACAGATAATTTACCTAAAACCCGTTCTGGTAAAATTATGCGCCGATTATTACGAAGTATTGCAAAAAATGAAAATATTACCGGAGATACTTCAACTTTAGAAAATCCAAATATATTAGAAAATCTTAAAAAATAAATTTTTAAAAAGTTAATATCATGATTTTAACCAAGCCATATCAGCTTTTACAACAACAATACCAAATAATGAAACAAACTTCATTATTAGATTTATTTAAAAATGATGTAAACCGTTTTGAAAAATTTAATCTTAAATTAAATGATTTTGTTTTTGATTTTTCTAAAAATAATATTACAGAAGAAACTCTAAATATTCTTGTGAAATTAGCAAATGAATGTAAGTTATTAGAACATATTGACTCAATGTTTCAAGGGTAAAAAATCAATAATAC
>CAYZUJ010000025.1:0-10954 GCA_964481375.1 uncultured Neisseria sp. | reverse complement strand
TAAAATCATAAAGAAAATTTTTATCCAAAAATTCATCACCATATAAATCAAATATATTCATAGTAAGATCATTAATTGCCAAAATATTATAATTCAAATCAATAATACAGAAAATCGAGCTGTTTTGCATGTTGCATTAAGAGACAAAAATAAAGAAATATATGTTGATAATATTAATATTTCTAAAGATATAAATATTGTTTTAGAAAAGATGAAAAATTTTTCTCTTAAAATTCATAATAATCAACACTTAGGTTATACTAAAAAACCAATTAAAGATATAGTTAATATTGGAATTGGTGGCTCCGATCTAGGCCCAACTTTAGTTTGTCAAGCATTAAAACCATATCGAAAAAATAATTTAAATATTCATTTTATTTCAAGTGTAGATGGTTTTCAAATTTATGATATTTTATCTGAGCTTAATCCTGAGACCACATTATTTATTATTGCATCGAAAACTTTTACAACTCAAGAAACAATGATTAATGCACAAACTGCTAGAAAATGGTTTTTAAATCAAGCCAAAGACATTAAAAATATAAAATACCATTTTGTTGCAGCTTCTACTAATATGCAAGCAGTTGAAGATTTTGGTATAGATAGAGAAAATATTTTTTACTTTTGGGATTTTGTCGGTGGAAGATATAGTTTATTTTCAGCAATTGGTTTATCTATTATTCTTTATATTGGTTTTGACAACTTTCATGAAATGCAAAGTGGTGCACATAATATGGATATGCATTTTTTACAAACTAAGGATTTTAGAAAAAATTTACCTGTTGTTATGGCTTTAATTAGCATTTGGTATAATAACTTTTTTAATTATTCTACCCAAGTAATTTCTCCATATAATACTAGATTAACAAAATTCCCAGCATATGTTCAACAATTAGAGATGGAAAGTAATGGCAAGTCTGTGGATAGAGAAGGAAATATATTACCTTATAAAACATCTCCAGTAATTTGGGGTGATAGTGGTATTAATGCTCAGCATGCCTATTATCAATTACTCCATCAAGGCACTAATATTTTTCCTATGGATATTATTATTTCTTTATCTGACAAATTTAGTGATAAGGAACATAATGATGCCTTAATTGCTAATGCTTTTGCTCAATCAGAAGCTTTTTTAACAGGTAAATCTTTTGAAGTAGCATTAGTTGAACTAATAGCTAATGGTATTGATGAAGAAAAAGCTAAATTTTTAGCTAAACATAAAACTTTTAAGGGTAATCGTCCAACTAATATGATAGTTATGCCCGAAATTTCTCCCTACTACTTAGGCATGTTAATTGCTTTATATGAACATAAAACCTTTACTGAAGGTGTAATTTGGAATATTAATTCATTTGATCAAATGGGGGTAGAATTGGGCAAACAATTAACAAAAACTATTTTACATGACATTGCTACTAAAACCATATCTTTTCATGATGATTCAACAACTAACCTCATTAAACTTTATATAAATAAAGCAATATAAAGTTTAATCTATGACAATTGTTATTTCTCCGATTTCAGAATTAGTCTCATCATTCTCAACTTCATTTTTGAAGTTATAATTATTGTCATCAATTTTTTTCTTTGCAGAGAGCATAAGTTGTTTTGTTGGGGTTGCATTTTCACGATCAAATTAGCTCCAAGGGTAATATGTGAAATCAACAGTTTCTTCAATTATATGAGAATTATGCTTTTTTTCTTGTTTTACTTTAAAATTTGAATAGTCTATAATTATTTTTCCATCATTATGTTGATGAAGATTTTCCTGCAAATTATAATTAATTAATTTTTGAGGAGAAAAATTTTCTTTTAATGGAAGTAAATCATATGCAGTATTGATTCCCAAAAATTTAGCTAATTCAAAAGCACAGTCTCCTATGTAGGGTATAAGTTTTAGATATAAGAGTATGTATATAATACTACCTTAAAAACACGATTAGATGCTCAGCTTGGCATATTTGATTATATTGAAACTTGGTATAATAAAGAACGTATTCATTCTAAACTTGGAGATTTATCTCCAAAACAATTTGAAAGGAAATATGGAGACAAATTAATTAATAAAAATTTAACAAATATGGTTATTAAAAATGGTACAATTTATGACTTTCTGGCGAAAACCTCTGTGTCCGGAATTTAGCAGTACTCCAATAATAGAATGTATCCTTATAATGTACATGTATTGACAATAATGCCCGGCTTTGTTAATACTAAAATGACAAAAGATTTTAAAAAAGGTCTATTGTGGGCTACACCTGATAAAGTTGCTAATGATATTGTAAATGCAATTTATAAACGCAAGAATATATAATATACTCCTTGGTTTTGGCCTTATAATATGCTTATAATAAAATCAATACCTGAATTTAAATTCAAGCGTATGAAATTATGACTAAAGATCTATTTGAGGAGGTCTTATTAATATTATGCATAAATTTAATATGGTTTTTAATTATAACCTTTTAATAATATTTATAATTTTAGGTGGCATTACTTTTGGTTATAATATTAGTATAATTGCAAGTGCGCTACCATTAATAAAAACTCAATATGTTGCAACAGATAAAATAATTTCTTTTCTTGCTGGTCTTGTTTTTGCTGGAGTAATGATAGCAAAATTTCTTATGGCTTTCTTAAACGATATATATGGCAGAAGAAAAACCTTAATATTTGCTTCATGTATTTTTGCTATTGGTTCGTTTTTTATAATAATTTCTTATTCAATTAATTATATTTTAATAGGTAGATTTTTTCAAGGGATAGGTAGTGGTTTATTAATGGCTACTACTTCTTTATATATTGTAGAAATTGCTAATGATAAAACTCGTGGCAGTTTAACTGCTTTATATCAACTAAGTTTCACAGTTGGATTATTACTAGCTAATATTGTTGGTATGTATCTATATTATATAAACTGGAAAATTAGTTTTATAGTTTTATTTTTTTTAACTATAATGTTTATTTTAGTTATATATAATTTACCCTGTTCTCCACGATGGCTTTATAGGAACGGATTTATTGAAGAACCAAAAAAAGCATTAAAAATCACGCACCCATATTTAGAAATTAATAATATAATAAAATTTTGGCAAGAAAGTCATGCTCTAGAGCAAAGTGCAAATATTTTTCAGCTAAAATATTTTAAACCTCTATTATTAGTTATTATAATTACCTGTCTACATCAATTAACAGGTATAAATGCTATTTTGCAAACAAGTACAGTTTTAATTAGTCAAGCAGGATTTACAAAAAATGCGGCACTATTAGGTAGCATAGGAATTACGTTAGTAAATGTTTTAGGCACAGGCATAGGTTTAAAAATTATAGATAAATTTCCTCGTAATCTACTTTTAGGATATTGTGGAATTCTAATCGCTATATCTCATGCTATAATTGCTTTTAACTTTTTTACTGGAATAAAGTCCTCTATAGTTTTAATTATAGGATTGATGTGTTTTATTACAGCTTATGCAGTGGGTCCGGGTATAATAATTTGGCTAGTGTTTTCAGAATATTTACCTATGCCAGTTAGAAGTCAAGGAATTGCAATTGCAGGTTTTATAAATTCATTAGCTGGTTTTTTAATTTCTTCTTTATTTCTTTATTTAGGTTCTATTTACGGCATGGGAGCTATCTTTTTTTCTTGTGCTATATTTAGTTTAATTTATGGAATAATTCCTATTTTATTTTTACCGGATACTAACGGTAAAAATTTAGAAAATATTACTCAGTTATTTAAAAATGTAAGATAAAATATTTAAAAGGTATTAATATATTTTATGGATCTTAAATTATTAAATTTAGTAGCACAAAATGCCATAGAAGAAAAGGCTTTCCCAGGAGGAGTATTAATTAGCGGGGATAATAAAGGCATTGATTTAGAATTTGCTTTTGGTAATCATACTTATGATTTATCAAGCCCTAAAACTCAAATTGATAATTATTTTGATTTAGCTTCTTTAACTAAAGTAATTGCAACTACTCCGGCAATAATGTATTTAATCTATAATAAACAACTTAATTTACATGATCCAATTAAGAAATATTTACCTGATATTTGGTTTATTAATGATTCTAAAAAATGCGAAATTGAAGTTATTGATTTATTAGCACATTGTAGTGGATTAATATCATGCTGTCCTTTAGAAATATTAAATAATAAAGATATAACTCAAGATAAGGTATGGCAATTTATTTATTCTAGTAAACTATTATTTCCTCCTAAAACCAACACCTTATATTCAGATATTGGTTTTATAATGTTAGGTAAAATCATTGAAACTATATCAGGGATTTTTCTTGATGAATTTGTAGAACAACATATTTTTTCACCTCTTAAAATGTATAACTCCACTTATAAACCAAAATGCTCTATAAGTAAAATAGTCCCTACAGAATTTACTAATAACGGTATGTTATTACAAGGAGTAGTACATGATGAATGTGCAAGAATAATAAAAACTCCTTGTGGGCATACTGGTGTTTTTAGTAACGCCTCTGATATAGCTAAATATGCGCAATCATGGTTAAAAAACTCTAGTTCTATTGAATGTATAGAAAAGTTAGCGGGAAAATTTGCTAAAAAGGCACAAATTGTTGAAAATAGCACACGTGCTTTAGGCTGGGATACTGTTTCAATTAAAAATAAAAACTACTCTTCAAATTTACAATTTTCAGCAGGAAATTATATTAATAGTGAAGCATTTGGTCATACTGGATTTGTGGGCAATTCATTATGGATTAGTAGAGAATATAACCGCTATATAGTTTTATTAACTAATCAAGTTTACCCTAAACGTGATAATACTTTATTAAAAGTAAAACATTATTGGCGAAATAAATTAAATAATGTTGCATGGGAGTTATTAGGTTATAAAGAATTAAATAATTTACCTAAATTATCTAGAGAGAAAACATCTGCATTTAAAAACTACATAATTAAGAAGCAATGAGTTAAAATTCGAGGTTAATCTAAGTTAAAGATATAATGGGAGTGCTTATATGCATTTTTTTGAAGTTTTCAAAAATAAACTTATTGCCTTTTTTGATAATCAGTTTCTTAAAAGAACCCAATTTTCAGGGGACCCAAACCTTCTAGATGAAAACTATGGGGTAAATAGTAAAAATGCCCCTACATTTCTTACTAAAAATTTAATTGATTTTGCAAATTTAAATGAAGATGAAGTTTTTTTAAAATTAGATTCCAATCGCCATGGTTTAAGTAATGTGGCAGTTGATATTAAGCAACATAAATTTGGACTTAATCAAATTGAACAAGAGAAAAAATTAACATGGTATAAACATTTATTTTTAAGTTATAGAAATCCTTTTAATTTATTATTAACATTACTTGCAACAATATCTTATTTAACTGATGATATGAAAGCTACAATCGTAATTGGTTCTATGGTTGTAGTATCTACGGTATTACGTTTTGTTCAAGAACGTAGATCTAATAATGCTGCTGATAAATTAAAAGCTATGGTTAGTACTACTGCTACAGTTTTTCGTTATGATGCCAATAAAAAAGAAGAAATTTTAAAACATGAAAGAAATGTTAGATTAAATTTACATTTAAATAGTCATACTAAAGAAGTACCTATTAAAGAATTAGTTCCCGGAGATATATTAGCTTTATCAGCTGGTGATATGATACCTGCTGATATTAGAATTTTATCTGCAAAAGATCTGTTCGTTTCTCAAGCAGCATTAACTGGGGAATCATTGCCAATCGAAAAATTTAATAAATGTTCTAATTCAAATATAAGTGATGTTAGCCAATTAGAAAATATTGGTTTTATGGGAACCAATGTAGTTAGTGGGGCAGCCACAGCAATAGTTATTGCAATAGGTAAAAAAACCTTATTTGGAGCTCTTGCTGATAAAATTATACATCAAGATGCAGTTGAAACTTCATTTCAAAAAGGTATAAATAGGGTAAGTTGGCTTTTAATTTATTTTATGATGGTTATGGCACCTATAGTTTTATTAATAAATGGCATTACAAAACATGATTGGGTAAGTGCCGCATTATTTGCTATTGCTATAGCAGTTGGTTTAACTCCTGAAATGTTACCAATGATAGTTACTTCTACATTAGCTAAAGGTGCTGTAGCAATGTCTAGACGAAAGGTTATTGTAAAAAGACTAGATGCTATACAAAATTTTGGCGCAATGGATATTTTATGTACTGATAAAACAGGAACTCTTACTCAAGATAAAATTTGTTTAGAAAAACATACAGACATTTATGGTGAAGATTTTGATGATGTATTAGAATACGCATACTTAAATAGTTATTATCAAACTGGATTAAAAAATTTACTCGATATTGCTGTTTTAGATCGGGCAAATTTTGGTGATATTCCTGAATTAGTAACTAAGTTTAAAAAAGTTGATGAAGTTCCTTTTGATTTTCAAAGACGAATGATGTCGGTAGTAGTTGCGAGGAATGAAAAAGAGCATGTTTTAATATGTAAAGGTGCAGTAGAGGAACTACTTAGACGTTGTAATTATGCACATCATAAAGATGCAGTTTTACCCTTAACTAAAGAGTTGCTAGCTAAAGTCAAGGAAGTTACAGCTGAACTAAATTCTAATGGATTACGTATAGTTGCAGTTGCAGTTAAAAAATATCAGGAAGCAAAGACAAGTTACACTATAGATGATGAATATGATATGGTTCTTGTGGGGTATATAGCTTTTATGGATCCTCCTAAAGAAACTACAGCACCTGCTATTGCGGCTCTTCATAAAAATGGTGTAGCTGTTAAAGTTTTAACTGGAGATAATGAATTAGTTGCTGCAAAAGTATGTCGTGAGGTTGGTTTAAATATAGAAGGCATGCTTCTTGGAACAAACATTGATTACCTTACAGATACTGAATTAGCAAAAATTGCAGAAAATACTACTGTTTTTGCTAAATTAACACCATTTCATAAAGAACGTATAGTTAAAGTTTTACGAGAAAAAGGTCATGTTGTAGGTTTCATGGGCGACGGTATAAATGATGCTCCTGCATTACGAATTGCAGATATCGGAATTTCAGTAGATACTGCAGTCGATATTGCTAAAGAAGCTGCAGATATCATTTTATTAGAAAAGAGCTTAATGGTTTTGGAGAATGGAATTGTAGAAGGGCGTAAAACTTTTGCTAATATGCAAAAATATGTAAAAATGACAGCAAGTTCTAATTTCGGAAATGTATTCAGCGTATTAGTAGCATCAGCTTTCTTACCATTTTTACCAATGTTACCTATACAAACATTAATTTTAAATCTACTCTATGATATATCACAAATAGCAATTCCCTTTGATAATGTAGATGCAGAATTTATTTCTAAACCACAAGTATGGGATTCTAAAGATTTACGAACATTTATGTTATTTTTTGGACCTATTAGTTCTATTTTTGACATATTAACTTTTATTATTTTATGGAATGTATTTAAAGCTAACACTATAGCTAATTCAACTTTATTTCAATCTGGTTGGTTCATTGAAAGTTTAATTACTCAAATTCTTATAGTTCATATGATTAGAACAAGAAAAATACCGTTTATTCAAAGTATTGCTTCAGTCCAATTATCATTAATGACCTTGCTTATGATGGCTATTGGTATTTTCTTACCTATGGGCTCTTTGGCACATTATTTTAAAATGGTTGCGCTTCCGTCTAATTTCTTTATTTGGATTGCGGGTATTGTTTTAGGTTATATTGTGCTTACTCAATGTATGAAAGGGGTATATGCACGTAATTTTGGTTGGAAATAAAATCTTTTATTAAAGGAAATTTATGTTAGGCGCATTAGACATGTTTGCTATTGGAATTGGACCATCTAGTTCACATACTATTGGACCAATGAAAGCTGCAGCAAACTGGGTACAATTTTTAGCGAAAGAATGCTTAATTAATAAAACTGAAAAAGTCAATGTACATTTATTTGGTTCACTTGCTTTAACTGGGGAAGGGCATGGAACTATTTTTGCTATTTTAAATGGTTTATTAGGAGAACAGCCAAAAACAATAGACCCTAATCAATTTCTTTTAAATGTTAATAAAATTAAATCTGAAAATAAAATTATTATTGGTAAACAAAAAATCATAAAAATTAATTATTTAATAGATATTATTCTTAATAAAAATACTTTTTTAGAACAACACGCAAATGGTATGCGTTTTATTGCTTTCGATGCAGACGGAAAAGAATTAAATAAAAGAGAGTATTTTTCAATTGGTGGTGGTTTTATATTAGATGAAGAACAAATAAAATTACCAAATATAGAAGATAGTAATGACATAACAATCCCTTATCCATTTAAAACAGCTAAAGAGTTATTTTCTTTATGTAAAAAACATAATATTACTATTGCACAGCTTGTAACAAAAAATGAGTTAGTTAGAAAAACTGAAGCGCAAATTAAAGAAGAAGCGTTGGAAATTATTAAGGTAATGCGCGACTCAATACAACGTGGATTAATAACAGATGGAATATTACCAGGTGGCTTGAAAGTAAAAAGAAGAGCTCCTGATTTATTTAGAAAATTAAATAATAACAATGTTTCAATATCTAACAAAGATCATAAATTATTTGCAATTGCTTATGCTATTGGTGTTAATGAAGAAAATGCAGCTTTTGGTAAAGTTGTAACAGCTCCAACAAATGGTTCAGCAGGTACAATACCTGCAGTATTAGAATATTACTATAATTTTTATAGTTCTGAAGCAACAGAAGAGAAATTGATTGAATTTATCTTAACAGCTGGGGCTATTGGTATGTTATATAAATTTGGTGCGTCTATTTCTGCAGCAGAGGTAGGCTGTCAGGGTGAAATCGGTGTTGCTTGCTCTATGGCAGCAGGAGCATTAACAGCAGTTTTAGGTGGAAATCTAATACAAATTGAGAAAGCTGCTGAAATTGCTATGGAACATAATTTAGGGATGACTTGTGATCCTATTGAAGGATTAGTACAAATTCCATGTATTGAACGAAATGGTGTTGCAGCAAGTAGAGCAGTAGATATTGCCAAATTATCCTTACTTGAAGAAGAAGCTGGAAAAATAAGTCTAGATGATATTATTAAAACTATGCTTCAGACAGGGAAAGACATGAGTATGAAATATAAAGAAACTGCATTAGGTGGGTTAGCAGTTAATGTAGTAAACTGTTAAAATTATATCTTTAAGATTTATAGTTATTAATTATTCTATCTACTGCAATAAATATCCTTACTAGTTATCAAATAATACTACTGGAGTACTGCCAAAAAACAGGACTGATGAATTCGTATTTTGAAGTAAAATACTAAACTAAAATTTACCAGTTTATAATATTAAAAAATTAAATAGAAATCTAAAAATGGAGGTGCAGGTGGCGCAGTTATAAAATATTTTTAAAAACAGGAAATCCTCGTAAGTCCTGTGTCCTATTTATGGGGGGAGGTTCACCCTATTAAAGGATTAGTTTATAAAACACCAACTGAAGTATTTATAGAGAATTGCAAAAAATTTATAAATCCTAATAAGAAAATAAATTAGTTCATTTTTATAGGGAGTTAATCATTTTAAATTTAAGATACCGTTGCACTTTGATTGTTAACCCAAGTCCTTAAATACATAATTAATCGGGCAATATTATAGCATAAACAAGAAAGATACTTTTTTAGAACTAACAATTAAAAAATACAAGTGCAGCTATACAAATTTATTACTTGCTAACTATGATAACTTTAATGTAAAATTCACACATACTCAAACTCAGTATTTATAATATTTACCAATATTTACAATATATTTAACTTTAATATGGATAAGATATGCCAGCAAATCTCAATTTTATTATTCCTAATAAGACCTTACCCAGTGCAACTAAGTCACTAGGAAATATTACAAAAAGAATTTTAAAAGTCACTAAAAATAGTAATATATTTGATACAAGTGAAGAACGTTTAATTAAAGATGTAAAAACTAGCAGTTCTCGTGAAGAAAAAGCTTTTAATCGTGGCAAAAATTATCAAACAAACTCAGCAGCAGCCAACGAGGAGTACAATTGTAACTCTATGCTACATAAAACAAAACATAATTTATACTTTATAGCACACGATGAAAAGAATAAAAAACTATTTTTAACTAATATAAATAATGAGATAGAAGATATTTCATCTAGGATAAATAACCTAGGTAGTAAAATTGCCAACAATGGAAATGATATACAGCAATTAGAATCCAAGATAAAAGAATATTATGCATCAAACCAAAATAATAGCTTAGATATAAACCAGGAAGTACAAAATCTACACCAAAATTTAATTCAAAAAGAAATTAATGAAAAAGTATTAGGATGCTTAAATACATATTTGGAAGATCTTAATAAAATTGCTGGAAATGTTGATAAATTAAATATTAAAGATCTACCCACGTATAGAAATAATGCAAGAAATGCTTTTATAAAACTATTAAACCTTCATAAAAAACAAATGATTAATAACTGGAAAGTTGTAAAAGATGAATTTAGTGATATTAAAACTACCTATCAGGAAAATGCAGCTGTAAACTCCATTGATTATGATGTAGACAATTTCATTAGAACACAAAAACGATCTTTATATTTTGCTACAAATTTTGATAACGCTAAAAATATAGCTAAAACCAATGTTGAAAATAAGCTTATAAATATCGGTACACAAATAACAACTCTTAGCGAAAATATAAATTCTAGAACACCAATTGAAAAGAGTCAATTAGAAATATTACAGCAAAAGAAAACGGTACTTCAAGCATTTCTTGATAAGCTAAATAATATATTAGCAGAACCAGAAGACTTTAATGTTTTTGAATCTGCCGGTAATTCAATTAAATCTGTAGTTAGCACTCATACAAATTATATGAAAGATAGTTGGAAAGTTGTAAAAGATGAATTTAGTGATATTAAAACTACCTATCAGGAAAATG
>CAYZUJ010000024.1:3462-19957 GCA_964481375.1 uncultured Neisseria sp. | reverse complement strand
AAAGGTCAAGGTTCACAAGGTTTTGTGGCAAAATCTTTATTAGAGCAATTTCAGTTATATAAAGGATTTATAGATAACTTACCTTCAGGTTATACTAATGATGTTAGTACAACATTATTTATAGTATTTATTGGTGGTAATGATTTTAATCAACAGACTGATCCTACGAATGAGGTATCAGTTTTAATAAATAACTATTTATATGTTATTAATAAATTAATTGATATGGGGGCTAATCATATAATTGTACCTGTATTTCCTGATATAAGTCTTTTTCCAGATGTTGCTGAAAGAATAAAAATGAATTATTTAAGTCAGAACATATTAGATCAGCAGATAGAAAATTTTAATAAGGGAATTGAATTAGGGTTAGAGAAATTTAAGGATAAAAATAAATACCCAAATCTCCATATTTATCGACCAAATTTTGATTATATGATTAATAAATCAAGATTATCTGGAGCATTTAAAAATTTAACAGGTAGATGTAGTAGCTCAGGATACACTAGTGGTCCGACATTTAAAACAATTTGTAATGAACCGCTAGATTATTTTATGTGGGATGGGATGCATCCAAGTACTAAAGCGCATTGTATGTGGGCAAATGCTATAGCAGAGTTTTTAGCACTTCAGCTTGGAATACAAATAAATATAAATGCAAATTGTGAATATAATTATGTGCATGTTAACTAATTTTATATCAGAAAGTTTTATATGAAAAAAATTCTAAAATTAATCTTTAGTATTTTAACTTTTAAAGTTATGGCTATAGAAGTTGATGGTTTAAATACTCTTTATATTTTTGGTACTAATAAAGCACTAATTATTGAATCGAGAGTATCATTTTCCCAAAATAAGGTTGAAAATAAGATAAATAATGTTTTTAATGATGTATATATACGCTGTTACTATATTGATAAAAATAGTCATAATGCAAATATTAGTTATATTTGGGGAAAAACTGAAGATAATCAATATGCTGTAGTAAAGGGTAACTGGTATGAAAATACAAGGTTATGGAATAATATATATTATACTAAAGCTAGCGATATGGAGCTTAAGCAGGCCTGTAAAAATGCTTTAAAATTTGCTGGATTTTCAGAAAATGGTTTTGATAATATTTTTGTTAATCATGCCGCAGCTATGTGGAGTACTTCTTATGATGCAAACTTCTGGTCAGATATTAAAACCCCATCCTTTAATGGACTTTCACGGATTATAGTTTTAGGTGATAGTTCATTTGATAACCATAATATATTTGATAAGTCTTATTGGAAACTACCAAATGAGGAGGGGTATTTTCATGGAAGATTTTCTAATGGTCCTGTTATGGTTGAATATCTTGCAAAAATATTAAATTTACCTATGAAAGTTATTGCTGAGGGAGGAGCTGAAATAAAAGGTCAAGGTTCACAAGGTTTTGTGGCAAAATCTTTATTAGATCAATTTCACTTATATAAAGGATTTATAGATAACTTACCCTCAGGTTACACTAATGATGTTGGTACAACTTTATTTTTGGTGTTTATTGGTAGCAATGACTTTAAACAACAAACTGATCCTACGAATGAGGTATTGGAGTTGATTAATAAATATTTGTTTGTTATTTATGAACTAGTAAAAATGGGGGCGAATAATATAATTGTTCCTGTATTTCCAGATATAACACATTTCCCCGATATTGCTGATAAAATAAAACTTGAGCCAGCGTTAAAAAATAAATTAGAGCAACAGATTTATAGTTTTAATAAAGGAATACAAGCAGGATTAGAGCAGTTTAATGATAAAAATAAGTATCCTAATTTAAATATTTATAGGCCAAATTTTGATGATATGATGTCACAAGCAAAAGTTGGAAACGTATTTAAAAATATAACAGATAGATGTAATATTACTGATGGGTATATTAGTAGCCCAACAGCTAAAACAATTTGTAGGGAGCCACTTGATTATTTTATGTGGGATGGGATGCATCCAAGTACAAAAGCACATTGTATGTGGGCAAATGCTTTGGCAGAATTTCTTTCAGCACACTCAGCTATAAAAATAAATACAGATGCAAATTGTGAATATAATTATGTGCATGTAAACTAATTTAGATATTTTTTAAAATTTCATTAATTAGCTTTTTAAATTTTATACCTATTTGTCTACCTGATTTCATTACTTCATCATGAGTAGCATGATGATTAGAATCTGGTAGAGCCATATCAGTAATTGCAGCTAAGCCTAAAATTTGTATTTGACTATGAGCTGCAATTACTGCTTCTTGAACAATTGACATTCCAATAGCATCACAATTATTATTAATTAAAAATTGTAATTCAGCACGAGTTGCAAAGGTTGGACCTAAAATGCCAGCATAAATACCTTGTTTAAGATCAATTGTATTTTTGGCTGCTATTTCTAAAGCTAGTTGTTGTAATTTTGGTGTATATATATCAAACATTCCCGGAAATCTAGGACCAAAGCTATCTAGATTTTGTCCAACTAAAGGATTAGTTCCAGAAAAATTAATATGATCATTAATTAGCATTATATCGCCAGCGTTAAAATTTTTATTTAAACCTCCAGCTGCACAAGTTAATATTAAAGTTTCAATTCCTAATATTTTCATGGCTCTAATTAAAATTGTCGCTAGTTGAGGGGAATATCCTTCATATAAATGAAGGCGTCCTTGCATAGCTATTAAAGTTTTTCCTGCTTGTTTACCTACAATTAAGTTACCGCTATGTCCAGGTGCAGTGCTAATTGGTATATGTGGAATATTTTTATAAGGTATGATGGTGCTATGCTCTAATTCATTTGCTAATTCACCTAATCCGCTACCTAAAATTAAGCCAATTTTAGGGGTTTCTTTTACTAGTTCTTTTATATAAACAACAATATCATTAATTTTTTGTTCTAAATTTTTTTCCAAGATTTAATATCCTCTATTGTAAACTGCACTTATTTCTTTGTATAATTCTCTAGCCATTTCGCGACGATTAGCAAAATCTATAGCGTTAAATTGAGGTAAAGCGATGATTTTAACACAAATTCCATTTAATAATAATGTACTTTTGATAGTTTGCCATAAAGTAATATCACCGGCATAAGTAATTTCGTAAGCAGGTTTTACGGTGCTTCTAGAATAATATTTAAGGGCTAATGGTAGTATTTTAGATTTTGCTATAATCCCAGCTTGAAGTAGAGGTGCTTTAAATGGTAAGACCCCTTTACCATCGCTGGTTTTACCTTCGGGAAAAAAACCAATAGCCAAATTATCCATTAAGCGTTGACTCACAATTTTATTTATAGTAAGAATATCTTTTTTTCTACTACGATCGATAAATATAGTCCCAGAACATTTAAATAATAAATTAAGTATTGGCCAGTTTTTAACTTCAGCTCGACTAACAAAAGATACAAAATATAAAGAGTATAATACGGGAATATCTAACCAAGAAATATGATTAGAAATAATCATACAGTTTTTTTGTAAATAATTTGTGGGAAATTTACCAATAGTTTCAATTTTTACCCCAACAAAAAATAGCATTATTTTTGCCCAGTATTTTATAACGTACATCCAGTATTGTTGAGGAGTGATGGGATAAAAAATTATTACAATGATTAGAGAAATTATTATTGTAATTAATAAAGCAAGTAGTCTTATACTAGCAATTAAATATTTCATTACTTTTACTTTTTTAAAAAATTATTAAGTAATTATAACGTTATAGTAACATATTTATTTAATAGCCAAAAATAAAATATTTCTTATATCTTCTTTTGTTAAAAGATTACTTTCTCCTAAATTATTGCCATTAGTAAAGTTAAAGATGTTATCAATAATTTTTTTAATATCTAATTTAGTAATTCCAAATTCTTTAAGAGTTGTTTTTATACCTAAACTTTGAAAAAATAAAACTGTTTTATTTATAGCTAAATTTATGGCATATTCTGGATTGGAAATATCTATATTCCATATTTTTTGAGCATAAAGTAGTAATGGTTGTTGTTTAAATTTATAAGTATATTCCCATAATGGTTTTACTAATACAACAATTGCTTCTGCATGGGATAAACCATATAAAGCTGTTAATTCATGAGAAATCCAATGAATTGTCCAATCACTTTTAACTGTACAATCAATTAAGCCATTTAAGGCAAATGTAGATGCTAACATTATATTAGCTTTTACGTTGTAATCAGTAGGGTGAGAGATTGCATTTAAAGATTCTTTAATTAATGTTTTAAGAATTGTTTCGGAGAATCCTTGTTGAATTTTAGAGTGATTATTAATAACTACATATTGTTCAAGAACGTGTACAAAAATATCAACAATTCCTAAAGCTAATTGGTATTTTGATAGGCTAAAAGTGTAGACTGGGTCTAGGATAGCAAATTTAGGATATATCATTGGTGCATAACAAGCTATTTTAAGATTATGTTCTTTACGGCTTATGACAAAATAAGGGTTCATTTCTGAACCGCTTGCAGGAAGAGTTAAAATTACACCTAATGGAACTATATCTTTTACTAAATTGTAACCATCAATTTTTAATAATTGCCACGGTTGAAGATGCGGGGGATAATTTATAGCACAGGCAATAAATTTTGCTCCATCAATAACCGAACCACCGCCTACAGCTAAAATATAACTAATTTTTTCTTTTTGAGCAAGAGAAATGATAGTCAAAAGTTCGGAATATTCGCTATTTATGGTAGTTTGATAATAAATTATATGTTGAAAATCAGCAAGGAATTTTTCTAAATCATGTTTAAGTTTAGGATTAGATTCAATTGCATTTAAATCAATTAATACTAATATTTTATGATTTTTATCAATAAGGTTTTTAATTTTATAAATACTATTTTTACCAAAGATTATTTTAGTAGGATTATAGTATTCAAAATTTATAATATTATTATCCATTAAAATTCTTTCTTAACTTTCGTTAAGCTTATGTGTTATTAATTAATCATTTAATAACAAGCTAATGGATTCTTCATTATTTATTCTACGAATTGTTTCAGCAAATAAAGCTGCAATTGAAGTGATTCTTATTTTTTTTGATAATTTAGCATTAGGTGTAATTGGGATGGTATCAGTTATAATAACCTCATCGATAATAGAAGCATTAATACGTTCTACAGCACCATCAGAAAAAATAGCATGAGTTGCATAAGCAAATACTTGAATTGCACCTTGCTTTTTTAATGCTTCAGCTGCTTTACATAGAGTATTAGCAGTATCAATCATATCATCTACTATTATACAAATTTTACCATCTATATCGCCTATTATATTCATTACTTCAGCTTCATTTGCTTTAGGACGTCGTTTATCGATAATTGCCATATCTATATTTAGAGCTTTGGCAAAAGCACGTGCACGTGCAACGCCACCAGTATCTGGAGAAACAATAATTGCATTTTTTAATTTTTTAGATTTAATATCTTTTAATAAGACAGGAGAAGCATATATGTTATCCACTGGAATATCAAAAAACCCTTGTATTTGATCCGCATGTAAATCGACAGTTAAAACTCTATCTACTCCTGCAGAAGTTAGCATATTAGCTACTAACCTTGCAGATATTGCTACGCGTGCAGAACGTGGGCGTCTATCTTGCCTTGCATAACCAAAATATGGTATTGCGGCAGTTATACGTCCAGCTGAAGCTCTTTTTAAAGCATCTGATAATACTAAAATTTCCATTAAATTATCATTAGTAGGGTAACATGTTGATTGTAAAATAAATGCGTCAGATCCTCTAACATTTTCTAATAAAGCAACTGATATTTCGCCATCACTAAATTTAGAAACAGCAGCTTTACCTAATTGAATATCTAAACATTTTGTAACAGCATTGGCGAATTCAATATTGGCATTACCAGTAAAAATCATTAAATTCTTACGAACAAACATATTTATTCACCTCAAAAAAATAAAAAAAAGCGCATTTGCTTTTTTAATAACAATATGCGCTTTTAAAGTTGGCAGGGGAAGCAGGGATCGAACCTGCGAATGTCGGAATCAAAATCCGATGCCTTACCACTTGGCGACTCCCCTAAAAAAAGGTTTATTTTAATTATGAGTAACATACATAGGTGAAAAATCTATACTTTTCACAAGGTATGGATTATACCTTGAATGTAGTTCTTTTGCAATATTTTTTGCAGTACTTAGATCAGGGTAACTTAAGTATAGCACACTTCCTGAACCAGTCAAATTAGGAGTGCCGTAATTTTTAAGGTCATTTAATATATTTAGTAATTCTGGCTGAAGTTTACAAGCAGTAGCTAATAAATCATTTTCTTTGCTTTGCAATAGATAATTATAATCAATTTTAGCGGGGGGTATTTTTAGGTCAAATTGAAGATTATTAAAAAGTAATTGGGTTGAAATATGAAAATTTGGTTTTATTAAAATAAAATATTGCTGAATTAAATTAATATCTTCAAATTCATCACCAATACCCGAAGCTAAAGCATTTCTTCCATGGATAAAAAATGGAACATCTGCACCTAAAGTTTTTCCTAACAAATATAGAGTTTCTATAGGCAGGTTGGTTTGCCATAATTGATTTAAGGCAATTAATATTGTTGCGGCATTAGAACTGCCCCCTCCTAAACCTGCACCTAAAGGAATTGTTTTTCTAATTTTTATATTACACCCTAAATTGCAATTTGTAAATTTTTTTAATGCCATGGCAGCTTTATATGATAAATCATTCCAAAAATCCCAAGTTTGGTTATGGTCAATTAATGATATTTTTCCATTATTGGTCACTTGAATATTTATTTCATCAAATAAATCAATTAAGCAGAAAATAGTTTTTAGTAAGTGAAAACCGTCATTTCGTTTACCAACTATTTTTAATCCTAAATTTAATTTGGCTGGTGATAAAAAAGAAATAAATTTTCTCATTTCGATATTTATTTCATCAAATTAATTAATTTATCAAACGATTGAGTAAATATTTTTAAACCATCAACTTGTAATGATTGGCCAAGAGATTCCATGTTGATGTCATTTATTTTAACCTGCTCTAAAGCATACTGAGCTTCTTCAAGGTTTCTTGTTAAAGTTATTCGGCTATTTCCATGATCGTTAAAAGCTACTAAAGTATCATAAGGGACAGTATTTATTGTTTGCGGACCAATTAGTTCTTCTATATATAAAACATCTGAATAGTCTGGGTTTTTAGTTCCAGTGCTGGCCCAAAGTAAATATTGAGGTCTAGCTCCGGCATCTTTTAATTTTTTGAATTCCTTTCCAAAAATTTCCAAATATTTTGAGTATGCAGTTTTCGCTAAACTAATTGCAGCTTTGCCTTGTAAATTAGCTGGTAATTTAGCATCTATAGCATTGTCTATTCTGGAGAGAAAAAAGCTAGCTACAGCTTTAATCGAATCAAGAGGTAGACCTTTATTGTAACGTGTTGTTAAACCTCTAATGTAAGAATTCCAAGTATTAATTACTTGTGGCAAAGAAAATAAAAGAGTAATATTTACATTTATTCCTTCACTAATTAAGACTTCAAATGCTTTAATTCCTTCACTAGTAGCAGGAATTTTAATCATTAAATTTTCTTTAGCTATAGTTTTCCATAGGCGTTTAGCGTTTAAAATAGAGCCTTCAGTATTATGAGCAAGATATGGAGATAATTCGAAACTTACATAACCATCTTCTTTGTTGGATGAATTATACATTGGCATAAAAATATCACAAGCTGATTGTATGTCAGGAATAACTAAACTTTCATAACGATATTCAAAATCAAGTGGTTCTAATTTTATTTTTTGCAAATCTTCTTTATAGTTAGGGTCATTTTCAAATGCTTTATGAAAAATTGTAGGGTTAGATGTGATTCCACAGAGTCCGTCATTTTCGATCATTTTATTTAGTTTGCCGGAGATAATTAGTTCTCGTGTCAGGTTATCAAGCCATATTTTTTGACCTAATTTTTTAATTTCAAAAATTTTAGTTGTCATTCAATTGCCTTTCAGTTGAATACCTCTCATAGAAGAGGTTTATTTATAGAAAATATCCAAGTACATATGATATACTAGCGTCGGGAGAAAGGACAACATTTTTTAGGGGATAGGATGAGTGGTTTTAATAATAATGATTTAGATAGCTTGCAAGTACAAGAGTGGATTGATTCTATTGATAACGTTCTAGAATATGATTCTGCGCAATTGGCTGAATATTTATTAAAGCAGGCAGCATTAAGATTACAAAAAAAAACGGGTATTAATGTATTAGGTAGTGTAACTACAGAATATATTAATACTTTAGATGTTAAAAACCAGCAAAATTATCCTGGTAATAAAGAAATAGAAAGAAAACTTGCTGCCTATATACGCTGGAATGCAACAGCAATGGTAATAAAAGCAAATAAAATTAGTAGTGAATTAGGCGGGCATTTATCTTCTTATGCTTCATCAGCTAGTTTATATGAAGTAGGGTTTAATCATTTTTGGCGTTCTCAATCAAAAAATGGTATGGGTGATTTAGTTTTTTTTCAAGGGCACTCATCTCCAGGTATATATGCAAGGAGTTATATAGAAGGTAGGTTAAGTGAAGAGAGGTTAATAAACTTTCGTCAAGAATCAGCGAAGCCTGGTTTATCTTCGTACCCACATCCTTGGTTAATGCCAGATTATTGGCAGCTACCAACTGTTTCCATGGGCCTTGGGCCATTAATGGCAATTTATCAAGCTAGATTTATGAAATATCTAAATGATAGAGATATTATTGATACATCTAATCGCAAAGTATGGTGTTTTATAGGTGATGGAGAAACTTCAGAGCCGGAAACTCTTGGTAATATACATATAGCTTCAAGAGACAAATTAGATAACTTAATTTTTATAATAAATTGTAATTTACAAAGGCTAGATGGGCCAGTAAATGGTAACGGTAAAATTATTCAAGAAATGGAAGGGTTATTTACTGGAGCTGGCTGGAAAGTAATTAAAGTAATTTGGGGCCATGGTTGGGATAATCTTTTAGCTCTTGATAAAACGGGAAAATTAAAACAATTAATGATGGAAACTGTAGATGGTGAATATCAAACATATCGAGCTAAAGATGGAAAGTATATTCGCGAGCATTTTTTTGCTAAATATCCAGAAACGTTGGAATTAGTTAAAAATTTATCAGATGATGACATCTGGCGATTAACGCGTGGGGGTCATGATGTAGATAAAATTTATGCAGCTTATTATGAAGCAGTTAATAACCCCAATAATAAACCAGTGGTAATTTTAGCCAAAACAATTAAAGGTTATGGGATGACTGGGGAAGGTGAATCGCAAAATATTGCTCATAATCAAAAAAAACTATCTATTGAAGCATTAAAGAAAGTTAGAGATAAATTTTCAATTCCAATAAATGATAAAGAAATAGAAGAAATTCCTTTTATTTTACCTAAAAAAGATTCAGAAGAATATAAATATTTGCATGAGCAGCGAAAAAAATTAGGTGGTTATTATCCTATACGTAATCCCTTGAATACAAAATTAGAGATTTTAGAATTAAGTGCTTTTGATGTATTATTAAAAGGAACTGGAGAACGTGAAATTTCAACCACCATGGCTTTTGTTCGTCTTTTAAATATCTTAGTTAAAGATAAAGTTTTAGGGAAATTAATTGTACCTATAGTTCCTGATGAATCAAGAACTTTTGGTATGGAAGGAATGTTTCGTCAGTTAGGGATTTGGTCACATGTAGGGCAATTATACACTCCAGAAGATGCAAGTCAATTAATGTTTTATAAAGAAGATATTAAAGGGCAAATTTTTCAAGAAGGAATTAATGAACCAGGGGCAATGTGCACGTGGATAGCGTCAGCCACTAGTTATGCCAATCATGGGGTTGTTACAATTCCTTTTTATATTTATTATTCTATGTTCGGCTTTCAGCGTATAGGTGACTTAGCTTGGGCTGCAGGTGATATGTGCGCTCGCGGTTTTATGATAGGTGGGACTGCAGGCAGAACAACGTTAAATGGTGAAGGATTGCAGCATGAAGATGGACATAGTCATATTCAGGCAGGATTAATTCCTAATTGTGAATCTTATGATCCAACTTTTGCTTATGAATTAGCAGTAATTATTCATCATGGTTTAAAAGATATGTATGTAGATAATAAAAATAAATTTTATTATATTACTGTAATGAATGAAAATTATTCCCATCCAGAAATGCCAAAAGATTCTGAAGAAGGCATAATTAAGGGCTGTTATTTATTTAAATCAATCGGCAAAGGAAAAATTACTATTAACCTAATGGGAAGTGGAACTATTTTTCGCGAAGTAATAGAAGCGGCAGATTTATTAGTAAATGATTTTGGCTTCAAAGTTAATATATTTTCAACGCCTTCTTATAATAAACTTCATCGAGATGGAATGAATATTACAAGACATAACATGTTAAATCCAGGAAAGAAAGCATTAAAACCGTATGTAACAGAATTATTAGAAAAATATAACGCTAATGTAACTATATCAGCAACTGATTATATTCGAAGCTATTCTGATCAGATTCGTGAATATGTTCCAGGAGATTATATTACTTTAGGGACAGATGGATTTGGTCGATCAGACTTTAGGAAAGCATTGCGTGAATTTTTTGAGGTTAATCGTTATTATATTATTATTGCAGCACTTACTGGTTTATTAAATCAAGATTTAATAAAAGCTAAAGATGTGAATTTAGCTCTTAAAAAATATAATATTGATACTAATAAGCCTAATCCTTGGGAAGTTTAAGGTAGAATTTTGAAGGAATATTTTATGAATACTAAAAAATCAAACTTTGATGATAATGAAATGTTATACCCTAAATTATTTGCTGACCTAGAGAACGCACGTTGGAGTATGAATAGAGATATTGCTTGGGACGATTTCGATGCAAGTAAATTAACTGAGGAGCAAGCGATAACTATTAAAATGAATGCTATTACTGAATGGTCGGCATTACCAGCTACTGAAATGTTTTTAAGAGATAATAAAGATGATTCTGATTTTTCTGCTTTTATGTCGATTTGGTTTTATGAAGAACAAAAACATTCGTTAGTATTGATGGAGTATTTACGCAGGTTTAAACCAGAGCTTATGCCAACCGAAGAAGAGCTACATGCGGTTCGCTTTGAATTTGATCCGGCACCCCCGCTAGAAACATTAATGTTGCATTTTTGTGGGGAAATGCGTTTAACTCAATGGTATAAAAGGGCTTCTAATTGGCATACAGAACCAGTTATTAAGCAGATATATAAAACATTATCTGCTGATGAGGCAAGACATGGGGGAGCATATTTAAAATATATGCGTAGGGCTATTGCAAAATTTGGCGATGCTGCTAAATTAGCTTTTACAAAAATTGGTATTTTAATGGCGTCTTCAAGTGCTAGAACTGGCAAGCCATTGCATCCGACCAATTTGCATGTTAGCAAAGCTTTCTTTCCAAAAGATACTGTGCAAAGCAGATTACCAGATCCAAGTTGGTTAGAAAAGTGGTTAGACCATCAAATAGAATTTGGTAAAGATAATGAAAAGCAGGTTATTCGAACCATATTAATTAATTTATCTAATTTGTGTCAAGAAGTTTTAGAAACAGCATCTGATTTAAATAGATTTAGAAAACAACTATTAGGAAATAATCCGGCAGTTTAAAAAGAGGGTAATAAGGTGGCAAATTTATTAGAGTTGAAAGTGCCAGATATCGGTGGTAGTACTGATGTAAATGTGGCAGAAGTATATATGAAAGTGGGAGACAGCGTTAAAAAAGATGATAATCTTTTAATGCTTGAAACAGATAAAGCTACTATGGAAGTTCCTGCTGAAACTTCGGGCATCATTAAAGAAGTGTTAATAAAAGTAGGTGATAAAGTTAGTGAAGGGAGTTTAATTGCCAGAATTGAAGTTGAAGAGGAAGTTGGTAAGACGCAGAAACTTGAAGATAAAAAGTCTGATGTAGTTTTAGAGCAGAAACCCACTTTTCAAGTTGCTGAATCCAAAGATATAGAAAAACTAAAGCAAATAGATATAGTAGTAAATAATGAACAAAGAGAAAAACTGCGAAATGAAGAAATTGACGAAAGTAATTTTAAAACAGCATATGCTTCTCCTTCAATTCGTAGATTAGCTCGTGAAATAGGAGTTGATTTAACAAAAATTCATGGTTCAGGGGAAAAGGGGCGGATTACTGATGAGGATCTAAAGAGTTTTGCAAAAAACATAATTGCTAATAGTAATAATATATCGGGAAATGTAGGCTTGAATTTACTAGCTTTGCCAAAAGTAGATTTTTCCAAATTTGGTGAAATAGAAGTGAAAGAGCTATCACGAATTAAGAAGCTATCAGGTGCTAATTTAGCAAGAAATTGGGTAATGATCCCGCATGTGACACAATTTGATGAAGCAGATATTACTGAATTAGAGAATTTTAGAAAACAATTAAATGAAGAATATAAAAAATCTGAGATTAAAATTACACCTTTAGCTTTTTTAATTAAAGCATCAATTTTTGCGTTAAAGAAATTTTCTGAATTTAATACATCTATTGAAGGGGAACAGCTAATTTATAAAAAATATTTTAATATTGGGTTTGCAGCTGATACGCCAAATGGGTTAGTTGTCCCTGTATTAAAAGATGCAGACAAAAAAGGTATTGTAGAAATCGCAGAAGAGACAGCATCTTTAGCAAAAATTGCACGAGATGGTAAATTAAAACCAACTGATATGCAAGGAGGGACTTTTACTATTTCTAGTTTAGGGGGTATTGGTGGAACAGCATTTACGCCTATTATAAATGCGCCAGAAGTTGCAATTTTGGGGGTATCAAAATCAAGTATTAAGCCAATCTATAATGGAAAAGAATTTATTCCAAGATTAATGCTTCCTCTATCATTATCTTACGATCATCGAATTATTGATGGGGCGCTTGCGGCTAAATTTACTTCATATTTAGTGCAAGTATTATCTGATATTCGCCGTCTTTCATTATAAAAAAGAGTATTTTGAAAAAAATTTTAGTTATTGGGCATCGTGGAGCTAGAGTTTATGCCCCAGAAAATACAATACCTAGTTATCAAATTGCTCTTACGCAAGGAGTAGATTGTGTTGATATAGATATTGCTGTTACTAAAGATAAAATACTTCTTGCATTTCATGATTTATTTCTTAACTCGGATATTTTATGTCTTTCAAATATTAAGCAAAAAACAATATTAGTTAAAGATTTAACATTAGAGCAATTAAGAGAATTTAATGTAGTTCTTGATAAAAGCTCTGATTATGGAAAGCAGTTTCCTCAACAAGAGCAATTCAAAGATTTAAAATTAGCTACGCTACAAGAAGTGGTGGATTATGTTAATAAAGCATCAGATAATAGTATAAATTTTCAAATTGAAATAAAGACAGATTTTGAAAATCCAAATTGGAGTTATTCTGAAAAAGAATTAGCAGGGTTAGTTTATGAATTTATTATTAAAAATAATTTAATTGATAGGATTAAAGTGCAGTCATTTGATTGGCGCGTATTAACTGAATTAAATAAACTAAACTCATTAATTAAAACAGCTTATCTAGATTCAGAAAATTTGCGAAAAAATTGGAAAAAATGGTTTAGTGGCACTATAATTACCCAAATTGGTAAAAAGTATGAGAATGTTTCTATGCTACAGTTAATTAAACAATTAGGGGGATATTCTTACGAACCTGAGGATAATTGTCTAACTTTAGAAGAGTTGCAAGAAGCGCACTATCTAGGTTTAAAAGTAATGGTTTGGGGTTATCCAAAGCACTCAGGTTTTGTTTTTAATCCAGATTTAATGCGCAAATTAATTAAGTGGGGAGTCGATGGTATTATTACTGATGACCCTCTTAAATTAAATATGGTTTTAAAAGAATTATCATATTCGACCCCCAAAAAAATTAACTTTCCGTACTTCCATCATCAGTAGATAATGTTTTAGTTAATACCTCAGTACTTTTTTTATTAAAAGTTAGATCCGTGAGTTTTAAATCTGAATTTCTTATTTGTGTACTTTCACTTTTTAATTTATTCATGATTTCTCTAAATTTAGCGATTTTTTTATCATTTTCTGATTTATTATTCAGAAATTTATGTAGATCTTTATTTCTAATGTTAGTATAGTATAAAGAACTTCCTTTAAATTTATCATTAATATTTTCCATAGTATCTGATTCTCTATCAAATGAATTAGATAGTTTTAACCAAATTTTTTCCATATTATTAGTATAAGAGTATAATCTATCCCCTACATTAAAATTTCCGCCTAGCTTTTCTAAAATCATATCGCGACCAACTCCTTCGATGTCATGTGCTCCTTCTACTGTAGCACCTACTATAGTAAACCACCAGTCACTTGCAAGATAAATTGCGCCAACAACTGTCATAAATAAAGCTGCAGTTGCTAAAGTTATCAGAGGTATTTGTAAAGTAACTCTTTTTAAATGCAATCCATTATTTTTATGAAAGTTAATAAATATAGAGTGTTTAATAAAATCGATTTTTTCTTTTTCATCCTTAATCTTCAATGCATCAAAAATAGGAGTAGCTAATTCAATTAATTGAGAGTAATTAAATTTTGATTTAACGAATTTTCTTTGAGCTAGATTAATTGTTTTCATAAATAAAGATAATTTTAATATAGCATCATTACGTATATCCTTATCTTCTATAGTATCAATTTTCTTTTTTATTAAATTATTAAAGTATTTTTTAGCTTCTGATTTTTTCTCATTGATTTGATTATTATTAAAAAATTTACGTATATGTTGATTTTTTACACAAATATATTCACTCTTTGTACTTGAATTAAAGTTACTCATATCAAAGTCAATATTATTTAATTTTATGATTGAAAAAACACCATCATATTTTATGGATTCAAGATAGCTATTTGGAATATTATCTACTTTTATTTTATGTTCTATTGAGAATTTTTTAAATGCTATTTTAAAATGTTCATTAGAAGCAAAGATATTTTTAATAGGGTTAAAATCAATTTTTTCTATGTCTGATATATTTTTATTTGTTTCGCTTATTTTTATAATGATAAACATAATAACTGCAAAATCAACCATGCTTTTGGTAGGCTTATTTAATGAAGAAAAAGAGTTTCTGTGAGTGCGTAAAATATCTATTCTATTTTTAGTTGCAGATTCTATTTCTGTAGATGTAGTTCCAGTTAAAGCATATTTTAACATTTCTATTAGAGGTTCTATAGTTGTGGTATTTTTATTTAATGCGGTATTATTGTCCGGAAAAAATGATTTTATATTTTCATTTAGAATATTCCTTTTAGTAATTTTTAAATTATTTGCTTTCATTGAAGTAGAAGTTATTGAAGAATTTTGATTCATTATGTAATTCCTTTAAAAGTACCTTAGTTAATTTAATTCAAGACGGTATTTTAAATGATAGTGATTCTCATTTGCAAATATAAAAATAAAATGAAATTGAGAAAAAATAATAGAGTTCACTAATTATTTAAACTGATATATTTATTAGAAATAGTTGATAAAAATGGTGGAGGGAATTATAAAATTTAGTGGTTAATTTAAAATTATACTATTTAAACTCCTTGTTTTAAGCTTGCTGCAATAAATTCATCTAAATTACCATCCATAACTGAACGTATATTACCGATTTCAATTCCAGTTCTTAAATCTTTAATTCTAGATTGGTCAAAAACATAGGAGCGAATTTGATGTCCCCAGCCAATATCGGTTTTATTGTTTTCTAATTCTTGCTGTTGAGCTTGTTTTTTTCGTAATTCAAGTTCATATAATTTAGCTTTTAACATTTTAAAAGCTTCATCACGATTTCTATGTTGTGAGCGGTCATTTTGGCATTGCACTACAGTATTAGTGGGTATATGAGTTATTCTAACAGCAGAATCAGTTTTATTAATATGTTGTCCTCCTGCACCTGAAGCACGATAAGTGTCAATCCTTAAATCTGCAGGATTTATTTCAATTTGAATATCATCATTAACTTCAGGATATACAAAAATACTTGCAAAAGAAGTATGGCGTTTATTATTAGCATCAAATGGGGAGTTACGGACTAATCTGTGAACTCCTGTTTCAGTTCTAAGGTAACCATAAGCATATTCACCATTGACTTTAATAGTTGCATTTTTAATTCCTGCAACATCGCCTGATTGTTCTTCTAATATTTCAACTGTAAAGCCTTTTTTATCACAATAACGCAAATACATGCGTAATAGCATTTCTGCCCAATCTTGTGCTTCAGTTCCGCCACTACCTGATTGTATATCAATAAAACAATTATTAGGGTCCATAGGATTTGAAAACATACGACAAAATTCTAGATTTGCAAGAGTTTTTTCAGAAGAATTTAAATCAGAAAAAACCTCAATAATAGTTTTTTCATCATTTTCCATATAGGCGAGTTCAAATAATTCGCTACTATTATTAATAGCGTTATCCAATTCATCTAGTT
>CAYZUJ010000024.1:0-3452 GCA_964481375.1 uncultured Neisseria sp. | reverse complement strand
AATAATATTTTCTAATTGTTTTTTTTGCTTATTTAATTCTTGAGCTTTATTTTGGTCATTCCAAATTAAAGGGTTTTCTAATTCTTCATTAATTGAATTTAATATTTCATTTTTTTCATCATATTTAAAGATACCCCCGAAGTTCTTCAAGTCTTGTGCGTAATGATTGAGTTAATTCTTTAATACTATTTAATTGTTCAATTTCCAGCATTTAATTTACTTTCAGTAGATATTTTAAGAGGTAGTTTAGTTTGATTAAAAAATTCTGAGGGGAAATTATCGTGAAAATCTTCCCCTAAAAAAGATAATTTATATACAGTGTCAATATTAGCACGTTCTAGTTTTAATAATTTTGAGTAAGCAGATAAACTATTATTTTTAATTGCAATAAACTCTTTCCAATTATTAAATTTATATCTAGATAGAGTTTTTTGAGCAAAGGTCCATGCAGATGATTCTTCTCTAAATATTAACCATAAATAGCGGTTTACTTCTTTAGAACCTAATTGTTTCATTTTAAATAAATTTAATGCAATTTTTAAATCACGATTATGATTACCTATTAAATAAGATAAGAAATGGCCGTATTCATGAGCCATAACAATTAAAAGTTTAATAATTTGAGAGTCTGAAGTTTTTAATAGGATTTTTTCTACATATAATGTTACTAATCTTTCTAATGGTATACCTTCAATTGCAGTGTGTTTTATACTCAATGATTTATTTTCAACACCTTTAAGAGGAATTTTCATTATAGGTTTTTTTTTGCCGTTAGGGTCTTGTATTAAAGATGCTTCAACAATAGCATTTCCAGAGCGTCTAGGAGGTGTTGGAATAATTATTATCCCATCTGTTATTACAGCTTTAAATAACTTGATTAGAATATCGCGATATTTTCTTTCTTCAGTTGCAGTTTGAAGTTCCTCTTCCCCCATGTCTAAAATTTTTTCATCATCAGGAAATATAAATCTTTCATGATAAGATGCTCCACCTACTCCAGCAAAGTTAGAAGAATTGCTTATAGGGGAACTATTAATCGGAGAAATAGGGCTACTACCTACCCTATTAATACTATTTGTCATTAAAAAATCTTTTAAAAATTTGTTGTATAGTACACATATTTTACCTTATTTTAAGATGTGTATGTGAGAAAATTAAAATATTGTTAAATTAAAGTAGAATCGTCACCAGTTAAAATATGACTAAGTGACATTTCTACTATCAACTTGACAAGAAATTAAAATAACAAAATAAAATCTTAATTATAAAATACTAATTTTTAAATTAGTTATGGTAAAATCTGCCAGTACTAAATTTTTAGTATAGTCAAATTAATAGAAGTAAAGTTAATAATTATTTTTCTATAAATAGGTGGATTATTATTCATGAATAATCAGCAAGCTTTTTTAGCTTATTTAGACGCCTTTAAACTGCTTCACAAAAATGATTCAGTATTAGTTCGTGATAGTAATTTTAATATTGCCTATATTAGTGAATTACGGGGAAAAGTTATGGGACTTGATAATCTTGATGCATTCATTGGTTGTAAAGTTACAAGTTTACCCTCAATTTCTAATAATAAAGAAGCGCTAGATGCTATTAAAATTATTGATGATATTATTACTAAAAAACCGTACGCAGAATTTGTAGTTAGCGATCCTAATCTATATTCTCCTGTTAAAATATTTGATTTATATTATAAACAATTAATAAACCCAACTAATAATCAGGTAGTTGGATATTCAAGTTTTATGTTTCCTTTATCATTAGATAATCATATGCATTTTGTTTATGAAATGCTAGACATTATTGAAGAAGGTAGCATGAAAGTTCAAGAAGCACAAGCTGTTGAACTAACAAAAAGAGAGCGAGAGATTTTATTTTTAGCATGTTTAAGATTAAGTAGTCGGGAAATAGCTGAAATTATTACTCATAAAGCTAATAAACAGATTTCAAGCAGTACTATTGGAAATATTATTAGACAGCAGTTATTCAAAAAATTTAAAGTATATAGTTTAGAAGCTTTAATAAGTAAAGCTATAACATTAGGTTATTATACATCAGTTCCTAATGAATATTGTAAATATAAATTAATTGTTAAGCCTTGATTAAAAACTCTCATAATTAAAATTAATTAATGTTTTTATAAATTGTTGCAGTTTTTTCCTTTTATCATTATTACTGGATTTCTTTTCCGAATAACATATATCCTGGAGCAACTAGAGTAAATCCAATTGCAAATAGAGGTGCGGTAAAAATAAATAATGGATAAGCAGCATACTTTTTTGCTCCTAATGATTTATCATCTACATATATATAATTAGAAGTTACGCATTGACAACATCATGCAAATTATGCATTCAATAATCCTTGCATCCCTTGATCTTTAATGAAGCCTGCTATTATTTCATTAAATAAGTTTCGTTTAATTTGATACCAGTTTACAATCATTTGTTTTGTTTTCATTATTTCAAGCTTACAAAATGCTCGTATTGCACAATAAATATGATTCCGTATGGCACGAGTATTACGAACTTGAAATTTTTCAATATTGCAAACTTGTTTAATCGCTCTATGATAAGTCTCAATGAGCCAATGATGTGTATGAGCTTTTTTAAATAAATCATGTGTTATTAAATCAAGATTTTCTAATTTAGCAACACCCATAATGTAATAGCGATATGTTTTTTTGAATATCTGTCTAAACACTCTGACGTTGCCGAACTCTTTCAAATATACAACTCTCCCATTGCTAGGAAAATCATCAATCTGATCAATCCTAATATAGCTACCTTTTGCAATTGATACTTGTCGATCTATTTCTATGCCAAATAAAAAATCTAACTCATTCTTTCTAACGTGTTTTAAATTCTTTAGGCTAGAATACCAAGCATATCCTGTGACTATAGCTGGTTGTAATCCCCATGATAAAACTTCTGTAAGCATCTCACTAAAATGGTCATTTTTAGTTTTATTTTGTCTTTTATCATAGATGCGAAAATTTATTGGTAAACATTTACCAGTTACATCAATATAAAATAGTGTAATAAGATTAATACCTTTCACCGCTTTATGGTGCTTACCAGACCAAAAATAATCAATCAATGCTGCGTGTTCAGGGTTGCTATATGGCTTATCTAATACACTATCATCTATGCTCATAGATCCACCAATAAGGTTCAACTCTTTACTATTTTCAATATACAGGTCATGTCCTGTAAATTTTTCTCTATAAAGAAACCTATTAACACTGTCATGCGATATATCTGGCATAATTTCTGAAAGCCTTAAACAACTTGATTTTATTGGTTCACTCATTAAGTAAGCACTTTATATATTTTGATTACATTTTGCTGTTGATGGCTTACTTAATATTCTCAATTCCGTGACCCTCATTTATTTTCTGAAGCCGTTTATATATCATACTTTAGCGTTTGCTGTCAATGCGTAAC
>CAYZUJ010000023.1:301-20170 GCA_964481375.1 uncultured Neisseria sp. | reverse complement strand
CTACATTTTACAATGTATGGCAGCCAATTTGTTTTATAAAGTGTAAGGTAGTAAGGATATCTAGTATAAAAACTATTTTACTTTTGTTATTTATTGTCCCATTTATTTTATTTGCTTGTAGTGGTGGTAATAATAATGGTGATAGTGGTGCTACTCTTCAATCAATTTCAATTTATTCACCAAATTCACTCCTACATTTAAATACCAGCGAACAAGTTATTGCTACTGGTATTTATTCAAATGGTACAACACAAAATATTACAACATCAGTAACATGGAGTTCATCAAATTCTAGTGCTTTATCAGTGAGTAATGCATCAAATAATCAAGGGGTTGTTAGTGCTATAACTGCAGGTTCTAATATTCTAATAGCAAAAGTATTCAAGTACAATTTGTAGCAAAAAGTTTAGATAATGTATTATAATCATGTAAAAAATAAAAGAAAATCAATGCATAATACAGTTATAGAAATAGACAGCAAGCAATTTATTAAAAATTTACAAATAATTAAAAAGCGAATTAATAATTTAAAACTTTGTCTTCCAGTAAAAGCTAATGCATATGGACATGGTTTAGTAGGAATGTGTTTAATTGCTGAACCATATATTGACTATTTTGCAGTTGCGTGCTTAGAAGAAGGGCAAAAGCTAAGACAAAATGGTATTGTCAAACCAATTTTAGTTTTTGGGGGGTTCAGCGAAGAAGAAATTCCTGATTTAATTGCTCAAAATCTTGAAATTACTATTTCCTCTCATTATAAAGCTCAGCTAGTAGCAAAATATTGTAAAGATAAAAAAGTAAATTGCAAAGTTCATATTAAAGTTGATACTGGCATGAATAGAATTGGTGTACGTTTAGAAAACGCCTTAAAACTTATTAGTAAAGTAATAAATACTAAACAATTAGAGCTAATTGGTGTTTATTCTCATTTTGCTAGTAGCGATAATATAAATCAAGATTTTTCTTTAATGCAACTTAAAAGTTTTACTAAACTTGTTCGAGATATAAAATCTATTAATCCCAATATTATATGTCATATAGCTAATTCTGGAGGTGTTATTAATTACCCAGATTCTTATTTTGACATGGTAAGACCTGGTATTCTTGCTTATGGTTACTTACCAATTCAACCTATGCATGATGATCAGTTTAAAGATATTAAGCCATGTTTTAGCCTTAAATCAAAAGTAATTTATTTTAAAGTTGTAGCTAAAAATCAAAGTATTAGCTACAATCAAACTTATATCACTAAAAATGATACTCGTGTTGTTACTATTCCTATTGGATATGGTGATGGTTATAGACGAATGCTAACTAATACTGGTGAAGTATTAATTCGTGGTAATAAATATATAGTGTCAGGTATCATTTGTATGGATATGTTTATGGTAGATATTGGTAATTCTGAAAGTTATATTGGTGATGAAGTAATATTAATTGGTAAACAGAAGGAAGAGGAGATTACTCTTGAAAGTATTGCTCAAAAATGTAACACTATTATAAATGAAATTTTAGTAGGTTTTAATGAAAGAATACCTCGAGTCTATTTTTAACCCTCCAACATATTCTAAATTTGTAAACAATCGCAATAATACTATTTTGGAAAGATTTGCTAACTAATTATTAATAGTTTAGTTAAAATAGAGGTATTAATCAAAAATTAAGGAATAAAAAATAATGATTAGAACAAGATTTGCTCCATCACCAACGGGGTTTTTACATATTGGAAGTGCTAGAACAGCACTATTTTGTTGGGCATTTGCTCAAAAAAATAAAGGTACTTTTATATTGAGAATCGAAGATACAGATATAGAACGTTCAACGCAAGAATCAGTGGATAGTATTATTAATGCAATGGATTGGTTAGGCTTAACTTATGATGAGGGTCCTTATTATCAAACAAAACGTATGCTTCGTTATAAGGAGGTATTAGAACAGTTATTAATTAATGATAAAGCTTATTATTGTTATTGCACTAAAGAAGAGTTAGATTTAATGCGTGAAAAACAAAAGGCAGAAGGTTTAAAACCTAAATATGATAGACGCTGTCTTAATAATAAAATGCCAAAATTAGGTATAAGTCCAGTTATTCGTTTTAAAAACCCTGATTTAGGTAGTGTTGTATGGCATGATTTAGTAAAAGGTAAAATTGAGATTTCTAATAGTGAATTAGATGATTTAATTATTGCTAGAAGTGATGGTACTCCCACATATAATTTTTGTGTGGTTGTAGATGATGTTGATATGCAAATTACCCATGTAGTTAGGGGAGATGACCATGTTAATAATACGCCAAGACAGATAAATTTATTTTACGCGTTAAATGCACAAACGCCAATTTTTGCTCATTTACCAATGATTTTGCGGGAAGATGGTAAAAAAATGTCAAAACGTACTGACGCAGTTAGTGTAATAGAATATAAAGATATGGGGATATTACCTGAGGCATTATTGAATTATTTAGCCCGTCTTTGTTGGGGGCATGGAAATGATGAAGTTTTTTCTTTAAAACAGTTTGTTGAATGGTTTGAGTTAGAGAAAATTTCCTCATCTCCTGCAAAATTTGATTTAAAAAAACTATATTGGGTAAATAAAGAACATATTCAGAAAACTCCAAATCAAAAACTTGCTGATTTAGTGTGTAAAAACCTTTTTAAAAAAAATATTATGATAGTTGATATGCAAAAGTTAGCTGAAATTATTGGCTTTATTAAATTAAGAGTAGACAATTTAAATAGTTTAGCTGAAGAATGTAGTTATTTTTACCAATATGTAGATGCAAATGAATCAGAAAAATCACAGTATTTAACAAATGAAGCCGTTGGCATTTTAAATAAATTTGCTACAAATATATCATCTCTTGAAAACTGGAGTATAGAAGCAATTAAAATGTTTATTAAAGAATTTTGTGAAAATAATAGTATTAAAATGCCACAATTAGGAATGCCTCTTAGATTGAAATTATGTGGAACAACAAAGGCACCGGCTGTTGATATAATAATATATTTTTTAGGTAAAAGTGAAGTTCTTAAAAGACTTAATTGATACAGAAGTAATTTATTGAACTAAATCACGCAATTCTCTTTTAAGAATTTTGCCAGTAGCATTTTTTGGTAGTTTATCCATAAAATATATTTTGCGTGGTATTTTAAAAGTAGCCAGATGAGGTTTTAAAAAATCCTTTAATTCTTGTTCTGTAATTTTTTCATTATCTTTTAATTCTACGTATGCAACTGGAATTTCTGTATCTTCTTTGTCCTTAACCCCGATAATAGCACAAGCATTTATTGCAGGATGTGTATATAATATTTCTTCTACTTCGCGCGGATAAATATTCATACCTTTATGAATAATAAGATCTTTTTTTCGATCAACTATAAAAATATAACCATCTTTATCTACTTTACCCAAATCACCAGTTTTAAACCAACCATTAATAATTGCTTCCATAGTTTCTTGTGGACGATTATAATAGCCTTTCATTACACAGTCGCCTTTAACGCAAATTTCACCAATTTTATTTATGGGTAGTTCTTTCATATCTTCATCAAATATTTTGACTTGATATCCTGTTAATGGTTTACCTACAGAACCAAAACGATTCTCTTCAGGAGTATTGCAAGATACAACAGGAGAGCATTCACTAATACCATATCCTTGAAGAAGTTTACCCCTTTTAAATGATTTAGTAAATTTTTTAGCTATTTCATCGGATAGGGGAGCGGCTCCAGAAATAAATCCTTTAACATTATGAAACCAATGAAAATACCAAGGCAATTTTGCTCGAGCCATGGCGCTATAAATATCAGGTACACCTGTAAAAAATCTACAGCGTTTAAATAAAAGTTGTTTTAATAAATATTTAAAATCTTTTTTATTACTAACAGAGCGAATAATGATTATGCTACTATTAGTAAATATAGGTAAAACTATAGTTACAGTAAGAGTAAAAGCATGAAACATAGGTAAATAACAAATCATTTTTATTTCCCCATCATTTGCTTTCATAAGAGTTTTTGAGCCAAAACAATTTGATAATATGTTTTTAAAAGAAAGGATAGCTCCTTTAGGTTTTCCAGTAGTTCCTGAGGTATAAACTATTAAAGCATCTTCATCTTGATTAGCATTATATGCAGGGGTTAGGCTTATATTATTAGTAATTATCTTAGTAAAATCAAAATTTCTTTCATTTTCAATAGGAAAGCCATCAACCCAAATAATTTTTTCTACACTTGTTTTTATTAATAATTTTTTTGTTTCATTGGCAAATTTATTAGAAGAAAATAATAACTTTGTTTGTGAGTCATTTAAAATATATGCTAATTCATCTTCTTTTAAAAAATTGTTAATGGGAACTGCAATTGCCCCTATTTTACTGATAGCAAATAAACTAACAACAAATTGCCAACAGTTTGTCATAACAAGTGCAACTTTATCTTTTTTTTTGATATTATTTTTATGTAGAAAACTAGCAATTACATCTATATGTTTTTTTAATTCTTTATTGGTAAATTTTAATTCATGCTCAAATATAATATTGTGATTAGGTGCTTTCCTGTTGTTTTCTTCTATAATTTGGTAAAAATTATCAAATTGATATTTTTGCATATTATTAATACTTTCTATATAGGAAATATATAAAATGACCATATTTTAAGAGGTATATTGTACCATATTAGATATTTGTGTACTTTAAGATTATGAATATACTTATTAAAAAGCAATATATGATAAAATAACGATTCTTAAAATTAAAGTATTAAAGGTGTAAAAAATTTTATCTAACTTAAATTCTGAACAATTAAGTTCTGTTAAACATTTCACAGGTTCAATGTTAGTTTTAGCAGGGGCAGGTAGTGGTAAAACAAAAGTTTTGACAACTAGAATTGCCTGGTTAATTAGAGAGCATAATGTTAATTTGCCGGAAATTTTAGCAGTTACTTTTACAAATAAAGCTGCTAAGGAAATGTTAAATAGAGTTTCTAGTTTATTGGAGCAAGATACTAGAAGCATGTGGATAGGAACTTTTCACTCTATTGCTTTAAGATTACTAAGTAAGCATCATGTTGAAGCTGGTTTGCCTGCATACTTTCACGTTATTGATGCACAAGATCAGTTAAATCTATTAAGAAGAATAATTAAAGAAGCTAATTTAGAAGAGGAACGCTATTCACCTCGTGAATTACAAAAATTTATTAACAGCCAGAAAGAGCAGTGCGTTAGGGCCGATACTTTAATTCCAGATGGATTAAGGCAAGAACTTTGGGTAAAATTATACTTAGACTATGAAAAAGTTTGTAATCGTGACGGATTAGTTGATTTTACAGAATTGCTTCTTAGAAGTTATGAAATGTTTTTAAAGCATAAGGATTTATTAAATTTTTATCAACAGCAATTTAAACATATTTTAGTTGATGAGTTTCAAGATACTAACCACTTGCAATATTTATGGTTAAAAACATTATGTGGAAAATCTAGTCAAATATTTGCAGTTGGCGATGATGATCAATCGATTTATTCCTTTCGTGGTGCAAAAGTTGCTAATATGCAAGCTTTCTTAAAAGATTTTAATATTGCAAAACCAATTAGATTAGAACAAAATTATCGCTCAACTCCGCATATTTTAAATGCCGCAAATGCGGTAATTGGAAATAATAAGAACCGAATTGGTAAAACTTTGTGGACTAATAAAGATTTAGGCGAAAAAATTAAGTTATATGAAGGATATACAGAGGAAGATGAGGCGTATTTTGTAGCGGATGAAATAAAATCATTAGAAGCTAAGGGGGTTAATTTAAACGATATTGCTATATTATATCGTTCAAACGCACAGTCTAGAGTATTTGAACAATTCTTTTATAATCGACGTATTGCTTATCGAGTATATGGTGGCTTACGTTTTTTTGATCGTCAAGAAATAAAGCATTTACTTTCTTACTTAAGGCTTGTAGTCAATCACAATGATAACGAAGCTTTTTTACGTGTAGTAAATTTTCCAGTGCGAGGTGTTGGTGCTAAAACTTTAGAAAATTTACAAAGTATAGCTCATGCTAATAATATTTCTTTATTTCAAGCATGTGAATTTTTAGAGGGTAAAGCAAAAGCAGTTTTAAATAAATTTACTCAATTAATTAATTTAATGAAAAAAGAGAGCAAAGAATTAACTTTACCTGAAGTCATAAATTATTTAATTGATGCTAGTGGATTAAGGGAACATTATTCTACAGATAAAAAAAATGGAATTGAGAGATTAGAAAATTTAAATGAATTAGTAAGCGCGGTAACTAATTTCCGTTTTGAAGAAGGCTCAGACCCAGTAGTTTCCTTTTTAATGCATGCAGTATTAGAATCAGGTGAAAATCAAGCACAAAACTATGATCAAGCTGTGCAATTAATGACAGTTCATGCAGCCAAGGGTTTAGAATTTAAAGTAGTATTTATTGTAGGGTTAGAAGATGGGCTTTTTCCTCATGAAAATTGTTTAGCTAGTAATAGTGATTTGGAAGAAGAGCGAAGATTAATGTATGTAGCGGTTACTAGAGCAAGGGAGGTATTATATTTACTTCGGGCCTGTAGTCGTTTGTTATGGGGTAAGCGCCAATCTGGCCCCATATCTCGCTTTGTAGATGAAATACCAGGAGATTTGATTAGTAATTTATCAGGGATCAGTAAAATTGGTAATAGTAGTTTGTTAGATTATGCAAAAGAATCTGGCAATGAAATTGTTGATTTTATAGAGGAAAATATTTCAAACCCAGAAAATAGAACATCAAGAGTTAATATATCCAACCAAAATTTAACTTTAAAAATTGGTGATATGGTAAAACATGAAAAGTTTGGCATGGGTAGGATAGCTCGTTTTAATGTAGAAGGCAAAAAATTAATAGCAGAAATAATTTTTATTATAGCTGGGAAAAAGACCTTAGATTTAAATATTGCAAGAATAAAGAAAGTTTAGTAGTGTTATTAAATTCAAATAAAGAGCTTTTTAAAATAGCAAAACAATATATTCCTGGAGGAGTAAACTCGCCTGTTCGCTCATTTAAAGGTGTGGGAGGAGAGCCATTTTTTACTAAAATAGCCCATGATTGTTACTTAGTTGATATGGAGAATAAATCTTATATTGATTATGTCAGTTCTTGGGGCGCTAATATTGTAGGTCATGCAAATGGATATGTTATTGATAAAGTAATGGAAGCTATTAAAAAAGGTTTTTCTTTTGGTACCCCAACGGAACTTGAAATTGAATTTGCAAAAAGAATTAATAAGTTAATGCCTCAAATTGAAAAATTTAGAGTGGTTAGTTCCGGGACTGAAGCAGTAATGTCTGCTATTCGCTTAGCTCGTGGTTATACAAATAGAAAATATATTGTTAAATTTGAAGGTTGTTATCATGGGCATAGCGATAATTTATTAGTAAGTGCAGGTTCAGGTCTTGCAACTTTTGGTAATCCTAGTAGTAAAGGGATTTGTCTTTCTTCAATAGAGAATACATTAATTTTAGACTATAATGATATAGAGGGCTTATTTAAGGTATTTGAAAACTATGGTAGGGATATAGCTTGTATTATTATTGAGCCATTTGCGGGAAATATGAATTTAGTTAAACCAACAACTGAATTTATTAATACATTAAAAACTTTATGTGAAGATTACAAAACTTTATTAATTTTTGATGAAGTAATGACTGGTTTTAGAGTAGCTTTAGGCGGAGCTAGAGAGTTGTTAAATATTAAAGCGGATATAACAATACTAGGCAAGATAATTGGTGGAGGTATGCCTTTAGCAGGTTTTGGCGGTAGAGCTGATATTATGGATTTCCTCTCACCATTAGGGTCAGTTTATCAAGCAGGAACATTATCAGGAAATCCAATTGCGCTTACATGCGGTTTAGCTAATTTGGATTTAATTAGAATTGGAGGTTTTTATGATCATTTAATAAATATGGCAAAATTTTTAACTGATGGTTTATTAAATTTAGCTAAAAAATATGATGTTGAGCTTTCTGCAGATTATATTGGTGGGATGTTTGGTTTCTATTTTATGCCAAATATTCCAATGAATTTCAAAGAAGTTAAAACAGCAAATAATGATCAATTTAAAATATTTTTTCATAAAATGCTTGAACAAGGGGTATATTTTGCACCCAGTATGTATGAAGCTAACTTTTTGTGTATTAAACATGAATTAGCTGTTATTGAGGAAACTTTATTTAAAGCTGAAAAAGCATTTTCTCTAGTTGCAGATTTTAAAATGGGATAAATATGCAAGGAGTAACAGCCAAGCTTATTTTTGATGGCAATAATTTTCTGGAAAAAAAAGTTATATTAATTAAAAATAATGTAATTATTGATATTGTTGAATCTGAAACAATAGATCCAAAATTAGTGGTAGATTATGGTACTGGAGTTATTTCTGCAGGATTTATAGATTTGCAAGTTAATGGTGGCGGCGGAGTATTATTTAATGAGGATATTAGTTTAGCTACGTTAGAAAAAATATATCAAACTTGCATTCGTTTTGGTACTACTTATTTTTTACCAACCTTAATTACTTGTAATTTTAATGATATTTTACAAAGTCTCAATATAGTAAAAGAATGGTTTAATCTGTATGGAAATAATAGGGGTGTTTTGGGCATCCATCTTGAAGGACCATTTATTTCTAAAGATAAAAAAGGCATTCATCCAGAAGAATATATTATTGCACCACAGCAAGAATTATTAGAGCAAATAGTAGGATATTGTAAATATTTTCCTATTAAAATGACAATTGCAGTTGAGCGGTTTACTAATGAACAAATTCTATATTTAAAAAATAATGGTGTTATCATATCTATAGGCCATTCAAATGCAACATATGAGCAAACAGTTAATAGTTTTAATTATGGTATTACTAATGCTACGCATTTATTTAATGCGATGAGTGGTATGACAAGTAGAAACCCTGGGGTAATTTGTGCAGTTTTAAATAATGATGTTTATGCTGGAATTATAGCGGATTTAATTCATGTTGATTTAGCAAATATAAACTTTTTGCATAAGGTAAAGAATGGAAAGGTTTATTTAATTACAGATGCGGTAACTCCTGTTGGTACTGATATGAAAGAATTTATTATAGCTGGAAAAAAATTATTAGTTAAAGAAGGCAAGTGTATAAATGAATTAGGTATTTTAGGTGGGGCTAATCTTACTATGAATAAAGCAGTTTATAATTGTGTTAATAGTTGTAATATTAAATTAATTGATGCATTAAAGATGGCTACAACTATCCCAGCAGAAGTTATGCAGGTTAAAAATATTGGGAAAATAAAAAAAGGTTTTAATGCAAATTTAATTCATATAGATTTAGATTCACCCGATTATTCTTGTAAATTAATATCTATGATTTAATTAATTTAGGTAACAAGTTTATGTAGTCTTAATTTTTATTATAAAGGTGTTTTAATAAAATTTATTAATGGACAAGCAACTAGAATTGAAAATCTTAAAATAGGTTAAATAGATACTTAAAATAAATATTATTAAATTACGAACAAGTGGGTATATGTACAAATCAAGGTTGGATAATTTATCAATAATTAATTTGTTTTTATGGCAATTGTAGGTTTATCTGAATAAAAAATCATACTAATTAAGGTTAAAATAAATGCACTTAGAGAAACGGATAAATCTGCATTTATAATTGACCATATGCAAAATAATCCTGAAATTATACCCAGTATTACATAAGATATATATTGTGACTTAGGTATTATTCTATTTTTACCTATTTGAATTATAGCAAAAGCAGAACAAATATAAGGAATTAGATATAATATTACGGAAATGTTAATTATTTTATTAAACTGAGTTTGAGCATTTGGAGAGCTAGTAAGTATTACAATAATACTCATAACAATACCAATTAGTAGTAAAGCGCGACTAGGAATGCCATTTTTATTGGTTTTTGCTAAAAAATTTGGAAATAAATTATCTTCGCTAGCAGCTTTTATGGTTTGTACAGTTACTAATATCCAGCCACTAATAGCACCACAGCAGTTGGTAATTGCAATAATGCATAGAAAAAACATTAAATATTTAAAATTAAAAATTGTTACTAAAAAATCCGCAAATGGAGCATTCGATTTAGCTAAAACTTGATTAGGAATAACTCCCATCATCACAGTACAAGTAGACATACAAATAGCTGCCCCTAAAGAAACACCAAAAATAGTTGCAAGTGGAACGTTACGTTTAGGGTTTGATATTACTTTGGATACTACACATGCTGATTCAATACCAATAAAAGACCATATAATTGTATTAAAACACATATTAATTGCACTCGCACTTGAAACATGGGCAACTTGCCAGCTTTGTATAAAAGTATTGATGCTAAACCATTTCCAACCAAAAATAGCAACAAATAAAATGGGGATCAAGCCAAATATAAAAGTGATAGATTGGACTATGCCGACATATCGAGCACCGCATAAATTTAAGAATATAAAAATCCAAATGATTATTAATTGAGTCAATGTGGCAATTGATTGTTGATTAAAAATTGGAAATATTTTGCCTAAATATCCAGTTACTACAATAAGTAAGCTCACAAGTGCTACCCAATTAGCAATAGAATAAATAAAGTTTATTTGAAAGCCGGTAAAATTTCCAAAAGCTTCCTTTACATAGGCATAGATGCCAGAACCTGATGGGACTAATAGTGCTAATTTGGCAAATACTAACGCTAATGCAAAAATACCAATTAAGGTAATTCCCCACGCAATAATGCTAATACTTCCTACATTAGCAAGAATTGCAGGTAACATATAAATACCAGAACCTAACATATTACTTGCTACTAAGATAACTGCTGCAATTAATCCAATTTGATTAGTTTTATTTACATTTAAACTCATAATTCTAGTATTATAACATATTTAATAATAAAATGGCAATCTTAAAATAAACTCCTATGAACACAATGTTGTAATATAATAGCGGAGTAAAGGAAGACTTTATAAAATAAGTGTGTTGGTTTTGTGATGAGGGGTATATATGGAAAAGGAAGATTGGGAAAAAAGTGCGCTTGAAAAAGTTTTATTAGAAACTGTAAAAGAACAGCGACTTAATAGAAGGTGGCGAATATTTTTTCGCTTAATATGGTTAATAATTACTATTTCATTAATCTATTTATTTTTGCCAACTGCAAAGGGACTTGATAAGTCTGAAAAAAAAGTTGCAGTTATCAATTTAAAGGGCATTATAAGTGATGATTCAAATATTTATAATACAATATATAAAGGTATAGAACAAGCATTAAAAGATAAACATGTTGTAGCTGTTATTATAAAAGCTAACTCACCCGGAGGTTCACCAGTTTATTCAAATATGCTTTTTAATGAAATTTTACGTTTTAGAAAATTATATCCCAATAAACCAATTGATGTAGTTATAGAAGAGGTTTGCGCATCAGGCTGTTATTATATTGCAGCAGCAGCTGATAAAATATATGCAAATCCTTCAAGTATTGTTGGTTCTATAGGAGTAATTTATACTGGTTTTGGTTTGACTGGGTTAATGCAAAAAGTTGGAGTTGATAGTCGTTTACTAATAGCAGGTAAAAATAAAGCAATGGGTTACCCATTTATTCCAGTAAATAAAGATCAAGAAATTATGCAACAAAAAATGTTAAATGAAATTCACGACCAATTTATTAATGCAGTAAAAAAAGGAAGAGGAAAGCGTTTATTATTAAATAATACAGAGTTATTTTCAGGGCGTTATTGGCTAGGTGCAGATGGTCTAAAATTAGGTCTAATAGATGGTATTGCTTCAGTTGATTCATTAGCACGAGATAAATATAAAAGCGATAATGTCGTTGATTATACACCGGATCAAGATCCATTTGAGAGAATAGCTAAGAAATTTGGAGTAGGTATATTAGATTACTCTAAACAATTAATAAATTCAGCCGAATTTGGCTCATTTAATTAGAAAAAATTTATGGCAAATACAAACTTATTACGTTCTTTAGCTAATATAAGTGGTATGACTTTAATATCTCGCGTCTTAGGTTTTGTTCGAGATACTTTAATGGCAAGTGCTTTTGGTGCCGGTATAGTTACTGATGCTTTTTATATTGCTTTTCGTTTGCCAAATTTATTAAGACGCATATTTGCTGAAGGTGCTTTTTCTCAAGCTTTTGTTCCAATTCTAGCTGAATATAAAAATAGACAATCCATATATGAAACCAAAAATTTTATTGCTGATATATCGGGATTGTTATCTTTAATATTAATAATATTTACTGCTCTTGGTATAATATTTTCAGGAGCTATAATTTTAATTACTGCTCCTGGGTTTTCAAGTGACCCAACAAAGTTTATGCTTGCAGCAACCTTATTGAAAATAACATTTCCTTATATTTTATTTATATCGTTAACCTCTTTAGTGGGAAGTATATTAAATACTTGGGGCATTTTTGCTATTACAGCATTTACTCCTACCATACTTAATATTTGTTGGATTATTGCTATATTATTTTTGCGACATTATTTTGATCAACCAATAATTGCTATTGCTTGGGGAGTGTTTATTGGTGGGTTTTTGCAGCTATTATTTCAATTACCATCTTTAAAAAAGATTGGTATGTTGACATGGCCACGCTTGAATTTTAAAGATAAAGCTGTAAAAAGAGTACTTGTGTTAATGATTCCAGCAATATTTGCAACATCAATCTCACAAGTTAGCATAATAATAAATACAATATTTGCATCTTTTTTACCGAATGGAAGTATATCATGGATGAATTTTGCTGATAGGATTATGGAGTTTCCTACCGGTATTTTAGGAGTAGCATTAGGAACTATTTTATTACCTAATTTATCAAAACATGCAAGTGATAAAAATCCGGAATTATTTTCCAAAACCTTAGATTGGGGGGTTAGATTATGTTTATTGTTAGCATTACCCGCCACAATTGGTTTGGCTCTTATTGCTAAACAATTAACCATGACTTTATTTATGCATGGTAAATTTACAATGTTTGATGCAATAATGACTGAGCATGCCTTAATTGCTTATTCAGTTGGCTTACTCGGTTTAATTTTAGTTAAAGTTTTTGCTCCAGGTTTTTATGCAAATCAAAATATTATGACACCTGTTAAAATAGCTATTTTTTCACTTATTTGTACTCAAATTATGAATATAATTTTTATAGGACCTTTTAAACATGCAGGTCTTGCGCTAGCAGTTAGTTTAGGGGCATGTATTAATGCTGCTAACTTATGTTATCAATTAATTAAAAAAGAGATTTATCAACCACAAAAAGGATGGTTAAGTTTTTCTATTAAGTTAATAATTGCTAATGCTATTATGGCAATTATATTGAAACTAGCTTTAGTATTTTTACCGTTTGATTTTATTGCTGCTACATCAGTTCGTATAATTTCTTTATTAATTTTATTATTTATTGCTGGATGTGCTTATTTTATAAGTTTATTTTTATTAGGTTTTAGATTAAGTGATTTTAGTTTTAAAGAACATATTGAAAACCTTTAAAATATAAATTATATCTTTGTTTCCTGTTTTCTTTTTATTTGGATAAACTTTTACAATATTTATCAATACTTCTTAATTTTTATTATCTTTACTTAACTAAATAAAAAAATAATTTTCAATAGGAAAGTGGCATTTTTGTTACTATAAATTTTATAAATAATTATGATAACATTCATTATTTCTTATAATAAAATCAATTTTTTTATATCTAAGGTGAATGTAATGAGTAATATATCTATTGTAAAAAATTCTTTTTTTCAAAGAGTTTTATCTCCCTCACGAGCTATTGATGTAGATGATAAACAAAAAATATTAAATGATTTATGCAATGAAGATAGCAAAAAATTTTTCATAGAATTTAATAAGCTTATGGCATCAAAAGATAAAACTCAAGAAAAAAATAATTTAATTCAAAAAAGTATTAGAGTACTTATAACAAGCTGTGGGTATGATATTGGTATAACTGCATCTATAACAGTTGCAATAATTTATCATTTAAGTAAAATAAAAAAATCTACTAATTTAGATGATACTTTTATTGAAAACAGCTTAAAGGGTTTGGAGTTATCTAAACATCATATTAATCAAATTATTAAATATATAAAGCAAATGAAAAATGCTAAATCAAAATATACAGCAAAAATATATTTAAATAAAACAATAGTTCTGGGTGAATATGCTATAGAATATCCTGAAAAATTGCAGCCCAAAGAAAAATATTTTATATATAATGAATATACAGGAGAATTTCAGTCTTTACTAGATGATGAAAAAGAATATAATAATTTGGATGATAGTAATGAATATAATTTTACACATGATGATACGATGAAAAGTATAAAATTAGTAAAAAATCATTTAGAAACTCATAAAAGTACTAAAAATTTAACTTGGAAAGAAAATAAACAAAAAGCTACTTTATCAATTTATAATTATATGAATAAAGAATTAAAAGAATATAGCATAAATGATAAAAAAAATACACTAAAAACTAAAAAGGAAAAAACTGCATGCATAAAAAAAATAAAGTTTACGCTAGAATATGTTTTAGATAAATTACAAAAATCATTTAATAGAGGTTTGGTAGAATCATTCCTAGCATTTGATGATTTAGAAGAAGAAATAAAAAATCAACTAAATGAAAATGTTTATAATAATTTAACTGGCAATTTTATCGAGAGTGACGGGAGTAAACCCAAAAAACTTTTAAAAAATTTAAAAATAATTGTTACTCATAAAAACACTGATGGTTTTTGGAATAATTCTAATACAAAAACACGATGGTTTGCAGGTTATTCAAGAAAACACAATATTAGAACTGATACACATGAAAAAATTAGACAAGCAATAATTAAAAATAGAGACTATGATCAGTTACCTGCTATTAAAGGGTTAGTTGATATAAATGATGTATATAGTGGTAAAGGCGGTAGAAATAATTTTGGATTTCTAAATTTAGAACCAAAAATTAATCATGAAATTGAAGAAGAGAGCTCTGAATTGATTTCTGAATTAGAAGAAGATAACAATGAATTAGTTATTCAAAGTATGGATAAAGAAAAAGACGATGACTCTAAAATAGATGAACCACAAGTAAATTCAGAGCCATTTGGATTAAAAAACTTTGAAAATGATTGTTTTATAATTTCTGCTATTCAATTTATTTTAAATAATGAAATTTTATTAAATGCTATTTTAAATCATCCTGATAAAAACATAAAGGATTATTTTAAAGAAATGATTTTAACTAGGGGAGAAAAAAAGCATGAATTATTGATGAAAAGAATTAGAGAAATAGCAGAAATAGCACTAGGAGTGCAAGATTCAACATGCTTGGTTTTAAATAGATTATTTAATAATAATAAGTTTATATTATCAAAATCTATTTATAAAAAAGAAGAGCTTATTTTAAATGAATATGATATTTTTACACAGCTTAATGCTAATAAAAAGGATATTAATTTATTAAAAGAAGTTATACCTAATATTTTATGTAATGAGGGATATGATAATTTAAGAAATTTTGTATTAAATAACCAGTATTTTATGCTATTTAAAAAATTATTTGATAATAAAACAATTGATGAATTTAAGATGGATATAATGAATGATGCAGATTTACGTTTATTGCAACAATTATTATATCATGAAGAATTTCAGCAGAAAATAAATGGTAGCCAGTTTTTATGGTTTGACTCATCAAATTATGGAGCTACATTAAATAAAAAAATGGAAACTGTTTTAGGAGATCCTTTAAAATGGAATGAAATTCGCAATAATGAAAATATAAATGCTATAGTAATTCATCGTGGAGGCACAGTTAATAGTGGACATTATTTTACTTATATTAAAAAAAATGATCAATGGTATGAGTGTAATGACGATAAAATTATAAAAATTTCTGACATAGCTACAGAAACACAAAATAAAAGAATTGTAGCTTTTTCATATGAACATACAAAATATATAATTACAGAAAATGATAAATTTAAATATGAAGGTGAGATGAATGAAAATGGCGAAATGCACGGTAGAGGAAAAATTTTTTGGAAAGATACTCAACATACATATGTAGGTGAATTTAAAAATGATTGTCCATGTGGAAGTGGGGTATTATATAAAAATAATAATATATTTGATGTAATGTATAAAATGACAGGCGATAAAGAAAGTCAGGTATATGAAGAGGTAAGGATGGTTTGAAATATATAACGACTTGAGTGATGTATATGTTTTATGATATAATAACGTATATTAATTATTTTTAGGCAATATTATGAAATCCGGTATTCATCCAACATATGAAGAATTAGAAGTTACTTGTAGTTGTGGTAATAAGTTTGTTACACAATCATCTTTAACTAAAAAGAAATTGCATATTGAAGTTTGTTCTCAATGTCACCCTTTTTATTCAGGTAAGCAAAGATTAGTAGACAGTGCAGGACGGGTTGATAAATTCCGGCAAAAATATGCAGCTTTTAGTAAAACAACTAATAAGTAATTTGAGCTTAGGGCTCATATAATTCTGTTAAAATAGGTAGCTAAAAGCTACCTATTTTTATTAAAACAAATAATCTTCTAGGGTATATTTAATGTTAACTTATAGTAAAAACATTAAACTAAAAAGAATGGATCTTCCTTGGTTATTGGTTATGTTGGTTTTTATATGGGTGTTAGGAACAGCTTTTTTTCATTCACCTTGGGAACCATATGAGTTATTTGTTTTTGCTGTTGTTAAAGGTATTATATACAATCATTCTTGGCTAGTTCCTGTTGTATCAGGAGTTCCATATCCGGATATACAACCATTTTACTTTTGGATTTATTCATCTATTATAAAACTTTTTAATATTAGTAGTATTGAAGGTATTGGCAAAAGTGTAAGAATAATTAATACGTTAATTATATTTGCGGTAATTATAATTTCCGCAAGAATCGGCTCAAATTTAAAAGCTTATAAAAATGGACGTAGCGTAATACTAATTTTAATAAGTAGCATCGGTTTTATAAATAATGCTTATCAAATCTCTCCTAATATATTGATACTACTTGGTTTCTGTTTTTATTTATATTCTTTACAGCTATATCGCGAGCTTCCTGGATTTTCTAGTTGGTTATTATTTATTGGTTTAATTTTAATTTCGATTAATTTTACTTGCGAATTTGTTGTTATTGCTATTTTCATTTTATTTTTATTACCCTTAATTGATAAGAAATGGAGAAATAAACCTTACTTATTTACAACTACAATTGGTATTTTATTGTTTACAATAATATTTTACTTATATTGTTATCAATTGCAGCAAGTAGATAATGAATTTTTTTTACAATGGAAAAACCGTTATACTTCTTTAATTAGTAGAAATAATTATAATTTTTGGCGAAATTTATTAGATACTATAAGTTTACTTTCTTGGTATGTTTTACCAAGTTGGATTTTAGTTATTTGGACAATATACAAGCGTAGGCTTAATTTATTTAAAGATAAAATTATACAAGTAAATATTTTGTTAGCTATTTTACTATTTATTTTTACTGTTATTAGTGGAAAATCAATAGATAATATGATTTTTCCGATAATTTTACCCTTTACTTTTATTGCATCTATTGAAGTAGACTCTATTAGAATTTCTATTGTTTCTTTATTAAATTGGTTCAGTTTATTTTTATTTGGAATTTTAGGAGCAATAATTTGGTTTATTTATATTTCTTTTAATACCGGCATGCCTAAGTCTATTATACAAACTATGTTTACTTTTAGTCAAAATTATTATTTTAAATTTAATATTTGGCAACTAATTCTGGCTATTATTATTACATTAATTTGGTTATTTATGATAACTCGTCGCCATATTCGGGGGCGAGAGATGGTAACAAATTGGGCAAGTGGTACAACTTTTGCATTATCATTATTCATTGCCTTGATGTTGCCTTGGTTTGATTCAGTACTAACTTTTAAGCCAATTATTGATAGTAGTTTAAGATATATAAATAGTGAAAAATGCGTTACTACTGCTGGTTCAAGTACAACTCAGGCGGCGTTGTGGTATTATTATGCAGATATCAATTTAATTCCTAGTTTTATTAATATAGATTATAGTTTATGTAATCAGGCAATTGTTGCTACTGAAAATAGTAATGAAATTAATAAAGAGTTATGGCGTATTCAATGGCAAGCAAAAAGACCAATTGATAAAAAGGTTTATTATATTTTGAAACGGAAATAAAATTTATTTAATCCTTTTGGAGAGATAAATGAAAACAAAAATAACGTTAAGTACGGTTTTTGCAATTTTCATTATGGCTACATTAGCATTGTGGTATCAAAAGAACGAAGATACAAAGTCTAAATTTCAAGATTCTTATAGAAAAATACTTTCTCCAAGAGAAGCATTTGATGTTTCTGCCTATCAAAATCATGAGGAAATTTGGGTAGATTTTAAGATTGCTAAGAATCATTTTCTTTATAAAGATAAATTAAAAATCTCTTTATTTCCTAAAGTAGCGATTAAAACTCCTTTAGTTTTACCCTCAGGTATGCAAAAGAAATTAAAGAATGGGCGTATAGTTGGAATTTTATCAGATACTTTTATTATAAAATTGCCTTTAAATACGCCAATTTCTTATCCCCTTAAACTTATTGTAAAGATTCAAGGGTGTGATATTAAAAATATTTGTTATCCCCCTTATCAATATAATTTTGAATTTGCTAATAGTAATCAAAGTTTGAAAAAAGATATTGTTAAAGAAACTGCACCTAATTTTCTTACAAAAATAAAACAAGCAAAATCATATTTTTATAGTTTATATAAAGGTGGTATTGGTAGCAAACAAATAGTTAAATTAAATATATTTTGGATTGTTCTTTTATTTTTTTTAGCAGGAATTGCTATATCGTTAACTCCATGTATGTATCCATTATATCCAATTGCCTTAACTACTATTATGGGAACATCAAACGATAATAACTTTTCTAGTAACACTAAGCAATCTACTATAAAATTAGTATTATGCTATATTCATGGTATAGCATTAATTTATGTATCTATGGGGGTTATTGCTGGGTTTACCGGTAGATTTTTAATAACTTTTGTACAAACTGCACCATTTATGCTATTTTGTGCGTTTATTTTATTGATTTTAGGCATGGCAATGTTTGATTTAATTGAGATTAAATTACCAAATAAATTGCAAGGTTATTTAGCTAATAAAGTGTCAAACGTACAAGGCGGTAAATATGTGTCGGCTTTTATTATTGGAATTTTATCTTCTTTATTGCTTGGTCCTTGTATTACTCCGCCATTGATTGCCGTTATTGGAATAGTTGCTAGTGAGGGAAGTGTATTAATAGGAGTACTAGCGCTATATTCAATAGCTTTAGGAATAGGAATGCCAATTTTAGTTTTAGCAACAGTTGGAAATAAAATATTGCCTAAATCAGGTCATTGGATGAATATTATTAAATACTTTTTAGGAGTAATCCTAATTACTGATAGTGTTTATATTGCTATTCCTTTTATAAATATAGTAAATAGTTATGTAAGTGTTGGATTGTTATTTTTAATTTTTGCTATAATATTTTTAATTATTAAACATATTAGAGCAGGTAGTTTAGATATGGTAATTCACAAAGTAATACCGATTATTATGTTAATTATAGGATTAATATCTATAGTATATGGGTTAAAATATAATAATTTTTTATATAATAATAAATCAGCTTATATTAAAAATAATAATATTAATCAATTTGTAACAGAGGATGTAGAAAGTTTAAATAATTTTATTTTAAACAGTAAAGCTCCAGTTATAATTGATATATATG
>CAYZUJ010000023.1:0-291 GCA_964481375.1 uncultured Neisseria sp. | reverse complement strand
CAAGAAATGGAAGAAAAAGTACTAAAAGATGAAGAAGTTCAAAATCACTTTAAAAATTTTACGCTAATAAAATTTGATATTACAAAAAATGAGCCAAAACAACTTCAAGTTTTAGACTCTTATGGCTTATATGGCCCACCTGCTATAATTATTTTAACTAGACAGCATACAGTAGCTAGCAAATTATTTGGGTTTATAGAAAAAGATACTCTACTTAAAAATTTAGATGAGCATAAAGATTAAACCTTATTAAGTAGATCTCTAAGTACATACGGCAAAATGCCTCCATGC
>CAYZUJ010000022.1:8020-20401 GCA_964481375.1 uncultured Neisseria sp. | reverse complement strand
TATACCAGAACAAGTTTTACCCAATTATGTAACTTTTATATCTAAACATGATACAGAAAATATGGTGATTTTAGATAAATTTTAAAATTATATAAAAGTAACCTCTGGTTAATACGAAATTTACAACTTAAATATATTGTGGCACTAAGATTTATAGGCAATTGCCTCTTAAAAAATTAACCGAATGTTAACCAGATTTTTGAGGGGCTTGACTAGGTAAATCCTGCGCGTCGCAAGCCCCGCAATTCTTTTAACGCGTCAAAGTAACTAAAATATTATGGGCTCATTATTTATATAATTTTTATTATAATCTTTAAAAACAAAGGCTAAGTAAATTTACTTAGCCTTAATATAAACCTATGCTTGATTATGATATAGTTTAGTAGTACCTATATCATTAATAAGTTTTATTTTTGATTCTCCTTTTTTCTCAGTTTGAATATTTACTCTATCTAAATAATAAAAACTTGTATCAAATGAATCTTGATTTAAGCCCATATCTTGATAAATTATTTTAATTGGTATATCACCTCCTTTAGGGTCAATAGAATAATAAGTTAACCCTGAAATATTTAATTCACCTTTGAGCCCATTTTCAACAATTTTTAATTCTGTTGGAATTTCTAGCCATTTCCCATCACAATTTAAAGCATATCGAGCATAATTTGGTGCTGATATTGGTGTCATAATACAACCACGAGTTTTTTGATAACTAGTAGATTCAGCTTCATCACCACCATTATAAGTAAATAAATCTGCGGAATATGACGTGTTTTCTAGATAAGAAATTAATTTAGTTTCTACATTGTTTAATGCATAATTTTGAACACCAATATCTATATTGTTTTTGATAGTAACACATGTATCTGAAATTACATCTTTATAGCAATATAATATATTGTAGGATGGACTCAAATAAACATTATTTATCTGATTTTTTAACCTTTCAGCAGCATCACGGAGATTCTCATGCGTTGGTGTGTCTAAACGATTACGTAACGTAGTTAAATAATGAGTTGTGAAAATGTAATCGTTCATGATTTTGTCATAATTATTGGTTAAAGATTGCATTGCCTGTAAAGTTTCTGCACTTGGATTAATTGTACCTCCTTTAATTCCTATGCTAGTATATGGTAAAGAAATAGGGGTGCTATAATATAAGTTATTGAGTTTAATACTACCATCGGAATTAGTTAGTTGAGTATTTAAGGTTTGTACATATTTTACGATTGCAGTTATTATCATATTACATTTGGTTTCATCATCGCTACCAACTGAGCCACAATCTATAAAATGAGAGTAGATACTGGGTTTAATATCATAAAAAATCTCATCTAGTTTTTCAGGCTCACCACCTAATTGTAATGCATTTAATGAAAACTTAACATTTACTTTAGAATTTTCAGCAGCTTGTTTTATTGAAGCAGTAATATTATCAATACCAACATTGCTTGTAAATTTAGCTTTAAACTTTTCTTGATCGCTATGGGAATTAAATGCTAAAGTTAATTTTACACCTAAAGTAGCTCCAGCGTCCATTTGCTCTACAAAATTGTCGCCACACATTTCTTGAAAGCGTTTTTGGTCTTCATGTACCATATAAGCAGCAACAGGTGTTAATGCTGCATCACTTTCTTTTATAGAACCATTTATAAATTTTGCTTTACCAGCATATTTATATAAGTAAATAATATTAGTAGCATAGTTATTATCTTTTGAAGATTTAGCAAATTCGGCAGCCATAGAATATACAAAACGATCAGCACCATATAAACCACTTACATCCACACCAAGATTATTTTGTAATGTAGTTAAATCTTGTGCTTTGTCTAAAGTAATTATTGCCATAGGATTAGATATATAAATATTGCTAGGGTTAGAAGCCGCCTTTAAACATGATTGTCCAGAAGGAGCTTTCTTTGTTATTGAATTAAATCCAGAACCCATTTGCATCAAAATGAAGTCGTCTTTCAGGTTTTCCTTCTGATTGTCAGCTAAAGGATTATTTTGTAATCCAAATTTAGTTTGAGCAATATTATTGCTTCCGCCTCCATTACATCCAATTATTCCAATTACTACAAAAGAATTTAGCAGTAACGATAGTAAAGTGTTTTTCATTAAGTTTTTCCTCTAAAATATTAATAAACTTTAACTAAATTATTTTTTCTATCACAAATCCCACAATACTTAAAAGGCTGAATTATCAGCCTTTTATGTTAAATTACATTATGCTTCATTATGATATAACTTAGTTATACGCATGTCACCATTTAAATGTAAATCAAGTTTATCACTATCTTTAACCTGAATAAATACATTATTTAAATAGTAAAGATTTGAGTCAATCGAATCTCGAGTTATACTAGTATTTGGATAAATAAATTTAATTAGACCCTCACTAGGAGTATCAAAATAATAAGATAATCCAGATACATCTAATTGTTCTTTTAGTGAATTAAAAATAATTTTTAAATTAGATGGATTATCTAACCAACGACCATTACAATTTAAGGCATAATTAGCATAATTAGGTGCAGAAATTGGTGCTAAAATACATCCTTCGGTTTTCTTATAGCTTTCAGGAGCCGTTTTTGACCCTTCATTATAAACATATAAATCAGCTGAATAAGAAGTATTTTCTAAGTAATTCAACAATAGCACCTCCATATTGTTTAATGCATAATTTTGAACACCAATATCTATGTTTTTTTTGATAGTAACACATTTATCTGAAACTATCCCTTTATAACAATTTAATATATTGTAGGATGGACTCAAATAAACATTATTTATCTGATTTTTTAATCGCTCTATAGCATCATTTAAGTTATTTTTAGTTGGTGTATCTAAATTGTTACGTAATGCTGTTAAATAATGAGTTGCAAAAATATAATCATACATAGTTTTGTCATAATTAATTGTTAAAGCTTGCATTGCTTGTAAAGTATCTGAACTTGGATTAATTGCACCTACTTTAACTCCTATGTTTTCATATGGAGTAACAATGGGACTGGTATAATATAAATTATTGAGTTTAATACTACCATCGGAATTAGTTAATTGATTATCTAAATCTTTTGCATACTTAATAATTCCTGTCATCATCCTATTACATGATGCTTCATCAGAGCCTCCAACTGAACCACAATCTATAAAAGGATAGTTACCACTGGGTTGTATATCATCAAAAATTTTGTTAAGTTTTTGTGGTTCGCCTCCTAATTGTAATGCGCTTAATGAAAATTCAACGTGTACTTTTGAGCTCGAAGCTGCTTGTTTTATTGAAGCTGCAATATTTGCCATACCTACACTTCCTTCAAATTTAGCTTTAAACTTCTCTTGATCGCTATGTGAATTAAATGCTAAAGTTAATTTTACAGCTAACGTGGCACCAGCATCCATTTGTTCTACAAAATTATCTCCACACATTTCTTGAAAGCGTTTTTGGTCTTCATGAACCATACCTGCAGCAACTGGAGTTAATGCTGCATCACTCTCGTTTAATGAACCACTTATGAATTTAGCTTTACCCGCATACTTATATAAGTAAATAATATTAGTAGTATAGCTATTATTTTTTGAAGATTTTGCAAAGTCTGCTGCCATAGACATTGAAAAACGATCAGAACCATATGAACCGCTTACATCTACACCGAGATTACTCTGTAATGTTTCTAAGTCTTGAGTTGTATCTAATTTAATCATTGCTGTGGGATTCGCAATATAAATATTATTTTGATTAGAAGCCGCACTTAAACATGATTGTCCCGAAGTAGCCTTTTTTGTTATTGAATTAAACCCTGAACCCATTTGCATTAAAAAGAAATCATCTTTTAAATTTTTTTTCTGAGTATCAGCTAAGATAGTTTTTTGCGTTGCAGACTTGGTTTGAACATCATTGTTACTGCCACCTCCAATACACCCAACTATTCCAATCGCTACTAAAGAATTTAGTAACGTGAATAATAAACTGTTTTTCATTAAATTTTCCTTATAAAATATTAATAAACTCTTGTAAAAATTACATTTTGCATAATTGATTTGTTTGATGTCTTATCAGTAATAACTGCTTCACTAGCATAAAGATTGTCGTCAAGACTGTCTTGTAATAAAGATTGATTAAATCGATAAGTAAAACCATAATTAATATCGAGATGCTTATAACTATAAGTAAAACTATTTATTATCAGCTTTTTTTCAATAGTTCCTTCATTAATTAAATCGAATGTACCGCTAGCTTGACCATTGCAATTAATCATATATAAATGGGTGTCACTTTCACTAATTGGCGATACAGCACATTGTGTAGTAGTAATTAAATCAGGTTTAATAAATAGAGTTACTAAGTATTGATTAGTTTTCAAGTAAATCAATAATTCATTTAATGAACTATTTTTAAGAATATTATTACGAGCATTTATAACATTATCCTTAATTGCTAAACAGCTATTACCAACAAAACCATTAAAGCAATCCATAACATTATAACTTGGATCAGAATATAAATTGATTACTTGCTGGTAATTATTAATTAAAGTATTTAGTTTTTCTTCCATAGATGCACTTAACATGCCTTTACTAAATAACATATTTTTATAATTAGAAATAAAAGTTAAATCCTTATAATCTTGATTATATTGTTTTATAATCTGCTGCATTGCTTGAAGTACTTGTGGATCAGTTATTACTACTTTAGCATTTATACCAATCTCAGCCCAACTAGCTAATGTAGGATTAATAAAATAAAAATCTTTAGGTGAATTCAATTGAGAGCTAAGCGTTTGAGAATAATTAATAACTTGATTTATTAAATCAACACAAGAAGGGTTAATACTACTTTTTGTGCCACATCCTAAGACTGGGTAGCCATCTTTACCAATCGATCCTCCATTTTCAATAAATAACTGATTTAATAATTGAGGATTACCACCAACTTGTATGCCTGCTGCATTTAGAGTGAAATCCACATTATTTTTATTAGTTTTTATAATTTCTAAAACATTTTGTAATCCGCTAACCTTTTTGAAGCTATCATCATAATAGTTTTTATCTACTGAAGAATCAAAAGTTAAAGTAAGTCGCATTAATAAACTTGCGCTAGCATCAAGTTCAGAAATAACCATATCCCCACACATTTTCCTAAACTTATCTGGTGAATCAAGTATAGATAATGAGGTTGGTGTTAATACACCTTTACCCTGTACCACTACATCACTTTTGAAAGATGCCTTACCAGCATATTGATAAATGTAGTTAAGATTTAATGTATAGCTATCATCTTGACTAGATCTACCATACTTATAATTTGTATTTACATCGAATGCCCCATAACTTGTATGAGATGAAAACTCTGTACCTAAAGCTGATTGTACGGAGCTAAGGCTTTGCATTTGATTAAAATTTAAACTAGCATGGGGATTTCTAATAATCAAATTTGATTCAATATTTGCTACATTTAAACATGAATTAACTAATGTTGGATGGTGCGACATACTATCATAAGTTCCACCCACATTAAAAATAGTATTATTTATATCAATTTTATTATTAGCATAACTGTAACTAATAAATAATGTTAAATAGCTCAAAAAAATATGTTTAATCATAGTTATTACCTCAAATTATTTCTACCATCAGACGTATCATTTGGTGAAGCAAATGTATAACCTGATTTAGTTTTAATTGCAGTATATTTATCAGTAATTATTAAAGTAGTATCTTTTGGCACTACTAAATAAGGCGCGCCTATTGGCATGACTTGACATAAGTTATTGCTAAGCTCAATCTGATAATAAATATCAAATGATAATGGATCTCCATTGACATCATAGTATTTATTATCAAGGTTTGCATGGTTTGTATACAGATATTTATACGAAATAACCGAATCACCTAATGGGTAATTTAGCCCACCTATGTTTAAGGTAGTTGAAGGGGTTGTTACTTTAAAATAATTAAAGTTTTTAATATAACAGTTAATTTCATTACCAGTTTTAATTACCATGTTACCATTAGAATCTACTCCTAAAATAGTACTATCTTTATATGGTAAATTGGGAGATAGCAGATTTAAAGGTTTAATATGATAGTTAGAATCCTTAATTTGATAAAATAAATTATGTTCTTTTGAATTAAACCAAATATTATTGTCAAGACCTTGCAAACTTATTCCATCAGACCCAATATGTGAAGAATAAGCTCCATAAATTTCTTTAGATGCTTCATAAAACATCATAAATGAATTATTGTCTGGTAATATCACATTATGAGCCACAAATGAGCCGTTGTTCTGAGTAGCAAACCCTGAATAAGATACAATAACTGACTCATCAGCAAATTGTTCCTTAAAACTATTGTGTCCTATAATTTCTAGATTTCCTGTATTAGAGTTATAATAAACTTGATAACGAGTGAACTTTAAAGCACCTATCGATGCTACACCAGAAGAAAATAAATACTCACCACCTAAAGCAAACCCATCTGTGGAAATACTGTTTATTATTGGATCGGAACTTAGATTAAACTTATTATGCACAACATTAATCCTATTTTCAGTTACTGGTTCTTGAGCTTTTGACTGTTGACCTATTACACTGCAATTAGCTTTACACCATAACTTTATTTTTTCATTACTTTTAACTTGGAAGCCAAAACCGTTGTTATTAACTATATAATCAATAGTATCAGTATTATTTGCATTGAGTTGTTGCGTACCTAACCATATTGATGTTGTATAAAAAGAACAACTTGAATTAGCTGGCATATTAAGACTAGCCCCAGAAGCACTTGCTATATACCAATTTTGGTTAAAGCAATTATCTAATTCTTTATTTTTAATAAAGTAGTAGTTACCTTTAGAGAAATTGTTTGTGAAATCTAAATTAGTAACATTCATATTAAAACTATTAGGGTTAGTAATACGTATTTTGTAATCAGCATGCCCAGCTATTTTAGTTAAGTCTACCTCCTTTAAATAGCTATTATCTAATCTTAAAGCATCAAATTTAATATTTTTTACTGATGTTGAATCAAAAACATTGGGTAAGTTTTGAGGTGATGGATTAGGATTCTTATTTTCAGCATTATTTCCGCCTCCGCAAGCAATTAAATCTAAGCATGCCATACTGATAAATACTGATCGCTTTAAATTAATGTTTTTTTTCATATTATACCTTTGCTAAAAGATTAAATTTATAATTAAATAAAAGACTAATATTATTGATTATTTATTCGCAAATTAAAACTACTTAAATCGTAACCTGAAGAACGCTCAAATTGTATAATGCCATTATTGAAAGTGCTACCATGTACCCTATTAAGTTGTAGCATATAACTAATATCTCTGCCTGTAGTATTACTAGTATGAATATCTACTGCAGTACACATTCCATCATTATTGCAAGTAATGGGTGCTTGGTTAATTTGTGTTGGAAGACCATTAATTTTTCCTTCTGAATATTGCCCACCTTGAGCTGCAAAATTAATGGGTGCTTCTGAAGTTGAATTTAATTGAAGTATCCAGTGTGAATTTGGTTTAGCAAATGATAGTTCAAAAGACCTATCCTGGGTATCTTGGCATTGACCAGGAGCGCCACCATGATGTGCTCTAACTAACACTATATAATTGCACCAATTTTCTGAACAAACTCCAGTTAATGTTGTATAAGCACCTATATCCCAGTTATCTCCAGGATTACCACACCCTCTATCATTTAAAGCATATACTTGCATATTAAAATAACCGTCCTCTGACGTTAAGTAATTAAATATGGCTCTATCTCCATTAGCACAATGAGCATTACTCTGTATGTCAAAGTCAAATTCTATCCTCCCATTAACGAATGCTTTAGCAGTTACATCTGCGTAAGCATATGCTCCTCCACATGCATTTACACTAACATTATCCTTACCAAGAAGTTTTCCAACTGGAAACTCTTGTTCAAAACTTGCAATTGATGCTGGACCTATATTTGTTAGTATCATGTCGTCCTTAAATAATCGATCCGAATTATTAAGAATAATTCTTTTTTGGATGCTACCTTTATATATTGATAATTTCTCAGGAGTAAAATTGTAAGTGATAGTAAAATTTTTAACTGGTAATGGTTCAAAAAAACTTCCATCAGTTTGACTAATTGCTTGTGCTGGTAATGGAGCGCCATTAATATATTGTGCAATCAGATTATATTTATTTGACCAAGATGGATAAAAGTATCTAGCATCTGTAGCAATCTCAATCCTCTCAGTTTCTTGCTCACTTGAAGAAGTCTCCGGGGCTTTGTAAACAGTGATACAACTGTCATATAAGTTTGTTAAAGTATTTACTTGACCATTGCTAGGGTTTGCTGAAAGTGAACATTCTGATTCATTACCATAATAAGGGTCGTTATTACCTGATGCCATACTGCGATGAATAAGAGTAAAAATTTGGTTTGTAAGTGCAGATAATTTTGTTATATTTATTGGTTGTAATGAGGCATTCTGAATTAATAAAATTTGGTAAGAGTTTTTATTTGTTGCAATATTAGTGCCACTATAGTATTTGTTTTCAATTGGATTAACGGCTCTATAATTAGCAATACTTTCAAAAGGTTTAACCGCAGAGGAAAAAGATAACACCCCAGCTATATTACCTTTAGGTGCCATTTGAACTGAAAACATAACTTGATTATCAGTACCTTTACTCGTGTCATATGATAACTTAAAATAAGCACTACAACTATCTCCAACTTTACTAAATACAGCACTTTCACAATTAATGTCTTTAATTTGAATCTGTTGACCAACATTAACTGATGGTTCTGGATATATCGTAGCTAACAAACCTTCGACTGGAATAGGCTTAATTGTTTTATCAACAGAACTAACTGTTATAGTAATTAAATGCCACCCCATATCTTTAAGTGTAGTATTTATATCATCTGGACTTGTGTTATCAACAGTCCAATCTATACTCATTGAATCTATATTAGCTTTAATGGATATTTTAGATTTGTTTTGTAAAAGCTGTTTACCTGAATGATTGGGGTTGCTACCACCATTACAAGAAACTAAGATGAACAATAAGAGAATTATTGCGTATTTAAAATACTGATGGTTTAAATTAAACTTTTTTTGCATAAAATAAGTGCGCCTATAAAATTAGTAAAAGTAAAATATATTTATTCTTAAGAGATATGGTCTGTTATATTCTCCAACTATTATATTATAAAGAATGACTATTTTAAAATTATTCAGCATTTTACAAACATTAAATTGCTCATAATTATTATATTATAAGTAACTATTTAATAATAATTCGGGATAATATCATACGTAATTTAATAATTGCAAATTAATTTTTAGCTCCAAAGCCTTTAATAGCAAGTGATTTAAGAATTATATATTTTAAAGCTAAATCAAATAAATTAATAATTTTCCTTACTTTAGAAGCCTTCTAGAGGCTAATTTTTATTAAATTATTAAATATTCATTACTTTTTGTACTGAAAGAACTTTTTAATTTTTCTCTTTTATTTTTTTGTTTAAAAAACTTTATATTTAATCTTGTAAGGGTGTTATATGCTGTTGGTAAAGTACAATCTATATCATAATGTTTTTTTAATAACTTTTGAATATTAAGTCCAGTTATTTTATTTTTATTATATGTTTTTTTAAAATCAAGAATTATATTTATAAATTCAGCTTCTTTTTCATATGGTAGTCTTACTTTACGCCCTCTTCCTAATTTATCTTTTAAGCCCTCAAGTCCAAAATTTTCTAATTTATTTAGCCAGCGATGAATCATACGGCTACTCTTATGTACTAAATCTGCTGTTTCTAAAACTGTTTTGCCAGAAGCAATATGTGATAAAGCAAGGTATCTTATTTTTAGTGCTGCATTTTTTTCTTGTTTTGATAACTCTCTGAAATCATAATTTGCAAAATTAACAGGTAGTCTTACTTTTTTCATTTTATATTTCCCTTAAAAATTTCATATAAGTACTTATATATCAACTAAACTTTATTTTTATAATGTTTATGATTTTTCATAAACATTATTATATAACATAAACACTATTCAATATAAAAATTTTTAAAAAAAATTAAGATAATTAATGATAAAATACCTTGTATTCAATTAATTCTAGTGAGTCCTTATGTCTAAGCAAGAAAAAAATATTGTTAATAGCATTGCAAATAAATTAGAAATTGTTTTATACAAAAATAAAATAACAATACTAGGATTATCAAAATTATTAGCAGTTGATAAACAACTTTTATATAGAATTATGAAACGTGAGCATGTACCAAATATTTTATTTTTAGAATTAATTGCAGATTATTTAAATTGTACAATTTTAGAACTTATAGATGAAAAGTTTTTTTTAGATATAAATGTATATGAAAATCTAGGGGGCATTAATCAAAATAAATATAAGAACTATAGGATATATATTTACGATAATGATTTTATGAATATAGTTAATAATGAATTTTTTGGAATTATAAAAAGCTCAGGCATTAAAATATTTTATAAAGTTAACAAAATATTACAGGATGGATATTATTTATTATGCGAAAATGATAATATATTAAAAGAAATTAACATAATAAGCGTTGGTACAAACTTAATTATTGCTTTAATAAACAATAAAGAAATAAGATTAAATCCTAATAAAATAATGGTAGTTGCAAAATTATATAAGACTGTATCTATTATTCAATCTGAAGAATATGCAATAAAAATATTGAAATAATTATATTATATTACGAGTTATTTACGATTTTGAGTGAAATAAAAAAACAATGTTTGCTATGTAATAGGTAGATTTTATTAAGGAATCCTGCATGAACGTTTCATCAGAAAGTATAAATTTATTTTATTTTCCCTTAAATATAATGATAGTCGATGACGATATTGATTATTTAAGTTTATTACAACAACAACTTAAAAGTGTAACTGTGTCTATTTATAACTCACCACTTGAAGCTATAAAAAATATAGAACCAATAAATATAAATATTAGATATTTTTTAGAAGATAATTTTAGTAGGATAAATGATTTAAGCTATAAAAGTATTGAAAAATTTGTTAAAAGTTATGGAAATAAACAAGGGGTTCTAATATCTGATTATAATATGCCAAATATTAATGGGGTTGAATTATTAAGTAAGTACAGCGATACTGATTTAATAAAAATATTATTAACTAACGTATACACAATTAATGAAGCTGTAAATGCATTAAATAAGAGGCTTATTAATTATTACTTACCAAAAGAAAAAACAAGCATTTTATTAAATGTAATTAGAGAACATCAAAAGATATTGTTTCAAAACATAACTAAAGACATATTAAGCTTTTTAGATGTGGATAGTTTAAAATTTCTCTTTGATAAAAGGTATATTTATATTTTTAATAATATTTGTCAAAAACATAACATTAAAAAATACTATATTCTAAATAGTTATGGCAGTTATTATTTAGAAAATGAAACAGATAAATTCATATTTTCAATATATAACCCAACAGATTTGTTTGAAGTTGCTAAAGAAATTCCAGGTGATAAAAAACATAACGTAGAGCAAGGTGAATTAATTCCATCATATTTCTTTAGTGAGGCTACTGAATATAAATTAATTAAAGCACAAAAATACGGTAATTATAGTTATTGTATAGAAAAAATAATTTAGTTTATAATATTAACTATTTAACACATTAAAAGTATATGATTTATATTTTAAGAAAATAAACAATGCAAGAAATTAGCACCATATTTTGGGATTTAGACGGCACATTAATTAATACCAATGAATTGTACGACCAAGCAATTAAATTTGCCTGTGCTCAAATTAATTGTAATATGATACATGAAATAGAAGATTTGCCGAATGGACAAACATTGCTCGCAGACTTTATTTTTTTAACTGAATTATCACCTGATAATGATTCAAAAATATTAAACCAATTGAAAAATCTTGCAATTTTATATTTTAAAACCAACTTTAATAATAATTTATTTATTAAAAAAAGCTTGGAATTATTTAATTATTTTCATCAATTAGGCATAAAACAGAGTGTTATTTCCAATTCAAATCAAGAATTATGTGATTTTGCTATTAATAGCATTGGAATTAAAGATAAATGCTTATATTGCTTTGGAATTGAAAGTGTTAAATATGGTAAACCTAATCCTGAACTATACCTAAAAGCATTAAACGCTCACAAAATAATTAATTCAGAGTGTTTAGTCTTTGAAGATAGTATCACTGGTGTACATGCTGCAAAAGCTGCTAATTTAACCGTGATTAGTATAGGTTTAGAAGCCAATAAAATCAATCCTGATTATATTTGGGATATAAATGCAGAACCAGTTTCAGTAATTTTTAACAAACTGTC
>CAYZUJ010000022.1:2745-8010 GCA_964481375.1 uncultured Neisseria sp. | reverse complement strand
CTATAATTTAAGATAAATAAGTATGAAGGTTTCAAAGTTAATTTTTCCAATTTATGCTATTGCAGTTTCTTTTATAATATTATTGCTAGGTGAATTAAAAGTAGGAAATTTTATTCGACAAATACAATATACTGCATTAATTATTGATTTCATTAATGTAATATTAGCATTAATTATTTTTATACATATAAAGAGATGCTCGCAAAAAAAGTTTCTGTTCTTACCAATTAGTGTAACTTTATTATTCTTAATGGACATATCTTTTATAATTGTATTTTTTATAAATTTCCATGATTTTTTAATATTCGCATTAACTAACTTTTCATGGTATATATCAGCAATTACGGGGCTTATATTATTGTTAACTATATATATTTATGAACGAAAAGAAATTAAACTAATAATATTCATATTTATAGTTATAACTTTAATAATTATTAGTTTCTTTGCTCCTACATATTTAAGATATCTATCTTTCCCTTACTATTCTATAGATTTAACAGCTACAATAACATTGTTCTATTTGTCTATGCTAGTAATTATTGCAACTAAAAACAAATCTATTTTATTAGGATTTAGCGGGTTTTGTTTTGGTATGATTGGTAATTATATTATGACAGAATGTTATTTGAATAATAAATTAGATAATTTAGTATATGGTGAGATTATGTGGCTTATAAATGTACTGCTAATTTCTTTTTCATTAATAAATATTATTAAATTTAAGCTCTATAATCCTAAAGATTGGTTTGTTAATAGTAAATCAATAAGGAGTAAACAAGCATTCATAATTTTTCATATTTCAATTCTTGGGTATATATTGGCATGCATTTTCATGAAAGAGTTTAACATTATTGTTGAAGATAACTTTGTTTTTATTCCATCTATGGGCATGATATATTCTTTAATTGCAGCTATATTATCTGTTATCCTAGGTAAACAAGCAGAAAAGCCTTTCCTAACAATGAAAGAGAATATTTATACAATTCTTAATAACAATAAAGTTAAAAAAAATGAATTTAATTTAATTGAATTTAAAGAAGTTCAGGATTATCTTATCGAAACTTATGAATATATTACTTATTTTCAAAAACAAGTGATTTCTGTAGCAACAAGAGTTGCACATGATATTAAATCACCTATTTTAATAATGGAAAACCTAATTAAAAATTGGTCTAATCAAAATACTGACCAAAATATTAATTTTGATAAACTACAAATTATTAAACAAATTAATAAGATTAGCTATATTTCACGAAGCATGTTAAAAGAACATAAAGATTTTAATGATAAATTTTATGGCATCCAATGTATATTTAATATAGCAAATGACGTAATTGCTGATAAACAAATTGAATGGGCAAATGATAATCAAGTTATTTTTTTTAATTATAATTCAAATGAGATAATTTGGTTAAGCAATGAGCAAGCTAAAATTAAAAATGTATTATCTAATATTTTGAATAATGCTTATGAAGCAAGTACGTTAAAAAACAAAAAAATAAATATAATTATAAATACAGATGAAATCAATATATTGGTACAAATTAAAGATTTTGGCTGTGGTATTCCTAATGAAGAAATTGCTAATATACTAGCTGGTAAATCTCTTAAATTTCAAGGTAATGGAATTGGGCTTTCCAGTGCTAAAAAATTTATAGAAAGTATAAATGGTCAACTAAGTATTGACTCGATTATTAATCAAGGTACTACTGTTAATATTAAATTTCCTAGAGTAACGTTTCCTGAACAATATACTAGAAGTATAGTAATTTCAACTCAAAAAGTTATAATAGTGGACGATAATTCAAATATTATAAATATATGGCAAGAATACTTTTTGTTTAATAAACCAAATATCGATACAAAGTATTTTATGAACTTCTTTTTGTTAAGAGACTATTTAACTAATCAAGATAACATAGATAATATAACATTCTTATTAGATTACAGTATTTTTGGAGAAAAATTGACTGGAGTTGATATTATAAAAGAATTTAATTTGAAAAATGTTTATTTAATTACAGATTATGCGGAAGATATAAAATTACAAGATGAAACAAATCAATTGAGTCTTAAATTAGTGCCCAAAATAATGTTACAAATTCTGCTAAAAAATAAGGATATTAGTTAGTATTAGCAGAATGAAATAGTGGTTATATTCTCTAAAAGTTAATTAGATGTATGATTTCCACAAATTAGAATCATTTGTTATTAATATTGATTAAACATGTATTCTATTATTGCATCACATCATATTTTTTTATATAGAATATTTACTAATTTTATAAAATGAAGGCTATGGAAAAAATATTAATTAGTGGTTGTTTGCTTGGTCAAGAAGTTCGTTATCATGGAAAAGATGCTTTATGCGATCATCATGCAATATTTCAATGGAAAAATGAAAATAGAATTATATCTATTTGTCCAGAAGTTTCTGCTGGGCTTCCTGTTCCAAGACCTTCATGCGAAATTGTTGGTGGAGATGGTCATGATGTACTTAGAGGAGTAGCAAAAGTTATCTCTATTTCAAAAATAGATAGAACTGATGCTTTTATTTTAGGTGCAAATAATGCACTTAGTCTAATTAAAAAGCATAAAATAAGAATTGCTATTTTAAAAAGATATAGCCCTTCATGCGGTAATAATAATATATATGATGGTTCTCACAGCGGAAAAATTATTAAAGGCTCTGGAACAACTGCTGCACTTCTCCAAGAAAATGATGTTAAAGTATTTAATGAATTTGAAATAGAAGATGCTATTGAATATTTAAAAACCGTTGATTTACAAAAAGTAAAAATCATATAGTATCTCAAAAAATGATTATGATTATAATAATTCAAAGGTTAATTAATTTGCTTTATTTGTATACACTACAAAAATCAGGGTAACTGAGTTATAACATCATCTTCTATTTTTTCTTGTCTCAACTTTTAGACAAATTGATATAGATAAGCATCTACAGTACACTTGTGTTGTTTTTATTTAAAGAAAAAATTAATTCTCCAGCAATGGTTCTAATTAGTGCATATATACCAGAGTACAAAAGTGATTTAGGCTGTGGGTAAATAAACGTTAACTCTTTATTACTAGCCAGAAAAGTTTCTAATACCCTATATTTTTTTAAGTTTGGATCATTTTCATTTTTTTCTTTATGGCTACCGCAAGCCTTATTTCTTGCCCAACCCACCACATCTTTACGAGAATATTTTTCATTATTTAAATGTAAAACGTGATCTTGATTCCACCATAACTCAAATGATGTCGTAATATGATTATTATTACTATGTACCACGCTAACTTTATTTTTAACCTCTTGTGGTAATAAATTGTTTTGCGAAATATTAGAATATTTTGATAACCATATACCATGTAACTCATCACCAGGCAACATTTTAATGAATGGACGACTACTATCACCCAATAATCTACCAGCAATATTCACAACACAACTAGTATTATTGCTCCACATGGAAAGACTAACTCCATGTAATTTAAAATTACCCTTTTTAAGCTCAAACATATTTTGAACTTTTGGAAATTGTAAGCTTGTTGCTATTGGATTATTTTTTGGATATTTTAATATTGGTATTATATCTTTAGATTCATGGCAAAATAACCATAACAAGTTCGTCATATCCAGTGCAATAAGATGTTCACCACTATCAAATATATTACATTGTAACCCAAGTCTGTGCAATGTATCAGGTAAACTACAGTCATTCATTATATTTTGAATTCCTAAAATATTTACATTATTGATTTAAAATCACGTCTGCCAATGAAGGCATATTCATGGTGCCACTTATTCGATCATGTAGGTATTTATACAGATTAACTCCCAATTCAGACTGTGTGAAATTTAATTATTGAATATCTAAGCAGAGATTGTAATTCAAGTCAGGGTATTTGTGGAAATATTTATTTGCCCTGACTTTTGTAGTGGATACCTTTATTTTTAAAAAAATTTTATAATTATTTTTGGGCAATTATCAAAGAATAATAATGATGTGTCTTTATATAGTCACAATTTTTAAATCCTATAAGCTCTAATAAATTAAATAACTGGGATTTAGTAAATTGTTGTGATCCATGATTGACATACATTAATAGGTTAAATGCTGTTGCAGTTATAGGGCTACATTTTCCTTCATCTAATAACATTTCATGTATAAATATTCTACCATTATTAGGTAACGCATCAAAGGATTTTTTTAGCAAAAACTTTACGGACTCTATATCCTAGTCATGCAATATATTACTTAATAGAATACTATCACAATTCATTGGAAATTCATCAATAAAAAAATTACCAGAATAAATATTAATGTTTTTATTTTTAATATTATTTTTTAGTAGATTACAAACTGAAGGCAATTCAAATATAGTAGCTTCTGATTTAGGATAACAATTAATAAAATACTTTGAAAAGCATCCAGAACCACCACCAATATCTAATAAATGTGATGTATTTGCAAATATACCACTGTCTATTGCTGAAATTGTGGCTGGAAAAATTGAACTATGCATTATTTTAGTAAAAGTTTCTGCAAAAGCAGCATCTAAATTTCCATGTTTCCACATGTCTGACAAACTTTTGCCCTCACTATTTAACAACTGCAGTGGTTTTTGAGTTATAGCTATAAGTATTCGTTTATATTTCTTCAGTATCATGCGTTCGAATAAATGCATTACCCCAATAATATAAGGATTCTGGAAGCAAGTAATTTTTGGAACCAGTAGTTAATGACACTTGATTATTTGAATAATTTAATAAACTAATGCTAGTTAAAAAGCATATTAATGCTTCTATACCTTGCTTATGCATCCCTAAATATTGCGATATAGTCTCAATAGATGTATATCCTTTATTAATACATGAAAAAAGATCTATTTTATCAGCAACACCTAAAGATGGTAGATAAATTCTGCTTAACCATAAATCCCATAAAATACTATCACTATTAATAGACTGATTTAAACCATTATTCATTATAAGTGAAGTATCAAAATATCTCAGTGATTCTGATGTTTTGATATATTCAATAGCGTTAGTATTTTTTAAGTTATATTCCATTAAACTTCCAAAAAATATTTTAATATAAGCTGAAATTATACTGTTTTTCTTAATCTCTTGCAAAATCTCATTTTTTGCATAAAATTGTATTTCATTTTTTCTGAATAATTATTAAAAAATAATCTATATATTCTTTAATAAATAACTTGGAGCAGGGAATACACCATTATATTCTGCCGCTAAAC